>CAZFIS010000005.1:10126-15991 GCA_964519125.1 uncultured Gemmatimonadaceae bacterium | reverse complement strand
CAGGATCTCGAGGTGGTTGATCATGCCAACCGTCTTGTCGATGTCGTTGTTGATGCGGATCTGGGCCTTGGTCGACGCCTCGATGTCGGCCTGGTTCGACGGGATCTTCGGATCCTTGATCACCTCCAACGGCTGTTCGTAGCTCTTGCCGTTCACCGTGAGCCGCACCGTGTAGCGCCCCGGCGCCGCGATCGGGCCGGTGCGCTGCGGACCCTGAATCCCCCAGTGGATGACCGGCCGGGTCGAGTCTCCCTGGAAGCGGGGTTCCTGGAAGATGTAGGGGTCGTCGGACACCGTGCGCAGCGCGGGCTGCGCGGGTCCCGTGTAACGCAGATCCCAGCTCGCCGTGTTCAGGCCCTCCACCGTCACCAGGTTCTCGGAGCGAATCACCGAGCCGCTCCCGTCGAGGATGTCCATCGTGGCCTTGCCCGCCTGGCCCGGCGCGACGTCGAACAGGAACTCGGCGTTGCCGCTGCGGGCCATCCGGAACCCGTCGTGCGGCTTGTACAGGTAGGTTGCCGTTCCGGGCTTCGGAGCCTGGTCGGACTGCTCGAGCCGCGTGATGTCCCTCAGCACCCACAGGCCGCGACCGTACGTCGAGATCACGACGTCGTGGTACCGCGGCTCGACCACGATCCAGCTCACCGGCGAGGCCGGCAGGTCGCCCTTGAGCCGCGTCCAGTGTGCGCCGTCGTCCATCGTGTAGTAGAAGCCGTGACCCGTGCCCGCGAAGAGCATGCCCTTACGGTTCGGGTTCTCCGTGACGGCCATGACGTAGTCGAGCGGACCGCCCGTGGGCAGATCGCCGCTGATCTTCGTCCACGTCTTGCCCATGTCCGTCGTCTTGTAGATGTACGGATTGGCGTCGTTCATGAGGTGGTAGTCCACCGAGACGTAGGCCGTGGACGGATCGAAGTGCGACGGCTGGATCTTGCGGATCGTCCCCCACGGCGCCATGCCGACGTTCTTGGTCACGTCGTTCCAGGTCTTACCGCCGTCCGGCGTGTACCACAGCTTCCCGTCGTTCGTCCCCGCCCAGATCAGGCCCTTCTGGATCTTCGAGGGGGCGATGGCGAACACGACCTCGCCGTAGAACTGGCCGAGGTTGTCTCCGTTGATGCCGCCGGAGAAGACGATGCGCGAGGAGTCCTTCGTCGACAGGTCGGGGCTGATGACCTTCCAGCTCTGACCGGCGTCGTCCGTCTCGAAGATGACCTGGCAGCCGTAGTAGACCTTCTTGGTGTCGAACGGATCGATGGCCAGCGGGGGCGTCCAGTGGCAGCGGTACTTCACGTCGTTCGGCGGCGAGTCGATCGTGTGCCGCCAGGGGGCCACCGAGCGCGCGAGACCCTCGCGGCCGTCGTAGCGGGTCACCTCGTTCCCGTAGCACGATGCCCACACGATGTCCGGATCGTTGACGTCCGGGAGCGTGAAGCCGGACTCGCACCCGCCGAGCCCGGCCTGCCAGCTGGGCCCGCGGCGTCCCCCACCGAAGGGTGAGTACCCGCGTCCGCCACGGCCCCGCCCACCCTCAGGCTGGTAGGACGGGACGTTGGTGACGTCGATGGGGGCGTTGCTCGGGCCCCGCATGGTGCCATCGTCCTGACGGTTGCTGTACACCCAGTACGGCACCTGCTGATCGACCGCCACGTGGTACATCTGGCCGATCGGGAGCGCGATCCGTTTGAACTGCTGCGCGTGGTCCGTGGTGATGCCGGCTCCGCCATCGCCGGTGACGGCCCAGTGGTCCCCGTTCTTCGGGTCCATCCATATATCGTGGCAGTCGCCGCAGCCGCGGTCGTTGTGCGCGAAGGTCAGGCCTCCGTCCGTCGACCGGTGGAAGCCACTGTTGGCCACGAGCACCTCATTCTCGTTCGTCGGGTTGACGCGGATGCGGATGTAGTAGCCGGCACGGCCGATGAGCGTCCGGTCCCAGCTCACGACCCGCCACTTCCTGCCGCCGTCGTCAGAGCGCCACACCGAGCCCTTGTTGTGCGTCTCGATGAGCGCGTACACGCGCTTGGAGTCCGAGGGAGCGACCGCGACGTCGATCTTCCCGAGCGGGCTCTTCGGGAGCCCGTTCGTGAGGTGCTTCCAGTGCGCGCCGCCGTCGTGCGTCACGTACACGCCGCTGCCCGGGCCACCGTCGTCCTCGACCCAGGTGTGCATCTCGACCTGCCACTCGCCCGCGAAGAGCGTGTTCGGATCGTGGGCGTCCATCGAGAGGCCGGAGCAGCCGGTCTTCTCGTTCACGAAGAGGACCCGCTTCCACGTCTTGCCCCCATCGGTGGTCTTGAAGACGCCGCGTTCCTGCTGGGGAGCCGTGGTCGTTCCCAGCGCGCACACGTAGACGATGTCGGGGTTCGTCGGATGGACGACGATCGTGCCGATCCTGCCCGTCTTGGGCAGCCCCATGTGGGCCCACGTATCACCGCCGTCCACCGACTTGTAGACGCCGTCACCCATCACGTCGGCGTCCCGGATCGCCCAGGCCTCGCCCGTGCCCGCCCACACGATGAGCGGATTGGAGGGTGCGACGGCGAGGGCACCGATGGCCTGCACGTCCTGGTCGTCGAACGTCGGCTTGAAGGTCTTGCCGCCGTCCGTGGTCTTCCAGACGCCGCCCGAGGCCGCGCCGAGGAAATACGTCATCGTGTCACCCGGGACTCCGGCGATGGACGCGACGCGTCCCGCGCTCTCGGGACCCAGGTACTGGAAGTGCAGAGGTTCGGCGGGGTGGGGCCTCGGGCCGGGCGCGGGCCCGCCGCGGCGTTGCGCCATGACCGGACCCGGAAGCGCTAGCGCGATCAACAACGTGATCGACGCGAGACGATCCGTACGCATCGGTATCTCCTTGTGGAAAAGGCAGACGGGCCTCTGACGAGAAGGTCCGTGCAACTGGAACGACCGGATACCATACGCGGTGATTCCGGATCACGCCACCGGAATTGTGCCGGGCCGCGAGGAGCGGATCCGGTCCCCTGTCGGGGATCCGACGAGGGTTTGTACAATGTCCCATCGATCATGCTTTCAGGAGTCGATCATGAAGATGCATATGCGCATCATTTCCGGGCTCGGGCTCGTGGCGGGCGTTTTCGGCCTGAGCCTCCTGCTCGGTGCCGCGCCCGCGCCGGGCCACGGCGGCCCCCGAGGGGGCCCGGCGGCTCGCCTTCCCCTCGACAACGGCCTGGCCCGCACGCCCCCGATGGGGTGGAACAGCTGGAACCACTTCGGCTGCAACGTGAGCTCGAAGCTCATCCGAGAGACCGCGGACGCCATGGTCGCGTCGGGCATGAAGGACGCCGGCTATCGCTACATCGTCATCGACGATTGCTGGCAGGTGGCGCGCGACGCGAGCGGACGGATCGTGCCGGACTCGACGCGCTTCCCGGAGGGGATGAAGGCGCTGGCCGACTACGTGCACTCGAAGGGGCTGAAGTTCGGGCTGTACACCGATGCGGGGCGGCGTACCTGTCAGGGCCGCCCGGGCTCGTACCAGCACGAGGTCCAAGACACGCGCACGTACGCGGAGTGGGGCGTGGACTACGTGAAAGTCGACTGGTGCAACTCCGCGGGCCTGGATGCCAGAACGCAGTACGGCATCTTCCGCGACGCGCTCGCCAAGGCGGGGCGGCCCATCGTGTTCAGCATCTGCGAGTGGGGCTCGAACGAGCCGTGGGAGTGGGGTCCCACGACGGGCAACCTGTGGCGCACCACCGGGGATATCGAGGACAACTGGCAGAGCGTGATGACGATCCTGGATCGCTCGTCCCAGTACTGGCAGTCCGCCGGGCCCGGGGGGTGGAACGACCCGGACATGCTCGAGGTGGGCAACGGTGGGATGACCAACGTCGAGTATCGAGCGCACTTCAGCCTGTGGGCGATCATGGCTGCACCGCTCATGGCCGGCAACGACCTGCGCGAGTTGCTCGCCGACACCCGCCGGGCCAGGGAGACTCGCGAGATCCTCACGAACAAGGAGGTCATCGCGGTGGACCAGGACTCTCTGGGCGTCCAGGGGCGGCTGGTGCAGAACTGGCCGCCGGAGCTCCAGGTGTGGGCGAGGCCCCTGGCCGACGGATCGAGGGCGGCGGTGCTGCTCAATCGGGCATCGGTGCCGACGCCGATGTCGGTCAGCTTCCGCGCACTCGGGCTCCACACCGATTCGGTGACCGTCCGTGACCTGTGGGAGCACAAGGACATGGGCACCTTCGGAGGCCACTACACTGCGATGGTCCCGTCGCACGGGGCCGTGATGGTGCGCGTGACCCCGAAAGTCGGGATGTAGCTCCTGGACGTTCTCCTCCTGCACGGATTCACGGGATCGTCGGCGGCCTGGGGCGGTCTGGTTCCCGACGGCCTGCGTGCGGCAGCCTTCCGTCCGCTCGCCCTCGATCTCCCGGGGCACGGGCGCGGGCCCACGCGGGCGGAAGCGTTCACGCTCGAGGGGGCGCTCGCCGGGATCCTGGCGTCCATGGGCCCCGAGCCGACCCACGTGGTGGGTTACTCGATGGGGGCACGGCTCGCGCTGGCGCTGGCCGTGCGCCACCCGGAGCGCGTGCGCACACTCGTGCTCGAGAGCGGCTCGCCCGGGCTCGCCTCCGAGGAGGAGCGCTCGGCCCGGTGTGCGTCCGACGAAGCGCTCGCGTCGGAGCTCGAGCGTGAGGGTATCGTCCCCTTCGTGGACGCGTGGGAGGCGCGGCCGCTCTTCGCCTCCATCGCGCGTCGCCTCTCGGTCGAGGCGCGTGCAGCCGTGCGCGCGCGTCGCCTCGCCCACGATCCGCGCGGCCTGGCCGCCGCGCTCCGGGGCCTGGGCACCGGGAGCCTGCCATCGTTCTGGGAGGACCTTCCCGGACTGGACCTGCCCGTGCTCCTCCTCGCGGGAGCGGAGGACGCCAAGTTCGTGGAGATCGCGAGCGCCATGGCGTCCCGTCTGCCCCGCGCTACGCTCCGCATCGTGCCGGAAGCCGGGCACACCGTCCATCTCGAGCAGCCCGTCCGTTGGCTCGAAGCCGTCACCGGGTTCCTGAAGGAGAAGGCGTGAGCGACACCGGCTACGAGAGCAGGCTCGGCACGTTCGACGCCACGATGGTCGTGGTGGGTGGCATCATCGGGGCCGGGATCTTCCTCAACCCCGCGGTCGTGGCGCAGAGGGTCGGAAGCGCGGGCGCGGTCCTGGCTGCCTGGTGCCTGGGTGGGGCGATCGCGCTCGTCGGTGCCTTCTGCTTCGCCGAGCTCGGCAACCGGATGCCGCAGGCGGGCGGCGGCTACGTGTACCTGCGCGAGGCTTTCGGCCCGATTCCCGCGTTCCTGTACGGGTGGACTCAGCTCCTCGTCATCAACTCCGGAGCCATCGCCGCCGTGGCGATCACGTTCGCGAGCTACGCGGCCGACGTCACGGGCGCGGGCCAGGGGTCGATCAAGCCCATGGCGGTCGCGGCGATCGTCCTGCTCTCCGGCGTCAACGCCGCCGGGGTCCGGTTCGGGTCGTGGGTCCAGAACGCGTTCACGATCCTCAAGCTGGTGGCGTTGGCCGTCCTGGTGGCCACGGGCGTCTGGCTGTGGGGGACCCACGGCGTGGTGGGGGCGCCGGTGGCAGGGGGGGGAGGGGTGTCGCTCCTGGCGATGGGCACGGCGCTCGTCCCCGTGCTGTTCGCGTACGGCGGGTGGCAGATGGCGAACAACATCGCCGAGGAGATCCGCGATCCCGAGCGCCGCCTGCCGCGCGCGCTCGTGGTCGGAGTGATCGTGGTGGTGCTCGTCTACGTTTCGGCGAACGCGGCGTATCTGGGCGCGCTCGGAGCACGAGGCCTGGCCCGCAGCACCGCGCCCGCCGCCGACGCCATGCGCGCCGCGTTCGGCGAC
>CAZFIS010000005.1:1255-10026 GCA_964519125.1 uncultured Gemmatimonadaceae bacterium | reverse complement strand
GCTCATCGTCTCGACGCTCTTCGTGTATCGCCGGCGGGACGGCCGCGGTGTGGTCCTACCGGCGGGCGCGGGTCCCGGCGCGGACGCTGCGGTGTCCGGGGCCGATGCGGATCGGCCGCGATTCCGGGTGCCGGGACATCCACTCCTTCCGGGGCTGTTCACGGCCGCCGCGGCGTTCGTGGTGGTCAGCTCGATCGTGTCCAACCCGCGCAACGCCGTGTACGGCACCACGCTCATCCTGGCGGGCATCCCGGTCTATCTGGCGTGGAGGCGGAGGAGCGCGTAACTCAACATCCAGGCCCGCTGCCCTGTCCGTGAGGTGCCGACGTTCGGTGGGCCTCGCCACGGCGAGCAGCATGTGAGGCTCGGCTTCTCCGCGTTCACGCGTCGTCGCCCTCCCCGGCGCACATACTGACCTCTGGCAGGACGCATCGACCATGCGACGAATCCCTCTCGCGGTAGCCCTCGTGGCGCTCGTGCTCGGAGCTTCCGGGGTGCGCGCCCAGCTCAGCCAGCCGCTCGATTCCACCATGCTGTCGGCCTTCCGGTGGCGGTCCATCGGGCCGGCGAACATGATGGGGCGCGTCACGGACATCGAAGGCCTTCCCAGCCCCTCCACGACGTTCTACGTCGCGGCGGCGGGCGGCGGGATCTGGAAGACCACGAACAACGGCACGACCTTCCGACCCGTGTGGGATCAGACCAGGGTCGTGTCGATGGGCGATCTGGCCATCGCGCCGAGCGACTCGAACCAGGTGTGGGCCGGGACCGGGGAGGAGGATTCCCGGAATTCGATCTCGCCCGGAGGTGGGATCTTCAAGTCCGTGGATGGAGGTCTCTCCTGGACCTACATGGGCCTCAAGGAGACCCAGGTCATCGGTCGCGTCGTGGTGAATCCCACCAACCCCGATATCGTGTTCGTCGCGGCGCTCGGCCACATCTGGGACTCGAACCCGGACCGCGGCCTCTATCGCACCAAGGACGGCGGCAAGACCTGGCAGAGGGTCAAGTTCGTGAGTGACAAGGCCGGCTTCGTGGACGTGGCGTTCAAGCCGGGTGATCCCAACACGCTGTTCGCGTCGAGCTGGCAGCGCGTGCGCGGGCCGTACTTCCTCGACAGCGGCGGGCCGGGGAGCGCGCTGTGGAAGAGCACGGACGGTGGCGACACGTGGACCGAGGTGAAGGGGGGCGGCTTCCCGACCGCCGAGAAGGGGCGCATCGGGATCGCGATCAGCCCGAGCAATCCGCAGATCATGTACGCGCTGGTCGAGGCCAGGAAGGAAGCCGACGGGACCGGAGGCTCCGGGCTCTACCGCTCGGACGACGGCGGGACGACCTGGAAGAAGATGAACGACATCGACACCCGTCCCTTCTATTACTCGCAAGTGCGCGTCGACCCCAAGGACCCGAACCGGGTCTACTGGTCGTCCACGCCGCTGCAGTTCTCGCCCGACGGCGGCAAGACGGTGGGGACCACGACGAACGACATCCACGTCGACGACCACGCGCTGTGGATCGATCCGAACGACGGGAACCGCATGATCGTCGGCAACGACGGCGGCGTGGCGATCTCGTTCGATCAGGGTGGTAACTGGCAGTACCTGAACGTGATTCCGATCGGGCAGTTCTACCGTGTCTCCTACAACATGGACATCCCCTACCGGGTCTGCGGCGGCTTGCAGGACAACGGCGTCTGGTGCGGCCCGAGCCGCCTCGCGCGTGGCGACATCGACAACTATCAGTGGGCCAGCGTCTACGGCGGTGACGGCTTCTACACTGCGCAGGACCCGGTGGACCCGAACATCGTGTGGGCGGAGTCGCAGGGCGGCTCGATGGGACGTGTGAACGTCGCCACGGGCGAGACCGACCGCCTGGCAAAGCCGAGCTGGGAGGATCACTGGAGGCCGTATCAGGACACGATCGTCACGCTCGAGGGCCAGGGCGTGAGCGCGAGCGACCCGCGCATCCAGGACCTGCAGCGCCGTGCCAGCGCGGACTCCGCGAAGTACGTGCTGCGCTGGAACTGGGACACGCCGTTCTTCCAGTCGGTGCACGACCGGCGGAACTTCTACGCCGGCGCCAACATGGTCCTGAAGAGCACCGATTTCGGGGACGGCCTCGAGCCCATCTCTCCGGACCTGACGTACGCCGACTCCGAGAAGATCAAGGTCAGCACCGAGACCACCGGCGGCATCACGACCGACGCCACGGGGGCGGAGACGTACGCGACGATCGTCACGCTGGCGGAATCGCCGATGCGGCAAGGCATGCTCTTCGTGGGCACGGACGACGGGCGCGTGTGGACCAGCCCGGACGACGGCGGCACGTGGGACGAGCTGACCAGCCGGTTCTCCGGTGTGCCCAAGGGCACGTACGTGAGCCGGATCGAGCCGTCGCACTTCGATCAGGACCGCTTCTACGTCACGTTCGACAACCACCGCACGAACGACTTCGCCCCGTACGTCTACGTCACCGAGGACGGCGGCAAGTCGTTCAAGTCGATCGCCCACAACCTGCCCACGGGCGGTCCGGATTTCGTGCACGTGATCCGAGAGGATCCGCACAACCCGAACCTGCTCTTCGTGGGGACGGACCTGGGCGTGTACGTGTCCACGGACCGGGGCGCGTCGTGGCAGCGGTTCATGACCGGACTGCCGACCGTACCGGTGCGCGACCTGGAGATCCAGCCGCGCGACCGCGACCTGATCGCGGGCACGCACGGACGGGCGATCTGGATCGTGAACATCTCCGCGCTGGAAGGGCTGACCGACAAGGTGGTCGCGGACGGGGCGACGCTCTTCTCTTCACCGCCCGCCTTCCAGTTCGGTGACGCGCCGCGCGGAGGGGAGTCGTACGGGCAGCACTGGTTCCAGCGGCCGACGCCGGGCGCCGTAGCGCAGATCAGCTACTTCGTGGGCAAGGACGTGGCGTCGTCCGTCTCCTCGGGTGAGGGCGCCCGGAGACCCCAGGCCCGGATCGTGATCGCGGACGGGAGCGGCAAGGTGATCCAAACGCTCAACGCGCCCGCGACGGCCGGCATTCACACGGTGGACTGGAACTTCCGCGGTCCGCCGCCGACGGCCCAGCCGCTGTCTCCCTCCGAGCACCGCGACAGCCTCGAGCTGGCGCAGAGGGCCAAGCAGGTGGAGGACTCTCTGGTCGCGGCGGGATGGGACAAGGGGCCGCTGCACCGGTTGATCGGCCTCTTCACGGGCGAGACCGACCGCTCGGCCCTCTTCGGAGGTCGCGGCGGTGGCTTCGGACGCGGCGGAGGCACCCGCAATCCCGAGGCCTTCCAGGCGCGTCCCGGCGAGTCACTGGGCGGGGGAGGTGGACGTCAAGCTCAGTACTCCAGGCTCCGTGAGCTCGCCGACATCATCCGCCCCGGCATGACCATGAGGAGCGTGTTCGGCGGCCGCGGGGGCGGCCAGGCGGCGATGGTCGATCCGGGCTCGTACACCCTCACTCTCACGATCGGGAACCGCACGTACACCCGCAGGCTCGCGGTGGAGCGCAAGCAGGGGTTCACGGCCGGCACGGGCGGCTTCTAGCAGCGCACCGCCCGGGATCTCGGCGTCTCGCGCGCCGTCGAAGACGGGAATCGAGGAGGGGTCGCGCGGCTCTTGCCGCGCGGCCCCTCATTGCATGCGTCTCTGGCCGAATCGGCGACGCTCGTTAAGCTTGGGTGATACCCTCACATCTTCATCACGTCTCCTTTCCGGAGCCTGCCGCGTCATGTTCGGAAAACTCTTCCTCCTGATCGTCGTCGCTCTGGCGGTGGCCGTGACCATTCCGAAGACACGGGCCATGCTGTTGCAGGAAGCCAAGCCACTCGTCGACCGGGTCAAGGAGAAGATCGTGCCGGGACGGCTCGATTCGATGGTGAAAGAGCTCATGGCCGAGGTGAACCGCGGCGAGCCTCTTCCCACCGAGGGCAAGGCGTGGGACCAGTGGCTGCACTATGCCTACACGGGCGACGCTGTGGACCCGTGGGGGCACCTCTACTATCTGGACGTGGACCGCATGGGCTTCACCGTAGGCTCGATGGGCCCGGACGGCATGAAGGGCGACTCGGACGACATCACGGCGCGCCACCAGAACGAGAGGGACCGCTAGCAGGTCGCTGAAGAAGGGGAGCCCTCCGCGCGCGACCACCACCGAACCACCCATGAGGGGCCCACACGGAAACGTTGACGGCACGGACGTCGTAATGTATATCGTACGATACACACTACGACGTATTGTACGTGTAATCGCACGACACGATTCTCAAGAGGTGAGGAGGGACGGGACCATGGTGTTCGGGACACGGAGGCACGGAATGGACTTCGACTGGCTGTTCGACTGGGACGTCGGTGGAGGGCCGTGGAAGCGTGGGCGTCGCGGACCGCGGCGCGCCTTCTTCCGTCAGGGAGAAGTGCGGCTGGCGTTGCTGTCCCTGCTGGACGACGGCCCGGCGCACGGCTACGAGTTGATGAAGCGCCTCGAGGAGCGCTCCGGAGGGATGTACCACGCGAGCGCGGGCACGGTCTACCCGGTGCTGCAACAGCTCGAGGACGAGGGCCTCGTGCAAGGGAAGGAGGAGGAGGGCAAGCGTGTCTTCCACCTCACCGACACGGGGCGGGAGGAGTTGAAGCTCCACGAAGAGCAGGTGGAGCGCATCTGGAAGAGGGCTACCGGGTGGAAGGACTGGGGTGTGCACATGGGCCCCGAGACGGCCGAGATCTGGAGCTCCTGGGGACGGCTTACCAAGGCCGCGTTCAAGGCGGCGGCGCGTGCGGAGCTCGAGGAGGTCGAAAAGGTGCGCGCGATCCTGGATCGCGCGCGCAAGGATCTCGAAGATCTGTAGGTCGCGAGGACGGCCTCGAGCGCGCGGGGGGTGCGTCGGGGGGCCGTCCTCGCGCACCCGCGCGGCCGAGTCGCACGGCACTGCCGAGAGGGCTCCCCGCGATGTGTGGCTTGCAGATACTTTGCATCACAAAGTACATTGCATCCCACAACCCGCTCGCGGTCTCACCCGCACCGGAGAGCCGTATGGCGCGCACGTGGTTCAAGCCGTGGGGATGGACGTACCGGCCCGCTTCCTGGCAGGCGACGCTCCTGGTTCTGTTGGCTGTGGTCTTCTGCCTGCAGGTGTTCGTCGCGGTGGACCGGCACTCGCACTCTGTCAGCGACACGCTGTACGGGATCTTCCCGTACTGGGTGCCCGCGCTGATCGTGCTTGACTGGGTCGCGTCGAAGACGAGCGGGTAGACGCGAGGGGAGGGTGAGACGCGGAGCGCGAGGAGGCACCGCATCGCGGAGGCGAACCCCGCAGGACGAGCGACCCGAACGGCGAGCCGGCCCCCGGGCAGAGGAAGCCGGCTCGCCGTTCCCGAGCGCCTACCGGTCTACTTGTACATCCACGAAGGATGATCGCGATCGGCCTCGGGCCCGTGCCGGCGCACCTGCTTCCCCATCATCTGGATGAGCTCCGCGTTCGTGAAGGGCTGCCATCCGTGCGGCTTCATCGGCCGGCCGTACCCGAACGTCCCCTCGTAGTGCGGGTCCTTGGTCTGCTTGAAGAAGTCCTGGAGCCGGTAGACCGCCAGGTTCAGGTAGTAGGTGTCCATGTCGCCCACGTACACGTGGATCTTGTCGACCAGGTCCGGCCCGATCGTCGACCAGTTCTTCGCGAGGTACGCCCTCAGGTCGAACCCGTGTTCGCGCATGTACTCGACGACGCTGCGGTCGATGTGCCCGGTGTGCTTGTTCCAGATCTGCCGCGGGTACCCGTCCTCACCCACAGGTCCCCAGACGGCGTCGAACGCGTTGAACTGCTGGTCCGAGCGGCCGTGGCTGCCCAGCACGGCCTCCAGGTGGCTGAGCTGGCTGGTGCTCGTGTGGGGCTGGCCGTCCACGTCCCGCATCATGTACCGCGGCGTGACCCACCACCCGCTCTCGTTCGGGACGAACGCGCTCGTGTCCGTGTAGAGGTCGGTGAGCTGGAAGTTGCGGAAGTCGACGGGGTCGGGATACAGCGACCACGTCCCTCCGAAGAACTTCGGGTGGAACACCTGGAGCGCGAGCGACTCCCACCCGCCCGTGGAGCCGCCGGTGAGCATGCGGGCATACGGCTGGCGGATGATACGGAAGTGCGACTCGACGTAGGGGATCAGCTCGGTGAGGATCGCGTCTCCGTACGGCCCGTCGTTCTCCGAGTTGACGGTGTAGGAGTCGTCGTAGTAGGGCGTCGGGTGCTGGAACGTGACCGCGATCATGCGGGGCATGCTGTCCGACATCCACTCCTGCGTGAACGCGTAGCCGGACTCCCGCGCCGAGCGCTCGCGCATGGCGTCGCGGAACCGGGGCGGCATCGGCCGCGCGTCGGGGTTGAAGCCGAACGGAGCGCGCAGGCTGAAGTGCCCCTGGTCATAGATCACGGGATACGAAGCGTTCGGGTGCTCGTCGTAGCCCTTGGGCAGGAGCACCGTCGCCCCCAGATAGATCGGGTGGCCCCAGAACTTCGTCAGCAGGGCGCTCTGGATCTTGATGTGCTTGACCCACTTCGTGTCCGGCGGCATCTCGATCGGAGGAATCACCTCGCTGAGGGAGAGCTTCACGTCGAAGCCTGCCGAAGGATCGAGGTGCATCCGCTGGACGGCGCTCACGAGGTTGCCCGGCGATCTCGTGAGGTCCTGCCCCTCCCAGTGGTCCATGTGGGCCCAGATCACGTGCCCGTCGGCGCGGGGGAATCGCGTGTAGACGTCCAGGAGCGCCTGGACGTAGTAGTCGCCCGTCGGGAGGTCCGAGAGCGAGGCGACAGGAAAGCCGGACGTCGTCGCGTCGATCACGGCCGGCGTGCCCGGTGCGAGCCCGCTCACGTCGACGCCGAAGAACGGGACGCTTCCCGCGTACGAGCCCGCCTCGAAGCGGGGCTCGCGCCGGTTGTCGCTCGAGATGAACACGAACATCCGTCCGGTGATCGGGCCCGCGTGCAGCGACGCGGGGAACGACACGTCGAACCTCTGCGCGCGCACGCCCGAGGGAAGCGCCAGTGCCGCGAGGGCCAGGAGGATGGTGGGCCGGACGCGCCGGCGGTGGGCGGCATCGTGCATGGAGCTTCTCCTGGTAGATCGATGGAACGCGCTCTGCCGGGCGACGAAGGGCTCTCGACCTTCGCGAGACGCCAAGAATACCCGGCGCCGTGGCCGCCCGGGAAGGGCTGGTAGAATAGGTCCCGGGCTCGGGAAACGACAGAATCGGCGCGGATAAGCCAGGCCCTAGGCCCACCCTCGCGGGGCTCTTGCGCGACGGAGCGCCCCGGCGCACGATGCCATTCCCCTCCGCCAGACCAGGAGAGCACGGCCATGTCCATCGCGGGCAGCCCGAACGACGTGAACACCTTCGGCGATCCGGTTGGGGGAGCGGACGCCGTGCCAGCGTTTCGGGCCGATCCGGTGTCTCCCGGCTGTTCTTTTCCACCATCCATGCACCGCGGCGCCGCCCACCGGCACTGGCCGGCGGATCACGTACGCCGCTCATTCCAAGGGGAGCTATGATGCTTCGCCGACTCACCTGCCGGGTCGCCTCCCGCGGCCTTGCGGCGGGCGCCTTGATCGCGGCCTTCCTCGCGTTCGCTCCGCCGGTGCGTGCCCAGGGCACCACCGCCGACTACAAGCGCGCCGAAGAGCTGAACTCCCACTACGAAGGGCTCGCCGTGGATCTCATGAGCCCACCTCAGTGGATCCAGGGGACCGAGCGCTTCTTCTACAACAAGACCGTCAAGGGCGGCCACGAATTCGTGCTCGTCGATGCGAACACCAAGGAGAAGAGTCCGGCCTTCGATCACGACAAGCTTGCCCGGACGCTCTCCCAACTGTGGGACACGACGTACAGCGCGATTACGCTGCCGTTCAGCCGTTTCGAGTTCCGGGAGGGCCAGAAGGCCATCCGCATCTACCACGACGGCCACAACTGGGACTGCTCACTCAGCTCGTACGAGTGCAGCGATGCGGGTGTCGCGCGCTTCGGACGTTTCGGACGGCGCGGCGAACCGGATCCGAATCCGTATGCGGTCCCCTACGTGTCCGAAGCCGACACCGCCCCCGTGCCCTACGAGGGTCCGTGGGACACGGAATGGGCCGACGAGGATGTGGCCGCGGCGCAGCAGGCGCCCAGGATTCGCAACTCCCCGACCTCGGTAGCGTCTCCCGACGGGACGTTGGAGGCCTACATCTACGACTACAACGTCTGGGTGCGTAAGGCCGGCTCGGATGCGGGCAAGGCGCTCAGCTACGACGGCTCCGAGGGCAACTACTACTCGCTGCGCTCGATCGCCTGGGCTCCGAACTCCCAGGAGCTGGTGGCCTACCGCACCAAGCCCGGCTACGACCGTCACATCCACTACGTGGTGTCGAACCCGCCGGACCAGCTCCAGCCCAAGGACTCGGTGGGGCGCCTCTATCGCAAGCCGGGCGACCGTGTCGACCAGCGCGAGCCGGTGCTGTTCAACCTCGTGACGGGACAGCAGATCGACGTCGACAACACGCTCTTCTCGAACCAGTACGACGTCACCCAGCCCGAGTGGTGGAAGGACAGCCGCGCATTCACCTTCGAGTACAACCAGCGCGGGCATCAGGTCTATCGGGTCATCGAGGTCGACGCGAAGACCGGCGCGGCGCGCGCCATCGTGAACGAGACGTCCAAGACGTTCATCGACTATCCGCGCGCCAACAGCGGCCTGACCGACACGGGGCACACGTACCGCTACGACCTGCACGACGGCCAGA
>CAZFIS010000005.1:0-1245 GCA_964519125.1 uncultured Gemmatimonadaceae bacterium | reverse complement strand
GTGGACCACCAGATCACCAAGGGTGACTGGGTGGTGCGCGACGTCGAGTGGGTCGACACCGCGAACAGCCAGATCTACTTCGGGGCGGGCGGCGTGAACAAGGGCGAAGATCCGTACTTCCTCCACTTCTACCGCATCAACTTCGACGGCACGAACATGATCCCGCTCACCCCGGCCAGCGGCTACCACGACATCGTCTCGTCGCCGGACCACAAGTACTACGTGGACCTGTGGTCGCGGGTGGACCTGCCGACCGAGGGCGTGCTGCGCCGCACCAGCGACCAGAGCGTGGTGATGAACCTCGAGAAGGGCGACATCACGGCGCTCGAGAAGGCCGGATGGAAGCCGCCGCAGGTGTTCGTGGCCAAGGCGAGGGACGGCAAGACCGACATCTACGGCTTGATCTACAAGCCCACGAACTTCAACCCGCACAAGAAATACCACGTCATCGAGAACATCTATGCCGGGCCGCAGGGCTCGTTCGTGCCGAAGACGTTCCGCGTGACGAACGACATGCAGAACCTGGCCGAGCTCGGGTTCGTGGTCGTGCAGATCGACGGCATGGGGACGAACAACCGGGGCAAGGCCTTCCATGACGTGATCTGGAAGAACATCAAGGACGCGGGCTTCCCTGACCGGATCCTGTGGCACGAGGCCGCGGCGAAGAAGTTCCCGTGGTACGACATCAAGGGAGGCGTAGGCATCTACGGGACGTCGGCCGGAGGGCAGGACGCGATGGCCGCGCTCCTCTTCCACCCCGATTTCTACACGGTCGGCTACTCGGCCTCAGGGTGCCACGACAACCGGATGGACAAGATCTGGTGGAACGAGCTCTGGATGGGGTGGCCGCTGGGCCCGCAGTACATCGCGTCGTCCAACGCGGAGAACGCGTACCGCCTCCAGGGCAAGCTGATGCTCGTCTTCGGTGAGCTCGACACGAACGTCGATCCGTCCTCCACGCTCCAGGTGGTGAACGCGCTCATCAAGGACAACAAGATGTTCGACCTGCTCGAGATCCCGAACTCCGACCACACGTCGGGCGGAGCCTACGGGTACGAGAAGCGAAACGACTTCTTCGTGCACAACCTGCTCGGGGTGGAGCCGCCGAACCGCAACACGTTCGAGCACCTCACGTCGAACAAGATCACGCACTGACGGGTGAGGTAGGCGGTGCGGGCCCCGGGGGGGACGGGCGTTCTCCCCGGGGTTTGCTCGCCTGTTCGGCCCCTCCGCCGGCCCCCGGCG
>CAZFIS010000004.1:0-61280 GCA_964519125.1 uncultured Gemmatimonadaceae bacterium | reverse complement strand
ACAACCCGGAGAGCCAGGGGCGCGAGCCGTTCGTCTACTACAACCCGGACCGTTGCCTCGGGTGCGGGATGTGCGTGGATGCCTGCACGGAGGGCGCGCTCACGCTGACCGGCCACGGTGTGGTGACCGATGCCTCCAGGTGCCATCTGGGCGGCGCGTGCGTCGCCGTCTGTCCCGCGGAGGCGCGCCAGATGGTCGGGCGGTCCTACTCGGTCGAAGAGGTCCTCGCCGAGATCGAGCGCGACCGGCTCTTCCACGAGCAATCGGGCGGAGGCGTCACCTTCTCGGGCGGCGAACCGCTCCAGCAGTGGCGCTTCCTGATCGACGTGCTCGACACCTGCGGAGCACGGGGCATCCACCGGGCCGTGGACACGACCGGGTTCGCCGCTCCCAAGGTCCTCCTGAGCGTCGCCGAGCGGACGGACCTGTTCCTGTACGACCTCAAGACCATGAACCCCGAGCTGCATCGCGACGCCACCGGCGTGCCCCTGCAGCCGATCCTCGATAACCTGGTCCGCCTCGTCTCCGCACGCGCCCGGATCCGGATCCGTATTCCGTTGATCCCCGGGATCAACGACAACGACGAGAACATCGACCGTACCGGCGCCTTCCTGGCCGACCTGCCGGGCATCGACGCCGTCCATCTACTGCCTTTCCATCGACCCGCCAAGAGCAAGCACGACAGGTTTGGTATGCCCTGGCGGCTGGAGGACGACCGCGAGATCCCCGGCGAGCGCGTGCAGGAGCTGTCCGCCCGCCTGGAGCGCTACGGCCTCCCGGTAACCATCGGAGGTTGACACCCGTGAACGAACGTATCGCCTGCCTCAGAGAGCAGAGCTTCAACGCCCACCCCACGATTTCGGGAGAGCGGGCGGAGATCATCACCCGCTTCTACCGCGAGAACGAAAGCAAGCACCCGGTACCCGTGCTGCGAGCGATGGCCTTCAAGGAGCTCTGCGAGAAGAAGACGATCTACATCGGGAAGGGCGAGTTGATCGTTGGCGAGCGCGGACCCGCTCCCAAGGCGATCCCCACCTTTCCCGAGCTGACGTGCCACTCGATCGAGGACCTCCGCACACTCAACGACCGGGACAAGACGAGCTACGCCGTGTGCGACGAGGACATCGCGCTCTACGAGCGCGACGTCATTCCGTACTGGAGGGGCCGGTCGATGCGTGACAGGGTGTTCGCGCACGTGCCGCAGCCATGGTTGGACGCCTACGAGGCGGGCGTGTTCACGGAGTTCATGGAGCAGCGCGCCCCTGGCCACACGGCGCTCGACGGCGAGATCTACCGGAAGGGGATGCTCGACTACAAGGCGCAGATCGCAGACCGGATCTCCCGGCTCGACTGGAAGGGCGACCCCGACGCCACGCGTAAGCTCGAGCAGCTCAAGGCGATGGACATCGCCTGCGACGCCGCGATCGTGTTCGCGGAGCGCCATGCCGACCTGGCCGACGAGCTGGCTTCGACCGAGGCCGATCCGGCTCGGCGTGAAGAACTCGAGCGCATTGCCGAGGTGTGTCGCTGGGTACCGGCTCACGCGCCGCGGAGCTTCTGGGAGGCGATCCAGATGTACTGGTTCGTCCACCTGGGAACCGTGACCGAGTTGAACGGGTGGGACGCGATGAATCCGGGCCATCTCGATCAGCACCTTCGGCCCTTCTACGAGAAGGGCCTCGCGGACGGGACGCTCGATCGGGAGCGCGCCAAGGAGCTGCTCGAGGCGCTCTGGATCAAGTTCAACAACCACCCGGCACCTCCGAAGGTGGGCGTGACCGCGAAGGAGAGCGGGACGTACAACGACTTCACGAACATCAACTTCGGGGGCCTCACGGCCGACGGATCCGACGGCGTGAGCGACCTGTCCTATCTCCTGCTCGAGGTGGTGGACGAGATCCGGCTCCTCCAGCCGCAGGCGAACCTCCAGGTCAGCTCCAAGACCCCGGACCGCTTCCTGAAGGAGGCTGCGAAGGTCATCCGGAAGGGGTACGGCTATCCGTCGCTCTTCAATGCCGACACGGTCATCGCGGAGCAGATCCGCGCCGGCAAGACGATCGAGGACGCACGAGAGGGGGGCACGAGCGGGTGCATCGAGACCGGGACGTTCGGGAAGGAATCCTACATCCTGACCGGCTACCTCAACGTTCCGAAGATCCTCGAGATCGCGTTGCACGACGGCACCGATCCCGCGTCGGGCAAGCAGATCGGCCCGAAGACCGGAGACGCGCGGGGCTTCCAGTCGTTCGAGGACGTGTACGAGGCGTTCAGGAAGCAGCTCGAGTACTTCGTCGACGTGAAGGTGGAGGTCAACCAGTACATCGAGTCGATGTACGCACGGTACGCACCCGCGCCGTTTCTTTCGGTCGTGATCCAGGACTGCATCGAGAATGCGCGCGACTACAACGACGGCGGAGCCCGCTACAACACGACCTACATCCAGTGCTGCGGCATCGGCACGACGACGGACAGCCTATCGGCTATTCGTACCCATGTGTTCGACGGCGCCCGTGTGGACATGGCGCGGCTGATCAAGGCGCTCGAGGCGGATTTCCAGGACGACGAGCCGCTCCGCCAGACGCTCCTCAACCGGACGCCCAAGTACGGCAACGACGACGACGTCGCGGACACGCTCATGCAGCGCATCTACGCCTCGCTGTTCGACACCATCGACGGGCGGCCCAACACCAAGGGCGGTGAGTACCACCTCGATATGCTGTCGACGACCTGCCACGTGTACTTCGGCACCCGGGTGGGCGCCACGCCGGACGGTCGCCACGCGTCCCTGCCGATCTCGGACGGCACCTCGCCGGCGCACGGCGCGGACCGCCACGGGCCGACGGCCGTGTGCAAGTCCCTGGGTAAGATGGACCAGGTGAAGTCGGGCGGGACGCTTCTCAACCAGCGCTTCCTGCCGCAGGTGCTGGAGGGCGACACCGGCATCGACCGACTGACCGACCTGGTGCGGACGTACTTCCGCCTGGGTGGACACCACATTCAGTTCAACGTGGTCGGGACCGAGACGCTCAGGGACGCACAAGCGCACCCGGACCAGTACAGGGACCTGCTCGTGCGGGTGGCGGGCTACAGCGACTACTTCGTGGATATCGGGAAGGATCTCCAGGAGGAGATCATCGCGCGCACGGCGCAGGAAGGGTTCTGATCCGGGGCGGCATCGCGCGCGTCCCATGGGCCGGATGCGGGTCTGAGTGATAGGTTGGCGGGTCGGTCGGGGCAGGTCCCGGCCGATCCGCCACGTTTTCGGACCAGGAGCCTCCCGTGACGAAGCTGCATTTTCCCGAGCCGTTCCCGCACCGGCACCCTCCCGTCCAGAATGTCAACGAGATCCTGGAGGAGCGCTTCACCGTGGGTCAGAGGACGGCCGACACGGTTGCCCGGGTCATGGGCTCCTGGCGCTTCATCATCATCCAGTCGGTAATCCTGGGATTGTGGGTCGTTCTCAACGTGATGGCGTGGATGAGGCACTGGGATCCGTACCCGTTCATCCTCATGAACCTCGTGCTCTCCCTCCAGGCGGCATACGCCGCACCCGTCATCATGATGAGTCAGAACCGCCAGGCCGTGCGTGATCGGGTGGAGGCCCACAACGACTTCCTCATCAACCAGAAGGCAGAGGAGGAGATCCGGGTCCTCATGGAGCATCTCCAGGCGCAGGACCGCGCCCTGGGAGAGATTCATGAGGTGTTGCAGACGCTCGCCGGACGCGGGGAGGGCGTGTGAGGATCACGTCCCGGGCGCGGCGGACCTCGGCGCATGCGGACTCGGGTTCCTAGACTTTCTGGCCCGCCGCCCTCAGGAACCGCCTGGCGAGCTGCTCCAGGCGCAGGTTGTCCTGCTCCCGGGCCTCCTCCAGGATCTTCCGAATGTGCGGCGCGAGCCTCGCTTCACCCCAACGGTAGCCCGTGGCCCGCTCGGCGCTGCGGGAGTCTCCCAGATTGGCCCCCTCGATGAGGGCCCACGCCGCAGCCTCGTCGAAGTATGGGGATTCCGGGTCGGGCAGGTTGTAGCGCGGCTCCGGTGCCGGAGCCGCGTCCTCGTTGACGAACGCTCTGGACATCTGATCCGCTGTCTCCTCGAGGAGGGTCGGCCGTCTGGCCGCTATGCGGCGGACGGGGTGGGCCTGCCACCCGAAGAACGCTAAATTGCACGTCTCCCTCTTCCAAGGATAACGGATGCGTGTACATCATGGGTTGGCGCTCCTCGGCGTCATGGTCGCGGTCTCGGCGTGTCAGAAGTCTTCAGCGAATGCTCCGCTCAAGACGGATGACCAGCAGGCCAGCTACGCGCTCGGCATGAACATCGGCAACCAGCTCAAGCCCGCGGCAAAGCGGCTCGACAAGCCCGCCCTGGAGCGTGGCCTCGAGGACGCGCTCGCGGGTCGGGACCCGGCTCTGCCCAAGGACTCCCTCCAGAAGCTCCTTCAGGCCTTTTCCAGCAAGGTCCAGAAGGACGAGATGGACCAGCGGACCGCGGAGGGTGCGAAGAACGCGAAGGCGGGCAAGGCGTACATGGCCGAGAACGCCAAGAAGCCTGGCGTGAAGACCACGGAGGACGGCCTCCAGTACGAGGTGTTGACGGAGGGGAAGGGCCCGCGTCCGGACTCTGCGGACCAGGTGACGATCAACTACAAGGGCACCCTCGTCGATGGCACCGAGTTCGACAGCTCGTACAAGCGTGGCCAGCCGGCCACGTTCGCCGTGAACCGTGTCATCAAGGGATTCTCGGAGGGGCTCCGGCTCATGCGCGTGGGGAGCAAGTACCGGTTGGTGATCCCACCCGAGCTCGCCTACGGCGCCCAGGGGAGCGGGAGCGCCATTGGACCCGACGAGACGCTGATCTTCGAGGTGGAGATGCTCAAGATCGACTCGGCGAGCGCCAAGAAGAAGTAGACAGGGAGGACGTTCAGGCCGCGGCTACGCCCCGTCCCCGAACCGGTGCTCGAGTGCTTTCGCGATGCACTTGCGCTGGAGGGGATGGGGCGCGGCCGACCGGTCGGCTACACCCAGGCAGGTGAGCACTCGGTCGTCGTTGGCGATCATGTCGTCGTAGACCTTGTGCAGGGCGTCGCGCAGCATGATGGGTGGGCGGTCATTGGGCTGTAACACCCAGTGTGCTTGCTCGTCCTTCGTCGAACCCGGCTCCAGGTAGGCGACGCGATCCACGGTGGAGCGCCCCACCCGGCCCGTCTTGCCGAAGCGGGCTTCCACGTCGCCCACGGCCAGCACTCGGCCGGAGCTGAGCAGCGTCGTGACCTCCAGTGGCAGGAACGTGCGGAGTCCGAGTTCGCGGGCTCGCGTCCCGAGCCACTTGGCATAGGCGTCGCCGGCGCGCACCGGGAGTATCTGCGCCCGGGTGATGTCGAGCGTCCACTTCTCGCTGCCGCCCAGCGCGTTCGGATCCGGGATCGTGACGTCCCAACTCCGAGTCCCGGCCGAGGTCACGGTCGCGATCGTGTCGCTTCCGACCACGCCTTCCAGGAAGGGATTGCCGGGCGTCGCCCATGCCGCCTGGAGCGCATCGACCAGCTTCTGCTCGGGCGTCTTCTGCGTGTAACTCTGGATGAGCTGGCAGGAGGGAAGGAACGCAGTCGTGCCCAGCACGAGCGCGAGTCGGGCGAGTCGGTGCCGCGAGGGATTCATGGAATCACCCACACCCTTGTTCGGCCCCCCGGGGAGCGCGCTCCCCGGGGGGCCGGAACAGCCTCAGGAGCCCGACGACTCCACGCCGAAGCGGAAGATCGTTCGGGTGTTGTATTGCTCACCCGGACGCAGCACGGTGGACGGGAAGTCGGGGTGGTTGGGCGAGTCCGGGAAATGCTGGGTCTCGAGCGCGAACGCCGCCCGGTGCCCGTACGTGATCCCGTCCTTTCCGGTGATCGTCCCATCCAGGAAGTTGCCCGAATAGAACTGGATGCCCGGCTGGTTGGTCAGGACCTCGAGGGTCCGGCCGGTCGTGGGAGCCCACACCTCGGCGGCCACGGTGAGCCCCGTCGCCGAATCCGTGGGCGTCTTGTTCAGCACCCAGTTGTCGTCGTAGCCCTTCGCGTACTTGAGCTGCTGGTTGTCCTCGTTGATGTCCCTACCGATCTCCTTCGGCGTGCGGAAGTCGAACGGCGTTCCCGCCACCGCCTCGATCTTACCCGTGGGGATGAACGTCGAGTCGATGGGCGTGAACGAATCGGCGTTGATCATGAGCTTGTGGGTCAGGATGTCGGTCTTGCCGTCGTTCTCCAGGTTCCAGTACGAGTGCTGGGCCAGGTTGACGATCGTGGGCTTGTCCGTGGTCGCGTGGTAGTCCACCACCAGCTCGTTCGAGTTCGTGAGCGTATAGGTGACCTGGACGTTCAGTGTGCCGGGATATCCTTCCTGGCCGTCGGGGCTCGTGTAGGTCAACACGACGCCGGCCGCCGTATCGTTCTGGAACGGCGTTCCGTCCCAGACCCGCTGGTCGAAGCCCTTCGTGCCGCCGTGCAGCGAGTTGGGGCCGTCGTTCGTGGGGAGCTGATACTGCGTCCCGTCGATCGAGAACTTGCCCCCGGCGATGCGGTTGGCGTAGCGGCCGACCACGGCGCCGAAGTACGGCAGGTGCGCGATGTAGGCGGGGTTCGTGTAGCCGCCGAGGCTGTCGAAGCCCAGGACGATGTCGCCCAGCTTGCCCGTCTCGTCGGGCGTCTTGATCGACGTGATGATGGCTCCGTAGGTCATCGCGTGGACCTCGAGACCGTTGGAGTTCTTCATCGTGAAGATCTCGACGGCTTTGCCGTCGGGCGTCGTGCCGAACGGTGCGCTCGTTACGGTCGGTTTCATGGTCGTCTTCGCCGACTTGCAGCCGGTCATACCTAGCAGGACGAGGGCGGGCACCAACAGGGCGAAGGTGCGCCGAGGCTTCGAACTCGCCATGGGATTTGCCCTTGTGAGTGAGAGCTGGTGGCGTCCCGTGGGACGCTGGATCGGGAACACAGAAGAGTAGGGGCCTCTACCCACCCGCGACAAGCGGATGGATGCACCCGCCCCGAAGAGGGCCGGTCTCCGCAGGAAACCGGCCCTCCGGCCTGGTTCGGCGGGGTAGACTCAACCGTTGCGGACCGAGGCGATCTCCTCAGGGGTCTGCGGCTTGCGCGGTCCGAGCCTGCGGGCGCCGTCCGCGGTGATGAGGTAGTCCTCCTCGTTGCGGACGCCGCCGAAGCCACGCCACTTGTCCAACTCGTCGTAGTCGATGAACTGGGTGAGATGGCCCTCGGAGCGCCACCGGTCCATGAGTTGGGGAATGAAGTAGACGCCCGGCTCGATGGTGAGGACGAATCCCGGCTCGAGCGCGCGCACGAGGCGCAGCGACTTGAGGCCGAGTTGGGTGCTCCTGGGCTCACCGGTGTAGCCGACGTACTGCTCGCCCAGGTTCTCCATGTCGTGCACGTCCATGCCCATCATGTGCCCGATGCCGTGCGGCATGATCATCCCGGCCGCCCCCGCGGCCAGCGCCTCCTCGGTGTCGCCCTTCATGACGCCGAGCGATTTCATTCCCTCGATGAGAACCCGGCATGCGGTGAAGTGGATGTCACGGTTCGTGACGCCGGGAGCGAGCGCTTCGACGGACGCCTCATAAGCCGACAGCACGAGGTCGTAGATCGTCTTCTGACGGTCGTCCAGGTTCGGGCTCACGGGGAACGTCGACGTCAGATCACCCGCGTAACCCGTGAGCGTCTCCGCCCCCGAGTCCAGCAGGAAGAGGTCGCCCGCCGAGAGGGTGTTGGGATGCGCGTGCTGGTGCAGCGTCTGTCCCTTGACCGTGGCGATGACCGGGAAGGAGGTGCGGCCTCCGAGCTCGAGCGCCAGCCCCTCGACCCTGCCGGCGATCTGCTGCTCGGTGACACCGGGGCGGGCCATGCGCATGGCCGCTTCGTGCATGGAGACGGAGATGGCGATGGCCTTCTCGATCTCGGCGACCTCCTCGGGGCTCTTGTAGTTGCGCTGCGCGACCACGGCCTTGATGAGATCCACCGAGAAGCCCTCACGAGCCTCGGAGGGCGACACGCCCATGAGGTCAGCCAACGCAAGGACCGTAGCGGCGCGGTAGGGAGGCAGATAGTGGACCGGCCGGCCGGCCGACCGCGCCTTGGCGATGGCGTCCGCCAGATCCTTCGGCGGCTGGGTGCGGGCCACGCCCACCTCCACGGCACGCTCGGCCAGGGTGGGCAGGTCTCCCATCCAGATGATGTCGTCCATCGTCAGCTCACGACCATAGATCGTGGTCGTGCCCGCATCGACGTCGATGAGCGCCGTGAGGTCGGGCTGATCGAGCCCGAAGAAGTAGAGGAACGTGCTGTCCTGCCGGAACGTGAAGCAGTTGTCCGCGAAGTTCGCGGGGCTCTCGGCGTTGCCCGGGAAGAGCAGCAGGCCGCTGTCGAAGCGGGACGCCAGGGTGGCCCGCCGGGCGGTGTAGGTTTCGGGGGAGAACATGGTCGGTCCTTGCTGGCTGAGAGAGAAGCGCCGCACGGCTCCCTCCGGTCCCCAGGGGATCAGTGGACCGGTCGGATGAGCCTCACGGCGAGAGAGTTCCGACCGGAAACTACAGTCTCGTGCGGCGCTCCGCCTCCCACGACCACGAGATCCGGCGGGAGCGACGATCCCCGGCTCAGCGCGAGCAGCCGCGAAACCGGGCCCGGCACGAGGAGCCCGCTCCTCTGCGGCATCACCGCGGTGAAGCCGCCCTTTCCGTCACCGCTCAGGAAGAGGCCAACGCCCGCGTCCTGCGGCTGCACGGTGGAATCGAGCTCGTACAGGTTGCCGGCGACCAC
Organism: uncultured Gemmatimonadaceae bacterium; assembly: GCA_964519125.1. Lineage (GTDB taxonomy): Bacteria > Gemmatimonadota > Gemmatimonadetes > Longimicrobiales > Gaopeijiaceae > SZUA-318. Next base: position 52,465 of record CAZFIS010000004.1, on the reverse strand, counting down.
GAGGTCGAGATGACCGTCCGCGTCGAAGTCGGCGGGGACGATGCCGGTGATCGGGGAGACCTGGGCCGCCCGCGGGAGGGGGCGTGCGCGGAAGTGGCCCTTTCCGTCGTTCTCGAGGACCATCGAGGCCGTCGTGGCCACGTTGAGATGGAGGGCGGCGCGGAGTCGGTCCGCGCCGAGGATCTCGGGCAGGCTCGCGACCGCGTAGTCGTGATTCGTCGGAAAGCGCGCCGCGAGCGAGGGGATATGCTCCACCATCGGCTGGGCGTCGTACCACGGGTAGAGCGTGTCGCCCTCGAAGAACGCGGGCACGGCCAGGCGCCTTCCTTCCTGGCCGAAGGTGCCCACGTACAACGAGAAGGGTCTGCTCGCGCTCGGTCGGTACGGGTAGTCCAGACCCATGTTGCCCACGACCAGGTCCGTGTCGCCGTCTCCGTCCAGGTCAGCGGCGGCGATGCTCTGCCACCAGCCCGTGAGCGAGTCGAGGCCGGCTGCGGCGGTCGCGTCTCGCAGACGGCCGCCCCGGTCCAGCAGCACGGTCACCGGCATCCAGTCGCCGACCACGATGCAGTCGGGGGTGCCGTCGCCGTCCACGTCCGCCCACACCGCGTCGTTCACCGTGCGCAGGGAGAGCAGGGCCGGGGCGACCTCCGCGGTCACGTCGTGGAAGACGCCGCCGTCGTTGCGCAGGAGCCGGGTGCCGGCGGCGACACCGGAGTCGGCGAGCAGGTCGGGGTCGACCCGGTCCCCCACGAGCAAGTCGATGTCGCCGTCCCCGTCGAAGTCGGCCGGTGCCAGCACCGAGCCCGTGGCCCGGATCTCGGGGACCGTGCCGGCGGGCGCGGGGTGGAAGTGCCCCTTGCCGTCGCCCAGCCAGAGCCGGTGGCGGGGCACGGGGTGTGCGCCGCGCGCCAGCGTGTCCAGGGAGGCGACCCAGAGATCGGCCCGACCGTCGCCGTTCGCATCGAAGAAGACGGCGTTCGTGATCCGCTCGCCCCGGCGGTCGACGCCGGGCAGGGGAGCTCCGCGTAGTGTCCCGTCCGGACTCTGCAGGTAGATGCGGGACGGCTCACGTCCGCTGCCTCCGACGAAGAGGTCCGCGAGCCCGTTCCCGTCCACGTCCGCCACGGCTGCCACCGCGCCGTCCCGCCGCGTGGGATAGGGGCGGAGCGCCGTGTCGGGGACGAACTGGGGTACCAGGCCGTGGGGAGCCGGATGGAGAACGTCGGTGGCGTCGCGGAAGAGTGGGGCGACGGCGGCGGGCGCCCCTGCAGAGGACGTGCGGGCATCCGAGCGATGCAGCGTCATGTAACGGTCGGCCTCGACGTCCGTGAGCGTCTGCGTCGCCCCGCCCGGCCAGCGGACCTCCAGTGTGTCGACTCGCCCGCTGGAGCCGAGCCCGAAGTGCAGCACGCCCGGCTCCACGGAGGAGAGATAGCCTCGCTCCGGCTCCATCTCCTGGACCTGCTGAGCTCCGCCTGCCACGAGCCGAACCCTCGCGCCCACGCCGAAGTGATTCGGTGCGGTGCCGTCGAGTCGGATGCCGAGCCAGTGATGGGGGGTGCGCAGCTTGTTCGCATTGTTCCGGTAGATCGCGGCTTCGCCCATGAGGTTGTTCACCACCAGATCCAGGTCGCCGTCGCCGTCCAGGTCGGCGTAAACGGCCCCGTTGGAGTAGCTCGGGCGCCCCAGGCCCCACGCGGTGGTGCGGTCGCTGAACGAAAGGTCCCCCTCGTTCTGGAAGATCCGGTCCGGCACCTTCCGGTGGGGCTGCACGGACAGGAGGTCCTCGATGAGGCTCTGCGTGACGTGACCCTCCTTCTGCACCACCTCCCGAGCGCGCTTCTCCCGATAGGCGCGGAAGTCGCGGTTGATCATGTCGCGCACGACGCCGTTGCTCACGAACAGGTCGGGGCGCCCATCGTCGTCGAAGTCGGCCAGGAGGGGGGCCCAGCTCCAGTCGGTGGCAGTCACGCCCAGCAGGTTCGCGATCTCCGAGAAGACCGGCACGCCGTCGGGCCCCGTGCCACGGTTCCACTGGAAGGCGTTCTCCGCGTGCTGCACACCCTGGCCTTCGGCGACGACGTGGTCGAAGCGCGCACCGTGCGTCCCGAGGTCGCTCATGGCGCGGTCGTAATGCGTCGGCATGTTCATGTCGAGCGTCATGACGTCCAGCCACCCGTCGCCGTCCACGTCCGCGACGTCCACGCCCATCGACGCGAACGGGGTGTGCCCCATGGACTGCGCGAGGACCTCATGGAAGCGGCAGTCTCCCTGTCCGAGGTACAAGTAGTCGCGGCCGGAGTAGTCGTTGGCGACATAGATGTCAGGGTGACCGTCGTTGTTGAGGTCGCCCACGGCCACACCGAGCCCGAAGCCCGCGTTCGTGTCCACGAGACCCGCTTGCGCGGACACGTCTACGAAGTGCCCTCCGTCGTTTCGGTAGAGCTTGTCGGTCTCGTCCGGGGAGTGTCCCTTCACCAACTCATCCAGGTTCCGGTAGCCGGGGATGCCGGCGTTCATGAGGTACATGTCGAGGTCGCCGTCCCCGTCGCAGTCGAAGAACACCGCCTGCGTGGAGTAGCCCGGATCGTCGAGTCCGTAGCGAGCCGCTTCCTCGTCGAATACGGGCACGCCGTCGTGCACGCCCTCGTTGATGTAGAGGAGGTTGCGCCTCAGGTCTGGATTTCCGAACGGCCCGGACTGGCTCACGTAGATGTCGAGTCGGCCGTCACCGTTGACGTCGGCGAGAGTGACGCCCGTCGCCCACCCGCCGTCGAGCCCTCCGACGCCGGCTTGCTCCGTCACGTCCTCGAAGTGCATGCCTCCCCGGTTCAGGTAGAGGCGGTTCGGGACCATGTTGCCGGTGAAGTACAGATCGGGCAGGCCGTCGCCGTTCAGGTCGCCCACGGCCACGCCGCCGCCGTTGTAGTAGTACTCGTACGAGAACCCGTTGCGCATGGCGTTCTCGGGCAGCGCGTTGTCGAACGTGACGGCTGTGGCGGACGACGGCAGGAGCGTGAAGAGCGGCCCGGAGGCCCGATCGCTTCCGGCCCGCCCGCACCCGCCGAGCAGCAACGCGAGCACGAGGGGCGTGCACGCACGCCGCCGGCCTCCTAGGGCACGTCCGAAACGCTTCGGGAGGGACAAGGGAGGATGCTCCGGTCTGGTGGCGTGGGCGGGGCACGCGTCCCGCCGGTCGAGGGTCCAGGATCGGAGCATACGGGGGATCGAGCCCACGCCACAAGCCGACGTGCGAGACAGGATGTGGGGTCCCCGTCCCCGCACCGCCCGACCTCACGCACCATGCGCAGCAAGCCCGCGACGTTCGCCGGCTCTCCGGGATGCGCTCATCCGTCGACCGGTGCTTTATCGGCACCGGGTCGAGAGTCGAACCGGTGCGGGCACGTGAACGCGACATCTCTGTCACGACGGCGTTTCCACTGACAGATCCCACCTGTTGCGCCGCGGACACCCGCCCTGTATATCCGTTCCGCGACAACTATTCGTCCGATGACAGACAAGCTCCGATGACAGACGAGCTCGGTTGTGGGACGAATACTCCGAGGTCGACGGTGCGACGCGGCATGCAGGAGGCCGGCCTGATTCGGTTGGTTCCCGACCGCTGCGCTCGACGCTTCGGGTGTGCTTCTCCGATGAGAGAGGCGGGCCTGCCCCCGCCGTGGGACGTGCCCTCCTTGTGATAGATCATAGGTGAGCTCGCAGGAGCTCACGCACGATGTCCCGGCGGTGCCGGGACGTGACTTTCAGAGGGAGGAGCACGATGTACGGTCGATTCGTCCGACTTGCCGTTGTGCCGGCGCTCCTGTTCGGAACGTTCGGCGCGCTCTCGGCCCAGGCGACCGGGACGATCACGGGTACCGTGGTCGTGGCGAGCTCAAGTCAGCCGCTGCCGGGCGCGCAAGTCAACATCCCCGCCTCCAACCAGGGGATGCTCAGCAACAACGAAGGGCGGTTCATCCTGCTCAACGTGGCGGCTGGCCAGCAGGTGGTGCATGTCCAGCTCATCGGGTACGCGCAGGCCGAAAAGACGGTGACCGTCCCTGCTGGAGGGACAGTCACGGTCAACTTCAAGCTGAAGGAACAGGCGGTCGCGGTGGGTGGGCTCGTGGTCACGGCCCTCGGGGTCCAACGCTCGAAGCGAAGCCTCGGGTACGCCGTGCAGGATGTCACCCAGAGCCGGCTCGCCGATGCGCCTCAGGTCAACGTCACCAGCGCCCTCGCCGGGAAGGTGGCCGGCCTGCAGGTGCTGGCCTCGAGCAGCCGCCCGGGCGCGTCCAACCAGGTCATCATCCGCGGTGTCTCGTCCTTCACCGGCAACACACAGCCGCTGTACGTGATCGACGGCACGCCCGTCAATATGGGGACCGACAACCAAGGCGGGTTCGGTCCCAATTCGGGTGAGGCCGGCAGCCGCTCGATGGACATCGACATGAACAACGTCCAGTCGATCTCGGTGCTGCGTGGTGCGGCCGCCACGGCGCTGTACGGATCGCGCGCGGCCCACGGCGCCATCATCATCACGACGAAGAAGGGTCAGCCGGGCGCGCCTGTGCGGTTCCAGGTCAATGCCCGCTACCAGATGCAGAAGCCGCTCCTCAAGGGCTATCAGACGCAGTACACGGCGGGCCAGGGCGGCTACTACTGCAACGGTCTGCCGGAGGGTCTGGGCGGCTGGTGTGAGTCTGGCTACTACAAGGCCGGCTTCACGACGCCCACCACCGGCACGGCGTTTGGCCCGCGCTACGACTCGGTCGACGCGGAGGTGATGCAGCACGAGTGCCCGGGCGTGACGGACCCCAGCAAGTGCATCCGCATGCAGGATCCGCGCAAGGACTTCTACCGGACCGGCGCCGTCCTCAACACCTCCCTGGCCGCCACCGGAGGACTGCCGCACGGCGGGTCGTTCAACCTCGAAGGGAGCTGGGTGGACAACCAGGGCATCACGCCCAACGAGTCCCTCAAGCGTCTGAGCCTCAACGCCAACGTCGAGCTACCGCTCACGGACCGGGTGAAGAGCAACACCATCGTGATGTACTCCAACACGGACAACGTGTGGCTCAACGAAGGGTGGCAGTCGGTCGAGCAGGAACTCTGGTACCGTACGCCCAACCTCGACGTGCGCAAGGCGTGGAATTCCGACGGCACGCCGGTTATGTGGGGCACCAACACACCCCACCCCGACTGGGTCGCGACGCACGAGCACCGCGAGGGCACCACGGGACGCTGGATCGCGTCCCAGAGGCTGCAGTTCGACGTCCTGCACAACGTGCAGCTCTACGACCAGCTCGGCTACGACACCTACCTGGACTCACGGGTCTACAATCAAGACGTGCGGCCGTGGCTCACGGCCATCGGGCAGAGCTCCGGGACCACGCGACAGGAGCACTACACGCGCTCGCAGCTGAACAACGACCTGGTGCTGACGCTTGCGAACACCGCGCTTCCGTTCTTCAAGGACATCCAGGTGAGCGGGCTCGCTGGCTTCAACGTGCTTCAGCAGGAGAATGCCCACATCATGGCTTCCGGGACGGACATCATCATCCCGGGCTATTACAACGTCAACAACTTCCTCACCGAAACGCCGAGCGCGGACCTCACGCAGAAGCGCCGCACCCTGGGCCTCTATTCGCAGGTGACGCTGGACTACCGTGACTGGGCGTTCCTCAATGCGTCGGCCCGCAACGACTGGAGCTCGACGCTGCCGGTCAACAACGACAGTTACTTCTACCCGTCCTTGAGCCTGGGCATCGTGTTCACGGACGCGCTCGGGATCCACAACAAGTGGCTGAACTACGGAAAGCTGCGTTTCTCGGTCGCCAAGGTGGGGAGCGACGCGCCGCCATACAGCCTGGCGACGACGTACTACAACCCGACCTTCAGTGCCTACAGGTACAACTTCGTCCACTGGCCCTTCGACGGGACACAGGGCTTCCTGCAGAGTAGCCAGCTGGGCAACCCGACCCTGAAGCCCGAGAGTGACAAGGAGTACGAGACCGGGCTCGAGATGCGCATGCTGAACGACCGCGCACACCTCGACCTGACGTACTACGACAAGATGAGCTACGACCAGATCTTTTCGGTGCCGTCCAGTTACGCGACGGGCTACTCCAGCATCACCCGTAACGCCGGCAATCTGAAGAACAACGGGTGGGAAGCCTCGTTGGAGCTCGTGCCCATCCAGACGCCCAAGATGCGCTGGGACGTGAACGTCAACTGGACGAAGAACACGTCCACGGTGGTCTCGCTGGCACCGGGCGTGGTGTCGATCCACCTGGCCGGATACAGCTTCCCGGACATCGAGATCCGAAAGGGCAAGCCGTACGGCGTGATCTGGGGCACGGGCTTCCAGCGCGACTCGATCACGCACAAGGTGCTGATCGACGACAACCCGAGCAGCTCGCGGTACGGTTGGCCCCTGCTGACCGATCAGCCGATCGTGCTGGGCAGCATGGACCCGAACTGGCTGGGTAACATCTACTCATCGTTCCAGTACGGGCCGTTCACCCTCTCCGGGGTGGTGAGCACCGTGCAGGGCGGCCAGGGACTGGACTTCACGCTGAACTACACGATCGGACGGGGCGTGAGTTCCTTGTCGCTCAACCGCGGCACGTCGTTCGTCTATCCGGGCGTGCTGGCGAGCAACCACAGCCAGGCCAACAACATCACGATCACACGGGACCAGAACTACTACCAGAATCAGTTGGGTGGCTACCTGAACACGGAGAACTACGTCAAGTCCGCCTCGGCCACCCGACTGCAGGAGCTGACGCTGCAGTACCGCCTGCCCGCCCGCATCGTGAACGTGATGGGCGCGGGCAGCGCGACGTTCTTCGTCACGGGGAACAACCTGCACGTCTGGTCGAGTTGGCCGGAGGGTGATCCGCAGGGCTCCAATTACGGCGACACGAACTCCGCTGGCCAGTACTATCACATGTTCACCGCGCCGATGGAGAGCACCTACACGTTCGGCCTGCGGGCGAACTTCTGATGAACGCGACCACGGACCTGCGAGAGGGAACTCCGACCATGAAGAGACACAATCGAAAGGCCGCCGGGGTCGCGTTGGCGTTGCTCATGGCCACGGCCACCAGCGGCTGCAAGAACTTCCTGGACGTCAACCACGACCCCAACAACCCCCAGACGGTGCCGCTCGCTCTGGAGCTGCCGGGCATGCTGATGGCGTTCGGCCACGAGATTCTCGGGCCGACCCAGTCCCGGTACAGCAACCTGCTCGGTCCGGCCGGATACGGACCGTTGTGGATGGATCAGACTTCCGTCAACCGCGACCGCAGCACCTACAGCCAGACCCAGTGGTTCGAGGTGTCGAACCAGGACACCGACGGCTACTGGAGCGCCGGCTATACGGACGTGATGCAAGAGTGCGTCAACATCATGAAGCGTGCCGGCGACAAGGACCCCGCGTATTACGGGATCGCGGAGTTCATGTTCGCATGGACGGCCGCGGAGCTCACCGACGCGTTCGGACCGATTCCGTTCGATCACGCGTTCGATACCAACGACCCCACCCCCTCGTACGACACGCAGCAGCACGTGTACCAGGAGGTGTACAAGGATGTCGATGACGCGATCCAGAAGATGCAGCAGCCGGATCCGAACCCGCCCGGCACGGGTGACGTCGTCTTCCACGGTGACATGAGCGCCTGGGTCAAGCTCGCCAACTCGGAGAAGGCGCGCCTCGAGATGCGTCTGGTGTACGCACCGGGCGAGAGCGAGACGGATCATGCGCAGGCGGCGCTGACCGCGCTGGCGTCGGGGCTTCAGGCCGCGTCCGACGCTCCGACGGTGCACTACGCGGGGGGGGAAGGCGCGCGCTCACCCTGGTGGCACTACGCCTACGCGGACGAAGGAGACGGTACCGGCAAGAATCGCGTGAGCGCGTTCTTCATCAACTCGCTCAAGGCGAACAACGACCCGCGCCTGCCCATCCTGGCCGATTCGACACAGCTCGAGTGCCCCGCGGGCACGGGGTACCAGCGCTCGGACTGTACGTTGGCCACCACGATCATCTACCGGGGTCACCCGGACGGCGCGGCGGGAGAGCCGGACTCGGCCATCTCGGCCATCGGCCACACGCTCACGGCGGACAACAGGGATTTCATCTGGTTCCCGTACGCGGATACGAAGTTCCTGGAGGCGGAGGCGAAGTTGATCCTTTCCGGGCCGGCGGCGGCCGACGCGCCCTACCGTGCGGGCATCCGCGCCGACATGACGCGGCTGGGCGTGGCGTCGTCGGACATCGATACGTACCTGGCCTCGAAGCCGTCGCTTGCGACGGTGGCGAATCCACTGGCGGAGATCATGTGGGAGAAGTACATCTCCAACTTCCTCCGCGACGAGGTCTGGCACGACTACCGGCGCACCGGGTACCCGCAAGTGCCTCTGCCGACGCCTCCTGCCGGTCAATCGCTCTACGTGCCGGCGATCCCGCAACGCCTGCGGACGCCCGCGGCCGAAGAGAACTTCAACACCGACCAGGTGGCGGCAACGGGGATCCCGTTCACCCTGGAGGGGATGATGGTCAAGGTGTGGTGGGCCTCGCGTAACCCATAGGCCGTCCGCCCCATCACTCGACCGATGAGACACCGGCACGCCACCCGAGGCCTCGGGTGGCGTGCCGCGTCTCGTGGATCAATGGCCGGAGCTGGCGGAGAAGGGGCTGGGAGGGGGTGGGGGTCCACTCCCTCCGCCGAGGGAGAAGACTCGATCCCAGCCGACCCTGCTGATGAGCGCCGCGATCACGACGCCGACGCCGGCCGCGACGAGGGCGGTGCGGCTCTTGGACAGCTGGCGGTTCTCCACCTCGGCGATATCCGTGCGCGGGAGGATCACGTCCTGGAACGTGGACTCGAAAGGCGTGCCCGCGTACGCCGCTCCGATCCAGATGGAGACGATGACGCTGTCTCCCGCCACGCGCCGGAAGCGCCCCTCGAACCTGCGCTGGGTGACTGTGGGCGCGATGCCGGGCACGGGCTCTTCCGTGTTCTTGTCCTTGAGTCGGACCCGGACCTGCTCGCCGGGCGTGAGCCTGCCGAGCTCGGTCTCGTGGTAGGCGTAGCAGCCCTGGCCGGCGACGAGCACGAACAGGAGCGCCGCGGCGGCCCGTCGCCGTCCGCTGCGGAAAAGTCGCCGGGAGCCGGGGCGGGAGCCGGGTCTTCCTGCCATGGAGAAACCTCTGCGGGAGTGGAGTCGGGTCGCCGTCCGTGGACGGAGAGGCTATCGTGATCGACGATAGGTGGCGCTGTGCCCGGCGGCAACGATGGGCTGTTTCGTGTGAGCCGCTTTCTGGAGGGTCGCCATGAGAACGCATAGCTGGATGGGTGGAGCGGGCGCCGTGTTGCTGGTCCTGGCGGGCTGTGCTCCGGGCGTGCCCGGCGGTCCCAGCGCGGGCCACGACAGGTTGACCGGGGAGCAGATGGTCGCGGTGGAGGCGGGCACCGTGTACGACGCGGTCCAGAAGCTTCGGCCGAACTGGCTGAGCAGCCGCGGACCCCGGTCGCTCACGGACAACTCGCCCAGCGTGGCCAACGTCGTCGTCGCCGGGCAGGTCGTGGGGGATATCCAGTACCTGTACAACCTCCGCCCGGAGAGCGTGGCTTATCTACGCTTCTGGAACGTGGCGGACGCGAGCGTGCGCTGGGGAATGGACAACCCGCGCGGCGTCATCGAGGTCGTGTTGAAGAGCGGAGGCGGTGGACGCTGAGACCAGTGCGGGAACGACGTTCTCGCTTCGGTCGGTCGAGGCTCACACCGGCGGAGAACGACTTCATCGAGGCCGAGTGGCAGCTCATCCTGAGCGGTGCGTCGGCCGTCGACGCCCCGTGTCGGCTGCGGACACCCGCAAGCGAGATCCAGAACAACACCGAGCAAGTCGCGGCGACCGGAATCAATGAAGGCATGCCTTGTCTTTTTCACCTGAACCGCTTCGCTTGATGCAAGAGTTCGGAAGTGTACGTGCACAACCCAGGAGGACACAGCCATGAGGTGGAGGATCGTTTCGGCGTTGGCGGTGGCCGCTCTTGCGGCGACGGGCTGCGCCACGGGCGGCATGGGGTCGAGAGGCGGGAGCGGCGACATCATCACTGCGGCGCAGATCGTCTCGAGCGGAGCTCAGACAGCGTACGACGCGGTGCAGCGACTCGAGCCGAGTTGGCTGACGAGCCACGGCAGTGGCTCGATGGGTGCCGGCATGAGCACCGGCAGCGACACGCCCGACATCTACGTCGGAGGCTCGAACGTCGGCGGTGTGGACTACCTTCAGAACGTGAACGCCACCGACGTGAAGGAGATGCGCTTCTATCGGCCGGGCGAGGCGGCGACCCGCTTCGGCATGGGTCACCGTGCCGGCGTGATCGAGGTCACCTTGAAGTAGAGGGGGGGCGGACGTCCTTGCCGAAGGCCTCGGAGCGTGGCGCACCGGTCCTTCTCCAGGCGGTGCGCCGCGCTTCCTCTGCCCTGGTAGGCCTGGCCGATCCAGACGGACATCTTCAGGGCGTCGCGCACGAGCGCCACGAAGTCTCCGTGGAGGGGCCGCTCGGAGTGAATCCAGCCAGGGTCGGCTGTGAAGTAGCCGTAGCAGTCGGAGGGCGGAGGGGCTGACACAGGCGGTCCGCATCGGGAATCTCGAAGCACGCTCCGCCTATCGCCGTGCGGCTTGACTCATCAGGCCGCCCCTTCCTTTATTGAACGCCGCCCCGAACCCCTCATTTTTTTTGCGTTTCCGGCTCGAGATCATCGGGCCGTCAAGGAGTCATGCGCGATGACCCTCGCTGGCGTATACCCGATCGTGCCGACCCCGTTCGACACCTCCGGCAGTCTCGACTTCCCGAGTATCGAGCGGCTCACGTCGTTCCTCGAGGACCGCGGCGTCCAGGGTGTCGCGATCCTGGGCGTGATGGGCGAATCCCACAAGCTCACGGGGCACGAGCAGGAGCAGGTCATCGAAGCCTTCCGCGAGCATCTTCCGGAGGGGCTCCAGCTCGTGGTCGGTGTGCGCGCGGCGGGGACGGACATCGCGGTCGGCATGGCGCGCACAGCGGCGAAGTACGCGCCGGACGCGCTCCTGGTGGGTCCGCCCCCGGTTCAGAAAGACGACACGATCTTCGCTTACTACAAGAGGATCGCCGAGGCGGTCGACGTCCCGCTGATCCTGCACGATTATCCGGCTGCCACGGGCATCCTGATGTCTCCCGCGCTCATCGCGCGGCTCTACAAGGAGCTGGACACGGTCCGGTACCTCAAGCTGGAGGACCCGCCGACCGGGCTGAAGATGGAGAAGGTGCGCAACCTCGCCGGCGAGGACCTCAAGATCTTCGGCGCGTTGGGCGGCGCCTACGCGTTCGAGGAGCTCGACCGCGGTGCCGTCGGGATCATGACCGGGTTCGGGTACCCCGAGTTCCTCGTGGATCTTTACGAGCGCTACCAGCGTGGCGACATCGACGGGTCCGCGGAGGTCATGTACGACATCTCCGCTCTCATCCGGTGGGAGTTCCAGCCGGGTTTGGGCGTCTCGATGCGCAAGCACATCCTGGTGAAGCGTGGCGTATTCGAGACGGCCTTCGTGCGCCATCCGGGCGCCGAGGCGGACGCGAAGACGCTGGAGCACCTCGACCGCATTCTCGGAAGTCTGCGCGCTCGCGGGTACGCCGTCTGAGGGTAGACCGAGCCCAGACGTCGTTCGAACCGAAAGCAACCGGAGGCAACAGGTGGACCTTGGAATCAGAGGACGTGTCGCGCTCATCGGCGCGTCGGGCCGTGGATTGGGCCTCGCGACCGCCGAGCGGCTCGCGGGCGAAGGCTGCAACATCGCGATCTGCGATCTGGATCCCGACGTTCTCGACGGGGCCGTCGAGGCGGTGAAAGCGGCCGGAGACGGCATCGAGGTGCGCGCGTATCAGGTCGACCTGATGGATCCGGATTCCATCGAGCGATTGGTCTCCTCGGTGCGCGAAGATCTCGGTCCCGTCGACATCCTGATCACCAACTCGGGCGGACCCCCTCCCGGAGGGTTCGACTCGGCCACGGACGAGAAGTGGTATCGCGCCTACGACCTGACGTTCATGAGCTCGGTCCGGCTCATCCGCGCGGTCCTGCCCGACATGAAGGAGCGGCGTTGGGGGCGCATCATCAACTTCACGTCGCGCGCCCTCAAGGAGCCCATTCCGAACCTGATGCTCTCCAACGCGGTGCGGCTCGCGGTGGCGGGCATGGCCAAGACGCTGGCCGGCGAGGTGGCAGAGCTCGGAATCACGGTGAACAACCTGGGACCGGGACCCACGACGACCGCTCGCTCGGTCGAGCTGGCGCGGGCCGGGGCGGAGAAGAAGGGGATCAGCGTCGAGGATGAGTTGAAGCAGAAGGCCGGGAACATCCCGATCGGACGGCTCGCCACGCCGGACGAGCAGGCGGCCGTGGCGACCTTCCTGGCTTCGGAGCCGGCGCGCTACATCACCGGGGTTTCGTTGCTCGTGGACGGAGGCGCGGTCAAGGCGCTCTAGTGATGTGGCGCTGGCGCGCGGGCGCCATGCGCCCGCGCGCCGGATCCGAGGTCAGTGTTGGGACGGTGGGGGGATGATCTCGGCGCGGATGAGGTGGTCGAGCTTGGGGAACTCGCGGTCGAGGTAGGCGTTCCCGCCTTCGATGATCTTGCCCTGGCGGTGCTGGCGGACGCCGCTGCCGGAGCGCTCGCCGTAGCCGGAGTAGAGGCTGTCGAGCACATCCATCCCGTGCGTCACCTCCCCGAAGATCGCGAACGGGTTGCTGTCGTTGCGGGTGTTGTCGCGCAGGTTCACGTAGATCTGCGTGTTCGACGTCCCGGGAACGGTGTCACGCGCGAACGCGAACGTGCCGCGCACGTTGCTCCCGTACTTGGGGTCGTCCTTGAACTGCGCGTGCAGCCACGCCTCGTTCACGGTCGGGTCTCCGTTCAGCCCCCACTGCACGATGTAGTGGGGGAGCACCCGGTGGAAGCGCACGTCGTTGTAATAGCCGAGCCGGATCAGGTTGTAGAGACGGTCCGATCCATTCGGGGCGTGCGCGCGCACGCACTTCACGACGAAGTCACCCTTCGTCGTCTCGAAGCGGGCGTACCAGACGGCCGGTGACGGGCGGCTCCACTCCGGGTTGGATGGGTCGAGGAGGAGGGCTCTGTCGGTCTGCGACGCGGTCTGCGCCCCTGCGGCGTCCTGCCCCGCCTGTGCCGTCGCCTGCCTGGCGATCCGGTCGTAGACGGCCTTCGCCCGCTCGATTTCCGCGTGGAAGCGCTCCCGCTCCTCCGGCGTCCGCCACTCGGAGTTCTGGACCTTCTGCCACGTCGCCTCGACGGCTTGTGACAGGAAGCGTGCGTCCGCGGCCGAGCGCCACGGCTTGCCGCCGCGCACGATGTAGACCGGGCTCGTCTGCGCGAACGCGTAGCTGTCGGAGATGTAGCGCGACGAGGGGCCGTTCACCCTTGCGGCCACCCACCCGCCCTGGGGCACGGGCACGTCACCGTCGAACGAGAGGTTGAACGAGTCCTGGGTCACGGCGACGGTGCGCACGTCGGCACCGTTCACGACGACGACCAGGCTGTCCATCGGCGCGATCGAGATGGCGCGCGCTTCGACGTGGACCGTGGTCGGTGCATCCGCGGCCACGTCGATCTCGTCGCCCGGCTCGTGGCCGGCGACGTCCAGGAAGACGATCGGCCCCGTCGACGCGAAGGTGTGCTCCTTGCGGATCCCGTCGATCCAGTTCGTGAACGAGAGCCGGCCGTGCACGTGGACGTAGGTGCGGTCGGCCCCTGGAGGCGCTCCCCGCCACGCGTCGGAGAAGTTGTCCGTGCCGGCCGTCGCAGGCAGGTGGAAGCCGCAGTTCAGCAGCCGGTAGTAGACGTCCGTGGAGCGCATCTCGTCGGACCACATCGAGGCCACGTCGTAGAAGTCGCCGAGGCCGAGCGCCGCGTCGGTCGGAATCAGGTTCGTGCCGGCTCCTTTCGGAGTCGCGACCGGATACAGGTAGGGGTGCGGGAAGCCGGCGATGCCGCCCTGCTCCCGGGCGCCCCGGAGGTACTTCGAGTCGAGCGTGGGCTGCGCGTACGGGGTGTCGCGGTTGCCGGCGGTGAGCGGGGTGATGAAGCGGTGGATGCCGAGGATCGCGATGTGGCCGAGCGAGCCCCGGAACTCCTCTCCGTACTGGAGGATGTGGGTGGGCGTGGACAGCGGGCTCGGCTTGCCGGTCAGGTCGCTCCAGCGCCCCATGAGCCTCGTCGCGTCCATGTGGATGAGCGCGTTCGTCACGTGCACATCGGCGGCCTCGAGCTCGTCGAAGAACCATCGGTGCGAGAGTCCGAAGCGGCCCTGGTGCAGATCGTGAATGTGCGTGTCGCCGGAATACCAGCCCATCGCCGGAAGGTCGACGAGGCGATCGAGGTGGATCTTCGCCGTGACGGTGTCGCCCGCCCGGACGTCGACCTTGACCATATGCGGCCGGTATTCGTATCCGCGCATCGCCTCGATCGACACGGGCCCGGTGGGGACCTCCACTTCGTCCGTCCCCATCGTCTGGAAGTAGTGGGTCTCGGTCGCGGAGATGACCCGGTGGAACCCTCCGTCGGGCGCATAGGACCGCCCGTCGCTGGCCAGGAGCATGACGCGGGCCGGCATGACCTTGCCGTCCGGGCCGGTAACCTGGATGCGCACATGCCCCGTGGGGAAGCGTGAGCGACGGCCCGTGATCGGTACGGCATGCCAGGACGGGAACGGGCCGCCGCCCATCGAGGCCGTGTACAGCACCATCGGCCCGGACCGGCTGGACACGAACGCGAAGCGCGTGCCGTCGGGGCTGGCCGTGGGTGAGAACTCGCGGTGGTCGGGCGCGTAGTCGTTGGTCAGCACGACCTCGTTGCCGCCCGCCGCGGGGACGATGGCCACGTCGTACGACCCCGCCATCCTGTCGGTGATGTAGAGGATGTCCTTGCCGTCGGGCGTCCAGGCCGGCTTCATCCGGTACTCGCTCTCTTCGTAGTGCACCAGATGCGCATTGCCGTCCGGGAGGTCTTTCACCCAGATACCCCCGCTGCCGAGCCTCCCGCGCACCGGAGCCACGTAGGCGAGCTGCTTTCCGTCGGGCGACACGGCCGGCTGAATCCCGCGTACCACCAGCGTGTCGTGGCCGGTGGCGAGGTCGTGCCGGAAGACCCCGAAGCCACGCTCGCGCGAGCTGGCGAAGTAGATGCTCTTGCCGTCGTGACTCCACTCGGGCTCGATGTCGATCGCCGGGTCGCTCGTGACGCGCTCGACCTTGCCGCCGTCGGCGCTCACGACGCCGATGTCCAGGTTGTCGTCTCCTTTGTCCATGGACATGGCGATGTGGGTGCCGTCCGGGCTCCAGGCCGGCTCGAAGTGGTAGCCCGGCCCCTGCGTGAGCGCGATGGCCACGCCCCCGTTGGCGGGCACCTTCCAGATGTCACCGCGCATGGAGAAGGCGATCCAGCGTCCGTCCGGGCTCCACGCCGGGTCCATGGGTCCCGTGGTGACCGGTGGAAGGAGATGGCGCTCGATGCGGTCCGACTGGCCGTAGCGGTTGGGATCAGCGCTCAGGACCGATGTCAGAAGCGCCACGAGGACGAAGGCGAGCGCGAGCGAGGTCGTGCGGCGGTTGAGCTTCATGGGTCCCGTCCTGGCTGGGTACGGCTCGCCGCCCACCGCCTGGGCAGGAGGCGAAAGGGGCCAAACTACCCCGCCGAGACCGAGGGAGAAAGGAGCGGCAGGGCGCGGCCCGCTCCGGGTTCGGGAGCGGGCCTCCGCGACGCCTGGCCAAAGCTCCGGTCGTCCCCCATCCTTGGGACTCCGGATTTCGATACGGACGTCCGGACACCCGAGCGCCATCCGAGGAGAGATCAGAATGAGGTTCGCACGCTCCACCCTGTCCTGGCTGATCGTGCTGGGGCTCCTGGCGGTCTCGCACGCGGACGCCTTCGCGCAGGGCAGGGGCCGCTTCCGGATGCGGGGAGACACCACTCCCACGCTGGGCCTCGACGAGGGCGTCCTGAGCTTCGAGACCCCCTCCTTCACGTTGAAGCTCGTGAAAGCGTCGCAGACGGTGGCAGGCCTCCTGCCCAAGGGCGGCAACGGGTTCGATTTCACGCCCTCGGACTGGCTGGAACGGCGGGCGGCCAACGGCTACCACCATCTGGGTGACCTCGACCTCCGCCTCCGCGTGGGCGGCACCGCTGGCTGGCGGACCTTCGCGACCGACTCGGCTCGCCATCCGGTGCGGGTGCTGCCGGCCTCGGGTGCGGTGCTCGCCGCGGCGGACCTGGCCCCGACGCTCCCGTCCGACATTCCTCTCGACGTGCGCAGGTACTGGGAGGTTCGCGACGGACACCTCGTGCTTCGCTTCGAGCTGAAGAACACGACCCAGCAGCCCGTGGAGATCGGAGCGCTCGGCATCCCGATGATCTTCAACAACATCCTCAACGGCCTCTCGCTCGACTCGGCGCACGCGATGTGCTCGTTCTATGATCCGTACATCGGAGAGGACGCGGGCTATCTCCAGGTCACGCGGCTGAGCGGGCATGGGCCCGCGCTCGTTGTCGTGCCGTACGGCAAGACGCCGTTCGAGGCGTACAACCCGCTTCTCAACGACCGCACGCGCAAGAGCAACACGTTCGAGGGCTTCTACGAGTGGATGGTCCACAGCGAGGCTTACGCCCAGAACGAGTGGAAGGGCGTGCGTCCCTGGAACCCTCCCACGTCGGAGGTGCTGGCTCCGGGTCACAGCCGATCGTACGGAGTGGAGTTCCTCGTCTCGCCGGGGATCCAGCACATCGAGAAGACACTGATGGCTGCCGGGCGGCCGGTCGCCGTGGGGGTGCCCGGCTACATCGTGCCCATGGACATGGACGTGAAGCTCTTCCTGAAGAGCAAGAGCGCCGTGCGCTCGATGGCCGTGAACCCGGCCGGGGCACTGACCGTCACGCGCGCCGACACCACGCCGGGCGGATGGCCGGCGTACGACGTGCACGGGCACCAGTGGGGGCGGGCGCGCCTGACGGTGACGTACGCGGACGGCACGGTCCAGACGATCCAGTACAAGGTCATCAAGTCCGAGGTCCAGGTCGTGGCGGACCTCGGCCACTTTCTCCTGACCAAGCAATGGTACGACAACCCGAAGGACCTGTTCGGCCGGAGCCCGTCGGTCATCAGCTATGACTACGACGAAGGCCACCAGGTCCTGCAGGACAACCGCGTCTGGATCGCGGGGCTGAGCGACGAGGGGGGCGCGGGTTCCTGGCTGGCGGCCGTCATGAAGCAGCTCGTGGAGCCTGACTCCGCCCAGATCGCCAAGCTGCAGGAGTTCGTGGACACCGTGATGTGGGGAGGACTCCAGTACAAGGACGGTCC
Source organism: uncultured Gemmatimonadaceae bacterium (assembly GCA_964519125.1). Lineage (GTDB taxonomy): Bacteria > Gemmatimonadota > Gemmatimonadetes > Longimicrobiales > Gaopeijiaceae > SZUA-318. The sequence continues at coordinate 35,039 of CAZFIS010000004.1, read as the reverse complement.
CGAGAAGTACGGGGTGCGCAAGAGCATGTTCTACTATGCGCCCGACTCGATGCCGCCCGGCACTTACAGCGACAGCATCCACTACGGCGGGTGGTCGAGCTGGGACAAGAAGCAGGCGATGTCGACGGGTCGCTCCTACGACTACGTCCACGTGGCGGCGGCCTACTGGGTGCTCTACCGGTTGGCGCGCGACCACCAGGGGCTGGTCACGGACCATCCGTGGCAGTGGTACCTGGACCATGCGTACGAGACCGGTCTGGCGATGGAGCACCTCGCCCCGTACTACGCGCAGTTCGGCCAGATGGAGGGGACGGTCTTCGTGCTCATCCTCGAGGACCTGAAGCGCGAGGGGTGGACCAATCGGGCGCAGGCGTTCGAGGCGGTGATGCGCAAGCGTGCGGAGGTGTGGAGGTCGCTCGCCTACCCCTTCGGCAGTGAGATGCCGTGGGACTCCACGGGCCAGGAAGAGGTGTATGCCTGGTGCCGATACTTCGGCTTCAACGCGAAGGCCGAGGTCACGCTGGAGGCGATTCTCGGATACATGCCGACCGTGCCCAACTGGGGCTACAACGGGAGCGCGCGCCGGTACTGGGATTTCCAGTATGCGGGAAAGCTGCGTCGCATCGAGCGACAGCTGCACCACTACGGGTCGGGTCTCAACGCGATCCCCGTGCTCGCGGAGTACCGCAGGCACCCCGAAGACCTCTATCTGCTGCGTGTAGGCTACGGTGGCCTGATGGGCTCGATCGTCAACGTCACACAGGACGGATTCGGGCCGAGCGCGTTCCACGCCTATCCCTCGACGCTGAAGATCGACGGCTACTCGGGTGACTACGGGCCGAACTTCTTCGGCCACGCGATCAACACAGGCACGTACGTAGCGGACGACCCGCAGCTCGGGTGGCTCGCGTTCGGAGGGAACCTGACGGTGAACGGTGCGATGGTACGGGTGAAGCCGCTGGACTCGGCGCGCCGACGCCTGTACGTGGCCCCGCTGGGCCTCTGGGTGACGCTCGACGCAGGGACGATCGAGAGCGTGGAGATCCAGGGGCACACCGTGCGGTTGATGTTGGCCCCGGCGGACACGCACACACCGCAGGCCTTCCTGCGCGTGGAGCAGCCCGCGAAGGTCGCGGGCGTGGGCCAGGTCACCCCGCAGGAGAGCTACCGGCAGGAGCGTGGGGCCTACGTGGTTCCGCTGGGCGCGGGCACGACGGAGGTGGTCCTGCATGCGGCTGGGTAGGGTCGCGGGGCGGCAGGGTGGCTGCTGCCCCGGGGGACGCATGCCTCGCAGAGATCCCCGGGGGGGCATCCCTGCGGCCCCGTGCCCGCGCACCAGCGTGTTCGGGTGGGCAATGGTCGTGGTTGCCGGGGCTGTCGGGCTCACCGGGCTGGCTACGCCGGTGGGCGCGCAGGCCTCCCGTCCCGACGGGATCTACGCGCACATCTACACCGCCAAGGGCGAGATCGTCGCGCGCCTGCGGCCCGACCTCGTGCCGATGGCGGTGGCCAACTTCGTGGGGCTCGCCGAGGGCACCATCAAGAACGCGGCGTTCGACCTCGGCCGGCCCTACTTCGACGGCACGGCGTGGCCACGGGTGGCTCCCGGCCACGTCATCCAGTCGGGTCCGCCGGCCTCGGACCGGGCACGTGGACCGGGATACGAGTTCCCGAACCAGATCAGCGCTCTGCTGAGCCACGATCACGCCGGGGCGCTCAACTACGCCAACGGCGGGCCGAACACCAACGCGGCCACCTGGTGCATTACGCTGGGCGACCGGTCCTACCTCGACGGCGACTACATCGTCTTCGGCAACGTCGTGCAGGGCCTGCCGGTGGTGTTCAGCATCCTCCAGGGCGACGTCATGGACAGCGTCCGTATCGAGCGCGTCGGGAAGGAGTGGCAGTCGTATCACCCCGATACCGAGTCGTTCCAGGCGATGCGGGCGGCCGCGCTGAAGCGCCTCGCCGAACAGGACAAGAAGGCGGCGGCGGACGACCGGGCCTGGCTCGCCGAGCACTACCCGGATGTGACGGGTCCGGCGGACGGCGTGCGCACGAAGGTGCTGGCACCCGCGACCGGGACGCGCGCGCCCGGCACGGCGTTGCGTGTACGCTACTGGGGCACGAGCGTGCGGTACGTGGGCAACTGGCGCGACTACGACGGGCCGGACCTCCAGGTGCGCTCCTTCGGGAGCGACGAGCAGGGGGTTCCGGGCTTCCACGCTCCGCCCCAGCTCTTCATGGACATCCCGGGCGAGACGCGCATCAACCCGGGGCTCGACAGCGTGATCGCGCACATGGCGCCCGGTGAGCGCGTCGTCGCCGTGGTTCCGGCGGAGCTCGGGTACGGGCGCGCGGGCGCGTACCCGCCGCAGATCCCCGGCCATCCCCGATTCGTGATCTCCCCGAACACGCTCCTCGTCTACCAGGTGGAGGCGCTCGGGAGCGATGGCCTCCCCGCGGCTGGCCAGGCGGGAGTGGAGCCCGCGCCGTCCGGGTTCGATCCGGAGTACACGAAGTACGTCGACGCGGAGGGCATCCCGATCCTCGCCACGAGCCAGGCATCGGACAGCGCGCTCCTGAGAGTACGCGAGATCGTGAACGAGATGCTCGCCATGCGTCCCGACGCCCGCGCCGAGATGGTCGCGCAGGGCTTCCGCATGGTGGTGATGGCCCCGTCGGAGCAGACGACCGACGTGCCCGAGGAGAGCCTGTGGACGGTGCCTGCCAAGAACGACTGGCGCCTGACGGCCGGCGAGCGCGCGCACTACGACGAGCCGGGCGGCATGGGCTCCATGACCGCGAAGCAGTACTGGGACCGGCGTGCGCGCGGGATGGACGACAACCCCACGACCTGTGCGCAGGAGAACGTGCTCGGCGACCCGAGCGGACGGTACTACGGAGAGAACATCTGCGTGCACGAGTTCGCGCACGCGATCATGGAGTACGGCCTCCAGTTCTCGGATCCCGAGCTCTACGGGGAGATCCAGGACGCGTACGAGGCGGCGATGGCCGAGGGACTGTGGAAGGGCCAGTACGCGAGCACGAACTCCAAGGAGTACTTCGCCGAGGCCGCGCAGACCTGGTTCTGGTCGAACATCGAGTTCTACGACGGGAACCGGCGCGTCCAGTCCCCGGATGACCTGAAGGCGTACGATCCGCGCATCTGGAAGCTGCTGAGCCGCATCTTCTCGACGCACCACCTGAAGGGCGACGTGTTCTACGCGCGGAACCTCAAGCCGGCGAGGCGGCCGGGCGGGGGCTCGGGCTCGTAGGGAGCCCGGCCTCCTTGCGCCTCAGCCAGCCTTCACGGCGTTGGCCTTGATGGCCGTCGCCACGTAGTCGGCCAGCCCCGCGGCCCGGTCGTCGTAGTGCGCCCGGAAGCGCGGATCGGCCGTGTACATCTCGGCTAGCCCGGCGTGCATCTTCCGGCTGCACGGGTAGTACCAACGGTCGATGTGCAGGCGCGCCTCTTCGGCCATGGCGGTAGCCTCGTCACCGTCCGCCGGCGCCCCGGCCTTCATCAGCTCGGCCATACGCGCCTCGACGGCTTCGCTCTCGGCCTCGATGCGGGCCCGGTCTTCCTTCGAGTGGTTCCGGGTCCTCCGGGCCGACTCCTCGTAGGCCTCGGTGTCGCCCCAGCGCCGCCGGGCCTCCTCCTCGTACGCGGCGGCGTCGAACCCGCCCGTCCCTTCGTCGACCATGATCGTCTCCTGTCGCGTGTCCTCATCACGAACGCGAGGACGATACCGCCTCACGTTACGTGAGGATCAAGAGGCTCAGCGCTCCTGCGGCGCCACCCTCACGGTCGCGACGGCTTTCCGGTCGCCGATCGTCGCGAGGATCGTGTAGAGCCCCGCCATCTTCGGGACGAACGCGCCCGCGTCGTCGATCGTCGCGCCTTCGGGAGAGAGCTGCCACTCGGCCAGCACGCCCGTGATCGGCTGGTCGGACGTGTCGTTCACGTCGAGCGCGACATGCACCGTGTCGCCCACGCGCGTCGTGCTGTAGGCCGGAGCGAGCGTGAACGAGCCCACCCTGTTCCGGAGCACTTCGATCGTCCGCTCGGCCTTCAGGTCACCGGAGACCGCGATGATGCCCACGTGGCCCGGCCTGACCCCGGTGATCCTCCCGTCCGCCGCGAGGCTCACGTAGCTGGACGCCGTGGCGCGCCACGCGATCCTCGCGTGCTCGTGCACCGTGCCGTTCGCATCCACGACGCGCGCCTCGAGGCGCAGCCGCTGTCCGATGAGGAGCTTGCCGGGCACACGCACGAGCTCGACGCGCGCGGAATCGGCCGCCGCCGCCGCGGCACCCGATGGTGTGGTGACGCCGGGCTTCGCGGAGCCGTTCGCAGCGGCGATCAGGGCGAGCATCAGGAGCGGACGGACCATGGAGCCTCCGGTTCGGATCGTACGGGACCTCTCGCGCGGCGCCCAACATAGGCCGTGCGCTCCCTTCGCGAAAAGGTGCGGCGATCGACCTGCCAGGATCGCTTCCGCCCGACCTTCACGAGCACCGCTCCGTGGCTCGTATCCTGAGCATCGTCGAGCGGAAGCGTGAACACATGCACCCCCCTCGAATCGACATCGACGAAGCGGGGCGCATCGCCGGGGCGGATCGTGTCGGTCTTGAAAAGCACGCGGTCGTCGATCGCCTGGTGATGCGGGCGTAGCCTGACGATACTTGGATCGGTGCCGCGCGCCGGCCGACTCGAAGCGGGCGGGCGGAGACGGACGAAACCCCGGGAGGTGAGGATCGTATGCGCACGGACCGACGCGGATTCCTGAAGACGACGCTGGCGGCCGGAGGCGCTCTCGGACTCGGCTTGCGCACACCGGGTCTCGCGGGCACCGAGCCCGGGACCGCGGAGTCCCGCGAGGGCGGCGCGCCGCCGACCGCACCCCGCCACCTCGACATCCTGATTCTGGGCGGCACCGGCTTCATCGGTCCGCACCTGGTGCGCTACGCCCTCGAGCGTGGCCATTCGGTTTCGATCTTCACGCGGGGTCGGACGAAGCCCGACCTCTTCCCGGAAGCCTTCGAGCACGTCGAGCGCCTGATCGGAGACCGGGCGGGCGACCTGAGCGCCTTGAAGAATCGGCGCTGGGACGCGGTCATCGACGACTCGGGCCAGAAGGTGAAGTGGACCCACGACTCGGCCCAACTCCTGAAGGACGCGGTCGGGACGTACCTGTACGTTTCCTCGACCGGGGTCTTCTATCCGTACCGGACGGTGGAGATCGGCGAGGACGGCCCCATCGCGCTCGTGGACCCGACGAACGGGAAGAGCGAGGACTACGCCTACGGGGTGATGAAGGCCAACTCCGAGATCGAGGCACGGAAGGCGTTCGGCGAGCGTGCGCTCATCATCCGGCCCGGCTACATCGTGGGGCCGGGAGACCGCTCCGATCGGTTCACCTACTGGCCGGTTCGGGTGGAGCGGGGCGGGGAGATTCTCGTCCCGGGAAAGCAGGGCGATTTCGTCCAGTACGTCGACGTGCGCGACCTGACGGAGTGGATGATCCGCTTGCTGGAGGAAGGGAAGGGTGGGGTCTTCAACGCCACGGGGCCTGCGTCGCACCTGACCATGGCCGAGTTCGTCTACGGGGTGCGCGCCACCACCTCCGCGGAGTTGTCCTGGACATGGGTCGACGACTACGACTTCCTCACCGCGCAGAACCTGACCTGGGCCATCCCGTGGGTCATTCCCACGGGCGACAACCTCGGATCGCAGCGCATCGATTGCCGGCGCGCCCGCGCCGCGGGCCTCGCGTTCCGGCCGCTCGCGACGACCGTCACGGACACGCTCACGTGGTGGCACTCCGACGCGGTTTCGCCCGCCTGGAGGTCGAAGCCCCACTTCGTGCTCACGCCGGAGCGGGAGAAGGAGATCCTGAAGGCATGGAAGGCGCGCTCAGGCTGAGCTCTCCGGCATGACCCGGGGGTGGTGACGTCCACCGGCCGGTGCCACGACCGCCGCGCGCTTGCGATCCCGGCCAGGGCTCGCTCTACTGCTGAGATCGATCGATCGAGACCTCTGCCCTGGGTATGCCCGTGCGCTCGCTAGCCACCCTCATCTGCCTCTCCCTGTTCGCCGCTCCACTCTCCGCGCAGTCCAACGCCGAGCTGATGGGCGTGGACCACTACGCGCGCTCTCACGACTACGACCTGATCCACCAGCGGATCGCCGTCTCGGACTTCGACTGGGACTCGACGTCGTTCAAGGGTGTGGTGACGACCACGCTCGTGTCCCTCCGGCCGGGGCTCGACTCGATCGTCCTCGACGAGGGCAAGCTGCTCGAGAACACGAAGGTGACCGCGAGCGACGGCCACGCGCTGCGCACGGCGCGCCACGGCGACACGCTCGTCGTGTTCCCTCCCCGTCCGGCCGACTACGGTGACACGGTGCGCTTCACCGTCGCCTACGACGGCAAGGTGGCCAACGGCCACGGGCTCACGTTCATCACGCCCGACGGGCTGCCGCACCGGCCTCGCCAGATCTGGAGCCAGGGCGAGGCCATGGACAACCACTTCTGGTTCCCGACCTACGACTTCCCGAACGACAAGGAGTCGTGGGAGATGGTGGCGACGGTAGACAAGGGCGACGTCGTGGTGTCGAACGGCCACCTCGTCTCGGACGTGGCGCATGGCAAGACCCACACGGTGACGTGGCGAGAGGACCGCCCCAGCGCGACGTACCTGATCTCGCTCATCGTCGGGCCGTACGCGGAGATCAAGGACCAGTGGAAGGGCGTTCCGGTCGACTACTTCGTCTACCGGGCGGACAGCGCCAAGGCGTGGCGGCTCTTCCACCGCACGACGGACATGATCGACACGTACTCGCGCCTCACCGGTGTGAAATACCCGTGGGCCAAGTACGCCGAGACCACGGTCGCCGACTTCTTCGGCGGGATGGAGAACGTGAGCGCCACGACGCTCGTGGATTGGCTCCCCGACGACCGGGCCTACCAGGACCGGCCCTGGTACGTCTGGCTGCTCATTCCGCACGAGCTCGCGCACCAGTGGTTCGGCGACTACGTGACGACGGAGGATTGGGCGAACCTGTGGCTGAACGAGGGGTTCGCCGAGTTCATGCCCGGACAGTACTGGGAGCAGAAGGAGGGGGCGCACGCGGCCGAGGACTACTACGCGGACGAGTACCGCGACTACCTCGCCACGGACCGCCGCCGGCCGATGGCGCTCGCGTCGTACCACTCGAACAACATCTATCCCAAGGGCGCGCTCGTCCTGAAGATGCTCGAGGACTACCTGGGGCCGCGCCGGTTCTGGGCGTCGCTGCACGAGTACCTGACCGCCCACGAGTTCGGCAACGGCACCTCCGACGACCTGAGGCAGGCCATCCTTCGAGCCACGGGTGAGAACCTCGACTGGTTCTGGAGCGAGTGGGTGTACGGCGCCGGCTACCCGAAGCTCGACGTGAGCGCCGCGTACGACTCGACCGCGCACACCCTGAGCCTGCACGTCCGGCAGACTCAGGAGGACACCCTCCATCCCGGGCCCGACAGCGTGCAATTCCACGTCGCGAAGGTGTTCCGCATGCCGGTGACGATCCGCGTCGGCACCGCGGGCGGAGACGTGGTGGACAGCGCCTGGCTCGACGCCCGCGACCAGACGATCACGGTTTCCGGTGTGAAGAGCCCGCCCACGATGGTCGTCTTCGACGACGGCGACCACGTCCTCAAAGGGCTCACCTTCGACGAGCCGACCGCGTGGCTCGCCACACAGCTCGGGCGCGACCCGAACCTGTGGGACCGCGAGTGGGTGATCGACCAGCTCGCGAAGCGCACGACCGACCCCGACGCCGCGGCCGCGCTGCACGACGCCGCGCTGCACGCCGACTATCCGCGCACGCGGGCGGAGGCGGCCTCGGCGCTCGGCGCGTTCTCGCCCGGAAAGGCCCTGGATGCGGTCGCGCAGGCGGCGAAGGACACGTCGTCGGCGGTGCGCGCGGCGGCGCTGGGCGCTCTCGGCCGGCTCGGGGGCGAGCGCGCCATCCGGATCCTGCACGACGCCTGGCAGAACGACGGGAGCTACCAGGCGCGCGCGGCGGCGGTCTCCGCGATCGCCCGGGCGGACTCCGACCACGCGCAGGACGTGATCCAGCAGGCGTTGACGACGCCCTCGTACAGGGAGGTGATCCAGCACACGGCGCTGCGGGCGGTGGTGATGCTCGACGACACGGCGGCGATCCCGACCGTGGCGAGCGAGTTGACGCTCGATCAGGTGCCGGCGCAGGCGCTGGCCGCGTTCGCCGGCCGCGGGAGCGGCGCGGCCCTGGACTCGCTCGTGGCCCACCTGAACGACGAGCGCGCAGGGGTGCGCCGCTACGTGGTGCAGGCCTTCGGGATGGTGCTCTCCGAGTCGAGGTTCCCGAGCTGGGCGACCGTACGCGCGCGTCTCGAGTCCGCGGCCTCCGCGATCCGCTACGCGGACACGAAGAGCGCGGTGGAGAAGGAGCTCGAGAGCGCGAAGAAGGATGGGGGCGGGCAGGGCGGATGAGTGAGCCGGGAGGCTGAGTCCACGCCGCCCACCCGCCACCCGTGGGTGTGGGCCGTCCTGTACTTCCCGTTCGGGCTCTCGTTCGGGTTTCCGTCCATCGCGCTGGGCTACCTGGCGGTGAGGGCGGGCATCAGCGTATCCGCCATCGCGGGAGTGGTGGGTATGACCCTGCTCGCCTCGGGATGGAAGTTTCTGTGGGCGCCCATCGGAGACTACACGCTGACGCGCAAGCGATGGTACCTCATCGGTATCGCGACGGTGTCGGTGGGGTTCATCGCGATCACGGTCGTTCCCCTGTCCGCGCGCACCATGCCGCTGCTCTCGGTGCTCGTGCTCATGTCGAGCGTCGCAGCGACCTTCGTCGCCTTCGCGACCGAAGGGCTGATGGTGCACAACACCCCGATGGCGGCGCGCGGCCGCGCGGCCGGGTGGTTCCAGGCGGGAAATCAGCTCGGACAGACCGCCGGGGGAGGCGTGGCGCTCTGGCTCATGCGCCATGCCGCGCTTCCGTGGATGGCCGGGGCCGGCCTGACGGTGCTGCTCTTCGTGTGCGCGACCCCGCTCCTGCTCGTCGCCGAGCCTCCCCGGCCGCTGCAGGGCGCGGCCGTCGGCGCCCGCGTGCGCGACGCGTGGCGCGAGATGGTGGGCATCGTCCGCTCGCGGGTCGGGCGTATCGCGCTCATCCTCGCCATCCTCCCGATCGGCACGGGCGCGGCCAAGGACCTGTTCGGCTCACTCGGCCCCGAGTGGCACGCCTCCGCGGACACCGTGTCGCTCGTGCTCGGGCTCGGCGGGGGCATCGCCATCGTCGTCGGATGCTTCGCCGGCGGCCGCCTCGCGGACCGCATCCACAAGCCGTGGGCCTACGCCATCTCGTGCGCGCTGGGCCTGCTGGCGTGCGTCGTGATGGCCTGGTCGCCGCGCACGGTGGTTGGCTACACCGCCTCGACCCTCTTCTACACGTTCACCCTGGGGATGGTGGCGGCGTCCTTCACCGGGATGGTGCTCGCCATCGTAGGCCATTCGGCGGCCGCCACGAAGATCAACCTTTTCTTCGCCCTGAACACCCTGTTCACGCTGGGGATGCTGCGTGTGGACGGGTGGGCGCACGACGCGTGGCACACCAACGGCATGCTCTACACCGAGGCGCTGGCGGGCGTGGCCGCGCTCGTGCTGTTCGCCTGGCTCGTGGGGAAGGTCCGCGGCGCCGAGGTGCCGGCGGTGTGAGCCCCCGCCGTCCCCGACGCGCCACCCCGCCCGCCTCCTCCTACTTCAGCTCATCCGCTCGCACCATCCGGATCCCGAACACCGGCCGCACGCGGCTTCCCTCGTCCGCCTGGAAGCGCACCGTCACCTTCTGCTTGCCCTGCACGAGGGCGGCCGGGATCGGATAGGTGAGGTCGTAGAAGCGAGGCGGATCGGACGGAGCGATGCTCGCGTGGGCCACCTTCGTTCCGTCCACCTGGATCTCGAACGAGTCCGCCTCCGCCGCGCGCCCCGCGCTGTTGTACATACTCGCACCGCTGTTGTACGTCACCACGAGCGCCATTGGGTGCGTCGGGTCGACAGCCACGTCGTAGCTGAACCAGCTCCGCCCGCTGCGGCCGAAGCGCTCGTCCAGGCGCACGGGACGGCGCGCGTCCTCCCCGCTCTGGAAGTTGTAGTCGCGCTCGCGGCGGAAGTCGCCGACCGGCACCGTCGCCACGCTCGCGGCGTCGAGCATCGCCTCGTGCTGGGCCTCGGACACGAGCTCGGCGTGCTTCTTCTCCCACGCGTCGGGCGTGTAGGTGTCCCAGTAGACCGTGTAGGAGCGCTCCTGGTTCTCGTAGAACGGCATGAGCTCCACCTGGCGCCCCTTGGCCGCGGCGGTCGGCTCCACCGTCGCGCCCGCCGCGGTCATGTAGTGACCCGGCTTGCCGGAGACGGGCTCGAGCCACTGCTCGATCGGCTTGTCGGCCGTGATGAACACCGGGCTGACCGGGCGCGCGGGAGGCGGACCTCCTGGCCCCCCCTGCCGGCCGCGTCCCCGCTCCGGCTCGGGTCCGATGTCGCCGGCGAGCACGAGCGGACCCCACATGATCGCGGTGCGGCCCGGCATGTCGGGCGTCGGCTCGAGGCGAAGCGATTTGGGCAGCGAGACCTCCACGACGTCGCCCGTCTTCCACGTCCGCTCGATCTCCACCCAGGAGCTCATCGGCGCGGCGTAGTAGTAGGGGCCGTCCTCGCGCGTGTTGCCCTTGCCGTCGTTGACCGGCGGCGCCTCGATGGGCGTTCCGTTGACCTTGATCGTGAAGCCGTCGCCCGCCCACCAGGGACGGCGCATCGTGAGCGTGAACTTCTTCGGCTTCCTCACATCCAGGGTGAGCTTGGCGCTCTCCCCCACCGGGAAGTCGGTATCCATCGTGAGCTTCACCCCCGCGTCCGCCCACTCCGCCGTCGAGGGGACGTAGATGCCCACCCAGAGGTGCTCGCCGTCCTCGTAGTAGATCCCGTCGTTGATGAGCGCGTGATTTTCCATGCCCGTGCACACGCAGCACGTGAACGCGTGGAACATGTCCTGGTACTCGTGCGTGACGCTGCGCCCCACGTCCACCATGTAGCACATGCGGCCGTCGTTCGGGTCGATCGACGCCATCTGGTGGTTGAACAGTGCCCGCTCGTGGTAATCGGCGTAGTGCACGTCCGGATGGACCGTGAAGAGCCGGCGCACGAGCTTGAGCATGTTGTAGACGTTGCACGACTCCGCCGTGCGCCCGTCGGTGATGCCACCGATCACGTCGCGCGGGCCCCACGCCTCGTTCTCGCCGTGGCCGCCGGTGGAGAAGCCGTGGTGGTGGACCACCGTGTCGAAGAAGTACGACGCCGTCATCAGGTCGGCAGGCCGCCCGGTGTAGGCGAAGCGGTCCAGCGAGCCGATGACCTTCGGGATGTTGGTGTTGGCGTGCTTCCCGCCCAGGTCGTCCTGGTGCCGCTCGAGCGGATCGACGAACGCCGTCTGCTCTATTTTCCAGGCGAGCGCGAGCCAGCGCTTGTCGTCGGTGTCGGCGTAGAGGTCTACGAGCGTCTCGTTCATCCCACCGAACTCACACAGCATCATCTTCTGGAGCTGCGCGTCGTCGAGCCCCGAGAGGATCCCCTCCACCCACGTGCCGTACTTCTTCTCCACCTCGAGCGCGGTCCTGTTGCCCGTGAACCGGTACGAGTCCCGGAGGCCGGCGAACAGCTTGTGCACGGTGTACCAGGGCGACCACTGACCGTTGAGGTCGAACGCGGCGACCTTGATGTCTCCCTTGGCGAGGTCGCCGAACGACTTCCGCCCGCCCTCGAGCGCGCACAGGTAGCCGTCGCCGTTCTTGTCCTGGACGATCTTCAGCTCGCCGACGATGTAGTCGACGCGCTTCTTGAACGCGTCGTCGCCCGTGGCGGCGTACATGAGGCTCGTGGCCGACAGGTAGTGGCCGCACAGGTGTCCCGTCAGGTTCCGGCCGTCGCCGTCCCATCCCCCGTACGGCTCCGCCTTCTTGGGCAGCCCCGCACGGATGCGGAAGTACGCGAGCATCCGGTCGGGTTCGAGCTCCATCAGGTACTTCCGGTCGAGCTGCTGCGCGTGCTCGAGAGGACCTCCGGGCTGGAGCCGCACCGCGTCGAGCGGCAGGCGGCGGCACTGCAGCAGCCGATCCTCCATGGCGCGCACGCGAGGATCCTCACGGGGATCTTCGCCGGAGCTGTGCATCAGCGTCGCCGCCCGAAGGGGCAGCCGGCCGAGGAGCGGGACCGTGCCGGCTCCGAGACCGAGCTTCAGAACGTTGCGACGAGAGATGTCCACGATAACCCCCTGAGTGAGCTTGACCTGATCTCACGCCCTGGTGGGCGCATTCGCCTAACGTAACTGCGGGCCGGAAGGCGGCAACCGGATGCCGAGCATCGGCCGGGAATCTCGGCCGCGGCTCCGTGGAACACCTGGGAAGCCCCCATGCGAACCTCCTTACCGAACCGCTGCCAGAGTATTACATAGTCGAGGTGGAGATGCCGGGTTCCGTCCGTGAACGGAGGCGCCTACCCTTGTCGTCCAAGTCATCCCTGGCGTTCGTGGTCCTCGCCGTCCTGAGTGTCCTCTCGGGGCCGGCCGCGGCCCAGGTGCGCGCGGGCGGCGGGGGGGACGCATCGATCGTGGTGGGCACGGTGTTCGACCACGAGACGGGTGAGCCCCTGGCGTCGGTGCTGGTCTCCCTGGGTCGGGGACCCGATGGGAGCCGAGGCCTGATGAGTCGCACGACCGACGAGTACGGCAACTTCGGATTCACCGACGTTGTGCCCGGGCTCTACATGATCCGCGCGAGCCTGCTCGGGAGGCAGACCCTCCTCGACACGCTCATGGTCGCGTCGGGCGCCGACGTGCGCGTCGTCCTCGAGCTCCCGATCCATCCGGTCGACCTGCAGCCGATCATGGTGACGGTCAAGCGCTCCGGGCACGACTGGATGGAGGGGTTCGACGAGCGTCGCTTGCACGGCCCGGGGACCTTCATCACGCGGAGCGAGATCGAGGAGCGTCATCCGCGCGTCGTCTCCGACCTGCTCCGGGGGGTTCCGGGGGCGAGCTTCGTTCGTCTGCGTGGTGGAGGCTACGGGATGACCCTGGCCGGCGGCTGCCGGCCGGTCTTCTGGCTGAATGGGCAGCGAACGATGGACGAGGGTTCGACCGACGAGATCGACTCGTTCGTGCCAACCGTGGATATCCAGGGCATCGAGGTCTACGAGCACGTCGGCGACGTGCCGATGCAGTTCGGCCCGACGACCTGTGGAGCGGTGCTCATCTGGACGGGTCCGTCAAGTTCCCCGTCCCGTCGCCCCTGGCGGTGGCGGCCGATGTTGTTCGCGTTGGGTCTGGTGGCGGCGGGCCTCTTCATCCTGCGCTGACGCGGGGGCCGTTCGGGTCGCGCGGCCGTCTTCCGACCCTTGTGTACAGGCGCTCGGACGGCCCGTAGATTCGGGCGTTCCCCACAGCGCGCCGCACGCGATTTCCTCTCATTCGACGCGCTTCGACCGAATCTTCTATCCCAGCCGGGAGACAGGCATGCGGCCTCTCCGTCCACGCACTCCCACGCTCCTGAGCGCCGCCACGGTGCTGCTCGCGCTCTTCACGATCGCCGGGCCCATCGGGGCCCAGGAGCTCTCGTCTTCGCTCCTGAACGCGTTCCACTTCCGCAACCTCGGACCGTTCCGTGCGGGAGCCAACGTCACGGCCTTCGCCGTACCCACCACCCCCGAGCACGAACACCTGCGGACGTACTACGTGGGCGTGCGCAACGGCGGCGTCTGGAAGACGGTGAACAACGGGACGACGTTCGAGTCCGTCTTCAACGACGTGGGCCCCCTCAGCATCGGAGCTCTCGCCGTGGCTCCGTCCGACGCCAACCAGGTGTGGGTCGGCACGGGCGAGGTGACCGGGACCCGATACAGCACCTCCGGCAACGGTGTCTACAAGTCGATGGACGCCGGCAAGACGTGGCAGCACATGGGCCTGGACGAGACCCAGCACATCTCCGTGATCCTCGTCGATCCGAACGACCCGAACACGGTGTATGTCGCGGCGATGGGGCATCTGCAGAGCACCAATCCGGAGCGGGGTGTCTACCGGACCCGGGACGGTGGAAAGACCTGGGAGAAAGTCCTCTACATCAACGATCACGTCGGCGTGATCGATTTGGCGATGGATCCGGGCAATCCGCAGATCCTCTATGCCGCCACGTACCAGATGAAGCGGCTCCCCTGGACGTTCGAGCTCGGCGGGCCGGGCAGCGGCATCTACAAGACGACCGACGGCGGAAGCAACTGGAAGCGGCTGGAGACCGGGCTGCCGACGGGCAACATCGGCCGGATCGGCATCGACATCTTCCGCGCGAACCCGAACATCCTCTACGCCATCGTCGAGAACGGGAACCCGCGGCCGGGCCAGCGCCCCGGGGCCATGCGCGTCAGCGGGGGATGGGGCCAGGTCTATCGCACGGACGACGCCGGGGCCAGCTGGCACATGACCAACCCGCCCGACGTCAACGTGGGCGGCAAGGCGCCGTACTCGTTCGACGTCCTCCGTGTGGACCCTGAGAACGACCAGCGCCTGTACGTCACGAGCGACGCGCTGCTCACGAGCCTCGACGGCGGAAAGACCTGGAGCGACTACCAGCACAGTCCGCTCTTCAAGCCGCGGGACATGTTCGGCGACGTGCGCCAGGTGTGGGTCGATCCTCAGGACGGGAACCACATGCTCATCGGCACGGACGGGGGCGTGAACGTCACGTACGACGGCGGCAAGACGGTCGACTTCCTCGAGAACATTCCGATGGGCGAGGTCTACAGCATCGCGCTCGACAACGACGACCCCTACCACATCTACGTCGGCGAGCAGGACCACGAGTCATGGAAGGGTCCCATCAACGGGTTCTCCGGCGACGTGAGCTCCATCACCGACTGGGTCACGGTCGGCACGGGTGACGGGATGTTCCAGGCGGTCGATCCGACGAACAGCCGCTGGGAGTACAACACGTTCGAGTTCGGCGGACAGTTCCGTGTCGATCAGAAGAACGCCACGATGACGAGCATCGAGCCCCCGCCGCGACCGAAGGGAGAGCAGCCCTACCGCTATACGTGGACGACGCCGATCGTGCTGTCGCCGCACAATCCATCGACGGTCTATACGGCCGCGCAGGTCGTGCTGCGCTCGAACGACCGCGGCGACACGTGGCAGGAGATCAGTCCGGATCTCACCACGAACGACACCACCAAGGAGAACGGGTCGGGCAACATCCAGTACTGCACGATCACGACGGTGGCGGAGTCGCCGGTCACGGCCGGCGTGATCTGGGCCGGCACGGACGACGGCAACGTCCAGGTCACGCGTGACGACGGCGCCCACTGGACGAACGCCACGTCCGCGCTGTGGGCGGCCGGTGCCCCGAAGCAGTACTGGGTCACGGACGTCGTTCCGTCCTCGCACGTCCCGGGGCGGGCGTACGTGACGATCACCGGCTTCCATCGCGACGACTTCCACACGTTCGTCTATCGGACCGACGACTACGGGGCCACGTGGCACTCGCTCGCCGCTACGCTGCCCGACGCGCCCGCGAACGCGATCGCCGAGGATCCGCACGATCCCTCCCTCCTCTTCCTCGGCACGGACCGAGGCCTGTTCGCGAGCATCGATGCTGGTGCGCATTGGGTGCGCATGAAGAGCAACATGCCGATCGTGCCCGTGAAGGCGATCGCGATCCAGGCGCGCGAGCACGACCTGGTGGTGGGCACCTACGGGCGCGCGATCTGGACGACCGACATCACGCCGCTCGAGCAGCTCACCTCGGACGTCCTGGCCCAGCCCGTCCACCTCTTCACGCCGGAGGCCAAGGGCCTCCGGGTCGAGAGCGGATGGGGCAACTACCACTATTTCGGCGATCGCCACATCGATACACCCAACGAGCCGAACGGAGTGCTGATCGACGTCTACCGCCGTGATGCCGGCGGCGACACGCTCACGCTCACGGTCAAGAGCTCGTCGGGCTCGGTGGTGCGCACGCTCGAGGTCGCCCCAGGCCCCGGGATCCACCGCGTCCTGTGGGATCTGCGGGGAGAGGCACCGCCCGCTCCGGAGGGTCGGCGCTTCCGGTTCCGCTTCCGGCGGGGGGAGCCGGTCGAGCCCGGCACGTACACGGTGACGCTCGAGGGGAGCGGGGCGAGTCAGACCGTCGACGCGGTCGTGAAGCCGTCGGTGGTCCTGCCGCGGGCCCAGTAGGGTAGGACAGCAGGAGTCCAAGGGAACAACGGGACTGCCTCCGGGGGCGTGGCTCGGCCACGCCCCCGGCCCGATGCACCGACGAGAACCCATGGAGATGTCTTCATGACGACGCGACATGCATCAGGCACCGAGAGGCAACGTCCGGTCAGGGCGTCACGATCCCCCGCGGCGACGCTCCTGGCGCTCGCGCTCGCGGCCGCGGCCCAGGCATGCGGAGGCGGAGCAGTCCAGCAGAGCGCGCTCCCCGGTCCCATCGACGTACAGACGGTCGAGGACCAGGACTCCATGACCTGGGCGGACTACCACGCCATTCCCGGGGTCAACTGGGCGGACTCGGTCCATCCCCAGCGGGAGTTCAGGATGGCGCTCGTGGCCGTCGACTTCCCCGACGAGCCGTTCGTGATCACGCAGAAGAAGCACTCCGATCCGTTCGGCAATCCCCAGATCGACGCGATCCCGCGCGCGGAGGTGCCGCAGTTCTACGCCGACTTCTTCCTGAAGCCGAGCGACGTGAACCACGGGCACACGATCAACGCATACTGGGAGGAGCAGTCGCGAGGGAAGTTCGGCATTACGGAACTCGAGCCGTTCGGACCCTACCGGCTGTCGAAGCCGTTCTGGCGCTACGGCCTGGCCGAGTGGGGGCAGAACGACGACACGCCGGACGGCATTCCCGTGGGCGGCCGCATGCCGCTGGAGCACGAGACGGATTCGTTGTGGGCGGCCGCCACGGGCGACTCGCCGAAGAACTACGACGCTGTGCTGCGCATCTACGCGGGCTACGACGAGACGGGCGTGTGGCAGGAGTTCGGCGAGATGAAGTTCAACTCGAAGGACGACATCCCGCCCGAGTGGGGCAACCCGAATCCCGACAAGCCGCACTGGGTCGTGACGCGCTACGTGGACTGGACGAGCTGGCTCGCGGGCGCACAGCTCTGGGGCCTGTCCTCGATCCGCCAGGGCGAGAGCTCCGGAACGATCACGCACGAGCTCGGCCACCACGCGTTCAGCATTCCCGACCTCAACAACAACCCCTACGTCCAGCCGTATCGGCGGGTGGCGGCGGGCCCGTGGGACATGATGGATCGCGGCTCGTTCAACGGACCCGGCGGGCCGCACCGCCGCTGGGTGGTGCCGGCCACGGAGGGGGCCGCGATGCCGGCCGGCCTCATGATCCGTGACCGGCTCGAGAACAAGTTCATCACGGACGCCGACCTCCTGACGCTCAGCCGGGACGGGCTGGCCCAGTCGGGCCTGGCCGTCGCCGACGTGACCGCGCGCGCCGTGGCGCCGCTACCCGGGACGTTCGCGGGCATCACGGTTCGGCTCGACGGTCCGGATCCGCAGGACCGCACGCCGCCCGACGACCCCGCCACGAACCCGCTGTCCGCCGGAACGCCGGACTACAACTTCTATTCGCTCGAGGTCGTCCAGAGGATCGGCTACGACTCCTACACGCCCGACAACGGCGTCCTGCTGGCCAAGAACAAGGACAGCCTGCGTGGGCGCAACGGCGGCCCCAACGCGTTCAACAGCTTCATCTGGGTCATCGACGCGCACCCCGAGGACATCAACGAGATCGACTACGTGAAGCCGAACGGCGACAAGGTCATGCGTACCATCGCCGATTACCGTCAGCTCAACGATGCGCTCTTCCACGCCGGCCTCCGGTCCGGGAGTCAGTACGAATGGGAAGACACGCCCAATCGGCTGCACTTCTACGTTGTCGACGTCCACCACGACAGCCGGGGGATCCTGTCGTACACGTTGGCCGTGCGGTCGCTGGACGGATCCGGTCCGCAGCAGCGCGGTGTCGCGCTCGGGGCGCCGAGCGGCACCGACGCCGGTCGGGTGACCTTCACCCTCGAGAACACAGGGAAGGCGGTCGCCACCGACCCCGGGCTCCATCCGCGTGACGTGAACGCGTACCTGACCTCCGACGTGTACCGCCTGAAAGCCTCGGTGGACGGACAGGGGTGGAAGGCCGGGATCATGAATGGGCTCGCCGTCCTGAAGTTCGGAGCGTCCGAGCCGGTGACGGTCTATCTCACCCGTGGCGCCGGGAGCGCCCGGGCGGCGACGGTGACGCTCACCGCGACGTCCGAGAGCGATCCGTCGAAGACGGCGACGGCGACCTGGCAGGTGCAGGATTGACAGGCGGGTAGGCCGGCCCGGTGCGCGCGACACAGGCTCACTCCGAGCTGCGTCCGGAACCCGCCGGGCGTCGGCTCGTTCGCCCGAATCGTCGCGCACGCCGGACCGGCCCACCCGCCTGATGCGGCGTGGTGCTGTTAGCGTTCACAATCGTATGCCGACCATGCGTTGCGCCCATCTTGCAGGGCCGTCGACCCCCGTCTACACTTCCGACCGTTCGCGGTCCGGACGCCAGGGATACGCAGACCGGCTCCATCTCTCGGCCTCCCTGTGCTTCCGGGGGTGATCAGCCGGAGGGTCTCAATCGAATTCAGAAGCGACTGTAAAGGTGGATAGATCATGAAGAGTTACACGCTGGGTCTCGACTACGGGACCAACTCCGTGCGCGCCGTGATCGTGGACTGTGCCGACGGATCGACTTTGGGAACGTCCGTCTTCGACTACCCGTCGGGAGAGGCCGGCATCCTGCTCGAGGCCGGCAACCCCCACCTCGCCCGTCAGAACCCGGAGGACTACGTCGAGGGGCTGAGGGAGTCGGCCAAGGGCGCGCTCGCCGAGGCGGACAAGACGCCCGGGTTCTCGCGCGACCGCGTCGTCGGCATCGGCGTGGACACGACCGGCTCGACGCCGATCCCGGTGGACGCGACCGGCACGCCGCTCGCGTTCGACCCGAAGTGGAAGGACAACCTGGCCGCGCACGCGTGGCTCTGGAAGGACCACACCGGCGCCGAGGAGGCCGCGGCGATCACGAAGACCGCGGCCGACCACGCGCCCCGCTACCTCATGCCGATCGGCGGTGTGTACTCCTCGGAGTGGTTCTGGTCGAAGGTATGGCACTGCCTGAAGGTGGCGCCCGACGTCTTCGACGCGGCGGCGAGCTGGGTGGAGCTCGCCGACTACGTGCCGGCCGTGCTCGTCGGCGTGAAGCGCGCGGCGGACGTGCCGAGAGGGATGTGCGCGGCAGGTCACAAGGCGATGTACTCTCGCGGCTGGGGCGGGCTGCCCGACAAGGAGTTCCTCGCGAGGCTCGACCCGAAGCTCGCCGAACTGAGGGACCGGCTCTACGACGACGCGTGGGCGGCGGACCACACGGCGGGCGCACTCGCGAAGGAGTGGGCGGAGACGCTCGGCCTCCCCGACGGGATCCCGGTGGCCATCGGCGCGTTCGACGCGCACTACGGAGCGGTGGGCGCGGGCATCACGAAGGGCACGCTGGTCAAGATCATCGGCACGTCCACCTGCGACATCGCCATCGCTCCGAGCTCGGACGAGCTGGGCGAGGTCCCGGGGATCTGCGGGATCGTGGACGGCTCGGTCATGCCGGGCTATTACGGCATCGAGGCCGGCCAGTCCGCCGTGGGAGACCTGCTGCACTGGTGGGTCGAGGGCGTGTGCGAGGGCGACGACTCCCTGCACGAGGCGCTCACCGCCGAGGCCGCGAAGCTGCGTCCCGGCGAGTCGGGGCTGCTCGCGCTCGACTGGAACAACGGCAACCGGACGATCCTCGTCGACACGCGCCTGACCGGCCTCCTGCTCGGCCAGACGTTGCACACGACCCGGGCGGAGGTATACCGCGCGATCATCGAGGCGACCGCGTTCGGAGCCCGTGCGATCGTGGAGCGCTTTGCCGAGCGGGGCGTGCCGGTGGAGCGGGTGGTGTGCTGCGGGGGAATCGCAGAGAAGAACGATCTCTTCATGCAGATCTACGCCGACGTCCTCGGCATGCCGATGCTCATCGCGGGGTCGCCCCAGACGCCCGCGCTCGGCTCCGCGATCGCGGCGGCCGTGGCGGCGGGGGCGACGGCCGGCGGCTACGACCGCTTCGAGGACGCGCAGCAGAAGATGACGTCGCTCAAGGAGAAGCGCTTCGAGCCGAACCCGAAGGCCGAGGCCGTCTACGACGTCCTGTACGCGATGTACCGGGAGCTGCACGACACGTTCGGGCACGTGCCGCACGCGGACGCGGACCTGCCCACGCTGATGAAGCGCCTGCTCACGCTGCGGGAGCACGTCGTCGCGGGGCCGCGCCCGTGAGCGCCGGCTCGGGCGAGCTCAGGGAGAAGGTCCTGCAGGCCAACCTCGACCTCGTCGAGGCGGGCCTCGTCATGGGCACGTTCGGCAACGTGTCGGGGGTGGACCGCGAGGCGGGCCTCTTCGTCATCAAGCCGAGTGGCGTGCCCTACGACGAGTTGACGGTCGGGTCCATGGTGCCGGTCTCGCTCGAGACGGGCGAGGTGCTGGCGGGAACGCTGCGCCCCTCCTCCGATACGCCGACGCACCTCGAGCTGTACCGCGCGTTCCCGTGCGGCGGGATCGTGCACACGCACTCGCTCCACGCCACGGCGCTGGCACAGGCGCGCCTCCCCGTGCGCTGCATGGGCACGACGCACGCGGACTACTTCCACGGAGACGTCCCCGTCACGCGCGAGATGACGCGCGAAGAGGTCGATGGGCCGTACGAGAAGAACACCGGGCTGGTGATCGTCGAGGCGTTCCACTCCGCCGACATCGATCCGATGGACGTGCCCGGGGTGCTGGTGGCCAACCACGGTCCGTTCACGTGGGGGAAGGACGCTGCGGACGCGGTGAGCCGGGCGACGGTGCTCGAGTACGTGGCCCGCATGGAGTGCACGCTCCGTTCCGTGGCGACCGACGCGGAGCGTCCTGCCTCCTATCTCGTGGACCGGCACTTCCTGCGCAAGCACGGGAAGGACGCTTATTACGGCCAGCGCTGAAGGCTCCGGCCGCGGGTCCCCGGCGCGGCCCAGGGCTGTGCTCTGGGACCTCGACGGGACGCTCGCGGACTCGACCGAGCTCCACTGGTGCTCGTGGCAGGTCGCGCTGGAGGCCGAAGGTGTGCCGATCACACGGGAGCGCTTTCTCGCGAGCTTCGGTCAGCGCAACGAGGAGATCCTCTCCAGCTGGCTGGGGCCGGAGGCGGGCGCAGAGAACATCCGCCGGGTCGGCGACGCGAAGGAGGGCGCTTACCGTGCGCTCGTGAAGCAGCACGGCCTCGACCCGCTTCCCGGCGCGGCTGAATGGGTGAGGGCTCTCCACGAGGCCGGATGGCGGCAGGCCATCGCGTCGTCGGGTCCGCGAGCCAACGTCCAGGTGATGCACGAGGCGCTGGGCCTCGGCGCGTACATCGAGACGCTCGTGGCCGCGGAGGACGTCTCGCGCGGCAAGCCGGACCCGGAGGTGTTGCTGACGGCGGCGAGGCGGCTGGGTGTCGGGCCCGACCGCTCCATCGTCGTGGAGGACGCGCGCGCCGGCATTGAGGCCGCGCTCCGGGGTGGGATGCGGAGCATCGCCGTCGGAGGCGGGGCGGGCGAGGACGCCGACATCGTGGTGGCGTCGCTCACGGACCTCCCGCCCGACACCTTCGACCGGCTTGTGCCCGGGGGGTGACGGCGCCGGCCGCCCGGCTCAGCGGCCCGTCAGCGCCTCCACCGGATCGACTCCCGCCGCCCTGCGCGCCGGCACGTAGCTGGCCAGGAGCGCGATCGCGGTCAGGACGAGCGCGACCACGGCGAACGTGAGCGGGTCCAGGGCGCTCACCCCGAAGAGGAGCGAGGCCATGAGCCGCGTGAGCCCCGCCGCGGCTCCGAGCCCGATCGCGACGCCGATTCCGGCGAGCACGAACGCGTCGCCGAGCACCATCCGGGTCACGTCGTAGCGCTCGGCTCCGAGCGCCATACGCACCCCGATCTCGCGTGTGCGTTGCGCCACCACGTACGAGATCACGCCGTAGATGCCGACCGCTCCCAGGAAGAGCGCGACCAGCGCCGCGATTCCGAGCATGATGAGCGTGAACGACGTCTGAGCCATGCTGGCGGATACGATCTCCGAGAGCGTGCGCACGCGGGCGAGGGGCAGATTCGGGTTCACCGCCCAGACCGCCTTGCGCATGGCGGGCAGGAGCGCGGCCGGGTTCGCGGAGGCGCTCCGGACCACGAAGACGCGGCTGGACGAGGTGTATGTGCTGTCTCCCCAGAAGTGCTCCACGACCTCGGGCCAGTAGATGGTGGGCACCGCATCCTCGCCCACCCCGTTGTCGTGGACGTCGCCGACCACCCCTACCACGGTGTACCAGGGGCTCGGTGGGATCTTGTTCGTTCCCCAACTCCGGATGCGCTTACCCAGCGCGGCCTCGGCGCTTCCCCACTCCGCGCGGGCCAGGTCCTGCGTGACCATCACGTCGTGGGCGCGGTCCTCGATGTCGGCGCGCGTGAGGGTACGGCCGGCCACGACGGTGTTTCGCATCGTCTCGATGTATCCGTTGCCGACGAACTTGTAGCGTCGGATGGGAGGAATCTGGCCCGGAGCGTACGTGTGCCCCTCCACCTGGACGGCGTCGTTGTTGTCGTGGCCGTCCATGGTGACCGACGTGGTCATCGCGGCGGAGGTGACGCCGGGCACCGCGCGGATCCGGTCCAGGATCTGCTGGAAGGTGAGCTGCACCTGGTTGGACTCGGAGGCATCGTCCGCCGGCACAGCGACCCGGAACGTGAGCACGTGGTCCGGACCTCGGAATCCCGGATTCACGTGCCGCAACGCCATGAAGCTCCGAATCATCAGGCCGGAGCCCGTGAGCAGCACGAGCGCGAGCGCCATCTGGGCCACCACCAGGGTGTTCCGGGCGAAGTGCCGCTCCCTGCCGGCGTCCCCTCCCCTCCCCGACTCCTTCAGCGCGGTCACCAGGTTCGGTCCCGCGTAACGCAGGGCGGGGAAGATCCCGAACAGCACGCCGGCGAGGGCGGAGATCAGGAACGTGAATCCGAGCACGCGCCCGTCGATGCCGATGTCGTGGAGCCGGGGGAGGGATGCGGGTCCGATCGCGAGCAGCAGCTTCAGGCCTCCCCACGCCAGGACGAGTCCGACCAGGCCGCCCAGGAGCCCGAGCACGACGCTCTCGCCGAGGAGGTCCCGGACGATTCTGCCGCGGGCGGCGCCCATCGCCGTGCGGATCGCGACCTCCTGCTGGCGGCCTTCGGCACGCACCAGGAAGAGGTTGGCGACGTTCGCGCACGCGATGAGGAGGATGATGGCCACCGTTCCGAGCAGCACCCAGAGGACGTTGCCGGTGTTGCCCACCACGTCCTGCTTGAGCGGATGCAGGCTCGCCGCGAAGCGTGCCTTCTGGAGCATGGCCAGCGAGATACCACCGGGATAGCGCTGGACGGCCATCGGGATCATGCGGTTCACGTCGGCGTCGGCCTCGGCGAGCGTGACCCCCGGCTTCAGCCTGGCGACGCCCTGGTAGCTGAAGTTGCCGACGAAGAGCTTCGTCGGGTCGAACTGGAAGGGAAGGTAGATCTCAGGGTTGTAGCGCAGGAACTCGAGTCCCTTGGGCAGCACCCCGATGATCTGGCGGCTCTTCCCGTCGACGGTGATCGTACGCTGGAGAACGTGCGGGTCTCCACCGAAGTGGCTTTGCCAGTAACCGTACGACAGCATCGCGGTCTCGGGGCTCCCGAACGCGTCGTCCTCCGACGTGAACGAGCGGCCCAGCGAGGGCTCGACGCCCAGCAACGGGAGCGTCTCGTGCGTGACGATCATCGCCGGCACCTGCTCCGGCTTCTGGCGGCCCGTGACCGACACGCTCGCGTTGTCCCACATCCCGATCGCCGTGAACGAATGGTTCTCGGCCGCGTAGGTGAACTGGAGCGCAGGGGACTGGTTGATCTGCTTGAAGCCGAGCCCCGGCGCGGTGTGCCAGATGCCCACCAGCCGATCGGGATCCTTGAAGGGCAGGGGCTTGAGTAGGACGCCGTTCACGACCGCGAAGATCGCGGCGGTGCTGCCGATGCCCACGGCGAGCGTGAGCACGGCCACCGTCGTGAACAGGGGCGTGCGGGAGAGCTTTCGAAATGTCTGACGGAGCTGCGCGACGAGAGCGTCCACTTCCACCCATCCTTTCCTCGGTCCATCCCCGGCGGCAGCAGCCTTGCGGCCGTCCTCGACGCAGGGCCCCTACGGGGTGGAGTTCGGCGAGGTTTCCACAGCGTTCGGAGTCGGGGGACTTGAGCGCCGGCGGTTCGGGCCCGAAGATGGGGCTCCGCACCGCCCCACTCTTCGGAGGTTGTCCGTGATTCCCGACACACTCGTTCTGACCCAGGCGGACATCCGCAGCCTCCTCACGATGGAGGACTGCATGGTGAGGATGGCCGAGGTGCTGCGGTCGCTCTCGGCTGGCGAGGGCGTGAATCCCCTGCGCACGCTCATGCGTCTGCCCGGGGAGAAGGGGATTCTCGGGATGATGCCGGGGCTGTCGGAGTCGCCGGAGGCGCTCGGCGTCAAGGTCGTGACCGTTTTCCCGGGCAACCACGGCACGGAGTACGACGCGCACCAGGGCGTCGTACTCATGTTCGACCCCGAGCACGGGCTTCCCGTGGGGATCCTGGACGCGAGCGAGGTGACGGCGATCCGCACGGCGGCAGTGAGCGGTGTGGCGACGCTGGCGCTGGCGCGCGAGGACGCCTCGGAGCTGGCGCTCCTCGGCTCGGGCGTGCAGGCGCGCACGCACCTCGAGGCGATGCTCGTCGCCCGTCCGTTCGACAGCGTGCGCGCGTACAGTCCCAACCAGGAGCACCGCGAGACGTTCGCCCGCAGGGCACGCGAGCGTCACGGCGTCGCGGTGGAGGCCGTCGCGTCCGCCGAAGAGGCCGTGCGCGGCGCCCACGTCGTGTGCACGCTGACTTCTTCTGCCGAGCCCGTGCTCGAGGGGGCATGGCTCGCGCCGGGCACGCACGTCAACGCGGTGGGCTCGAGCGTGAAGTCGGCCAGGGAGCTGGATACGGAAGCCGTCGTTCGCGCGCGCCTGTACGTGGACCGGCGCGAGTCCACCGTGAACGAGGCGGGCGACTACCTCTTTCCCAAGGCCGAGGGCGCCATCGACGAGACCCACATCGTCGGAGAGATCGGGGAGGTGCTGCTCGGCCGCGTGGAGGGCCGACGTTCCGGAGAGGAGATCACGCTCTTCAAGTCGCTCGGCCTCGCTGTGGAGGATCTGGCCGCCGCCCGCCGTGCCCTCGAACAGGCCCGGGCACGGGGGAGGGGCACGGCCGTGGCGCTCGGCGGTCTGAGCGGAAGGATCTGACATGCCCAAGACACATCCTCCCGTCTCCGTGCTGGATGGCCACAACGACACGCTCACGCAGATCCGGGAAACGTCCGGAGGTGGTGAGGCGCGCACCTTTCTCGGGCGGAGTGAGCACGGTCATGTCGACCTCCCCCGAGCACGGGAGGGCGGACTCGGTGGCGGTTTCTTCGCCGTGTTCACGCCGTCGCCCAGCTATGAGCGCCGGATCCTGCCGATGGTCGGAGCCGACGGCAAGGAAGTGCCCGGCGGCTTCACGGTCCCCCTGCCGCCGCGTCTCGACCGGCGACAGGCGCTCGCGTGGACGCTCGCGGTGATGTCGGACCTCTTCAGGCTGGAAGCCGAGGCCGGGGGCGCGGTCCAGGTCGTGCGGACGTCGCGCGAGCTCCGGCGATGCCTGGATCGCGGAACGCTCGCGATGATCCTCCACATCGAGGGTGCGGAGGCGATCGACACGCGCCTGGAGGCCTTGGACGTGCTCTACCAGGCGGGCCTACGCTCGATCGGGCTCGTCTGGAGCCGGCCCAACGCGTTCGGCCACGGCGTGCCGTTCGACTTCCCGCGCGGACCCGACACGGGCCCCGGACTCACCGAGGCGGGCAAGCGCCTGGTGCGTGCCTGCAACCGCCTGGGCGTGCTCGTGGACCTCTCGCACCTGAACGAGAAGGGGTTCTGGGATGTCTCCCGCATCTCCGAGGCGCCGCTCGTCGCCACGCATTCCGGCGTGCACGCGCTCTGCCCGTCTCCGCGGAACCTCACCGACCGTCAGCTGGACCGGATCGCGGAGTCGGGCGGCATCGTGGGCATCAATTTCCACGTGGGCTTCCTGCGCGCCGACGGGAACCCCGAGGCGCCCACCTCGCTCTCGGAGATCGTGCGTCACGTGCGCTACGCCGCCGACCGGATCGGTGTGGAGCACGTGGGGCTGGGCTCGGACTTCGACGGCGCCACCATGCCCGGCGATCTGGGTGACGTGACGGGGCTTGCCCGCCTCGTCGACGCGCTCTTCGAGGACGGGTTCGACGAAGCCGACGTGCGCCGCATCGCCCACGAGAACTGGGAGCGCGTGCTCGCCGACACATGGCGGGAGTGAATGTGGGGCCCCCCGCCTCGCGATATCGGATCGAGCTCTGTCGGTGAGATCTTCCCGGGGCCGGTGCGCGCCGCCTCCGCCGTGATACATTTGTACCACCGTCCTGCTGTACTGCGCGCCGGCCCGCCAGCCGTCGGGACCCCAACGCCGGAAGACGCCATGTCCGACCCGAAGAAACGCCTGATCGTCGTGGGTGACCGCGTGCTCATCCAGCCCGAGGAGGGCGAGGATCGCAGCAAGGTCGGCCTGTACCTTCCGGCGAGCGCCGTCGACAACCAGGCGGTGCAGGGAGGGACGGTGATGGCCACGGGCCCGGGCACGGCCGTGTCGGCGCCCACGGAGCTGGACGAGGAGCCGTGGAAGATCGGCGCCACGGAGGCGCGCTACATGCCCCTCCAGGCCCGGATCGGCGACTATGCGATCTTCTTCCGCCGCGCGGCCGTCGAGATCACGTTCGAGGGCGCCAAGTACCTCGTCGTCCCGCAGGCGGCGATCCTGACGCTCGTGCGCGACGCCGACGAGGACGACCAAGGCCTGCTCCCGCTGTAGCGTGCTCGAACGCTATCGGTCGTTCATTCCGGACTGGGCCGGCTTCACAGCCGCCGCCGCGCGTCCCGAGCCCACCGTCCTGAGGGTGCGCACGGGACGGATCACGCCCGAGGCGCTCCGGGAGCGACTCGAGGGGCAGGGCTTCCGGCTCCGTGAGATCGACGGGATGCCCGCCTTCTTCCAGGTCGAGGAAGGGCCGCACCCCGTCTCGCTCACGCTCGAGCACTGGCTCGGCCTCTGCTACGTCCAGCAAGCGTCGACCGGCATCGCCGCGCCGCTCCTGGGCGCGCGTCCGGGCGAGCGCGTTCTCGACCTGTGCTCGGCTCCGGGTGGCAAGACGACGCATCTGGCCGACCTCATGCAGGACCGCGGTTGTCTGGTCGCGGCCGACGTGAGTGAGAGCCGCATCCGCGGCCTCCTGGGCAACGTCTACCGCCTCGGGCACGCCAACCTGCTCGTGGTCGCGGGTGACGGCCGGGCATTTCCCGAAGAGGCCTCCTTCGACCGGGTGCTCGTGGACGCTCCCTGCTCGGGCGAAGGGACGCTGCGCCGCCGCCGGGGGAGACCCCCCCACCAGTCCGCCTCGTTCCGGGGCTACGTCACGCGTGCCCAGGAGGATCTGCTCCGCAAGGCGGTGCGGGTGACCCGGCCGGGCGGGACGATCCTGTACGTCACGTGCACGTTCGCGCCCGAGGAGAACGAGGCGGTGGTGGACTGCGTGCTCCGCGACGAGCCGGTCGAGCTCGAGCCGCTGTCGCTTCCGGTGCCGCACGCGCCGGGGCTCACCGCATTCGAGGAGCTCCGCTTCGACCCGAGGCTCGAGGGCGCGGCGCGAATCTATCCACATCACTTCGATTCGGGCGGGCTCTTCCTGGTGCGCCTGAGACGTCTGGAGGGCGAAGCCACCCGCGCGTCCGGGCAGCACGCGATGGGGCCCCCGTCCGAACGGGCATGGCGCCCGGTACCCTCCGTCTTCCCGGGCGACGACCTCGATCGGTCCGATGCCGAAGCGCTCGCGGCCCGCGCGAGACTGACCCTCGAGGACGACTTCGGGATCGCGCCGGCCGACCTCTCCGCTCTGCATCCGATCGTGCGGGGTGGCCGTCTCTGGCTGCACGCGCTCGAGGAGTGGCCGCTGGAGGCGTGGGCCACGGGGAGCTGGCGGCCGATCTCCGTCGGCTTCCGCGCCGTCGAGTTCGACTCCCAGGGGCGGCCCCGCCCGACGAACGACCTGCTCCAGTGGGCCGGGCCGGCCGTGCGGTGCGGGGCGGTCGACGTCGACGACCATCGACTTCTCTCCCTCCTGGGCGGTGAGGTGCTCCCGCTTCCGGATGAGGCGCTCCGCGGTCCGGTGGCGCTGCGGTTCCGCGGGGAGGTGGTGGGGCGGGGGATGGCGACCCGCGAGGGCCTCAGGAGCGAGGTGCCGAAGGCGCGTGCCGGCGACCTCGCCACGTTGGCGCGCGGTGCGCGCTCGGACGCGCCCCCTACGGAAGAAGCGTCCTGACGAATGCCGCGTCGGCCGGAGCGAGCGGGAGGCGGGCGAGCTCGTCCGGCGTGAACCAGCCCAGGGCGTCGTGCTCGAGGGGCGTGGGCTCTCCGCTCACCTCGATCTCCACGAAGTGGATCACGAACGGCGCGCCCTGGTCGCGCACCGTGTGCAGCGTCGCCCCCTCCTTCGCCACGTCGAGCGCCAGCTCCTCTGCCAACTCCCGGCGGGCCGCGTCGAACGTGGTCTCGCCGGCCTGGATCTTCCCTCCGGGAAACTCCCAGAGTCCTCCGTGTCGCTTGGGCAGAGGCCGCCGTCCCACGAGGTAGCGGTCGTGGCGACGGATCACGGCGGCGACCACGGCGATCGGCTCCACGTGGTCGCTCACGTTCCGGACGATGGGACGGAGGCCAGGAGCATGGCGCGTCGACTGCCCACGCCGGCTCGACCGCTTTCGCCGGCTTTGACGAGCGCGTAACGGAACGCGGGCGGTCCGATGATCTGGTTGACCGCGATCATGGCGACCACGAGCGCCGCGACTTCGGTTCCCCACAGGGGGAAGCGGTCCCGCACGAGGTTGGCGATGCCGAGGGTGACCCCTGCCTGGGCCAGGAATCCCATCCACGCGTACCGGCGAACGGGCCGCCCGGCCCCGGCCAGGCGCGCCCCGAGCCAGGTCGAGGCGAAGAGCGCCAGGATCCGCGTGAGGATGAGGACCGTGGCGATCTCCCACACCCGGGCCAGGACGTCGATACGCAGGTCCGCGCCCGCCACGGCGAAGAACAGGGCGTAGACGGTGAGGGAGTTGGCTTCGAGCGCGCGCAGGAGGCGATGCCCCTGGCGGGAGAAGTTCTGCACCCAGAATCCCGCAGACATGGCGATGAGGATGTACTCAAGGTGGAGCTGCTCGCTCAGCTCGACGACGATGAACGCGGTCACGAACACCACGAGGATGCGGTAACCGCCCGCTCTGCGCAGGTACAGGGCGAGAAGCCAGCCGAGCACGACGCCGGCTCCGATGGACAGGACGATCTGGAGCCCGACCATTTCCAGGGTCTCGTAGGAGAAGTGGACGGACGGCTCGGCCACGACAGCGGCCACCGGAATGAGCAACGCAACGAGGACGAGCACGACCACGTCCTTCACGACCGTGATGCCCAGGATCGTGTCGGTGAACGGGCCCCGGGCCTTCTCCTCCGTGATGACCGCGATGGTGGTGGCGGGGGACTTGGCTACGGCCACGAGCCCGAACAGGAGGCCGGCCGCGAGCGCGACCCGGGGGGGCTGGTGCGCGAGGAACGGCACGAGCCCTCGGCTGAGGTACACCACGGCCAGGACCACGGAGAAGACCACCACCAGATGGGCGGCGATGATGAGGAGGATGCTGGGCAGCCGGTCACGCACGGCCTGGAGGCGCAGCTCCCCGCCGGCCGTCAGGGCGATGAGGCTGAGCGCCCCCCCGTTGATGAGACGGAAATCCACCACCGTGCTGCTCGGCAGAATCCCGAGCAGGTGGGGGCCCACCAGGATTCCGAGAAGCAGGTAGCCTGTGATCTGGGGGAGTGCGACGTCCCGGCTCACCCGCCCCGCCAGATAGGCGGCCAGAAGGAGGAAGCCGAGCAGCATCGCCGGGGTGCTGCCGGGAACGGCGCCCGCTCCACCCCCCACGCCCTGGAGCGCGTACGTGATGCCCAGGAGGGCCAGGAGCGTGAGGGCCTGCGCCGTCGGCATGACGTCACTCCGCCCTCAGGGCTTCCACGGGATCGATGCTCGAAGCGCGCCGGGCCGGGAGCCACGTCGCGAGCGCCACGATCGCCAGGAGCACGACGGGCGCGGCCAGGAACGAGAGGGGATCCGTCGCCGAGACGCCGAAGAGGAGCGATCCCATGAGGCGGGTGAGCGCGAACGCCCCCGCGAGGCCGAGCACGACGCCCGCGAGTCCCACCCCCGCGCCTTGCCGGAGCACCATCCGGCGGATGTCTTCCGCGTGCGCCCCGAGGGCGATGCGGATGCCGATCTCGCGGGTGCGCTCGGAGACCACGTAGGAGACGACACCGAAGAGTCCGATGGCGCCCAGGAAGAGCGCCACCAGCGTGGCGATGCCCAGCAGCACGAGCGTGAACGACGTGCGCTGCATGGAGCGCGACACCACTTCGGCCATCGTGGAGGTCCGCGTGATCGGCACGCTGGCGTCGGCCCGGTGCACGATGTCCCGGATCGGCTGGGCGAGGGCCGTCGGGTCGCCCGCGGTCTTCACGACCAGGTACCCGACCTCGAGGTCGGGAAAGCCCCACTTGCCCGTCACGAGCGGCAGGTACGCGTCTGCGCGCACCGGTTGGGTGAGGCCGAACTCGCGGACGTCCTTCACCACGCCCACGACCTCTGCCCAGGTGCTGTCGGCTCCGCGCTCCCAGCGGATGTGCTTGCCGAGCGCGTTCCCCCCGAGAAGCGTGCGCGCGAAGGTCTCGTTGACCCACACGACCGGCACGCCGTCCTCTACGTCCGAGGGCTTCTCGGTCCGGCCGCGCTCGAGCGTCATGCCCATCGCCTCGAAGTAGCCGGGGCCGACCGCCTTGTACATGGCCACCGGCGGGAGGTCATCCTCGGCGCGCGGCTCGGACTCGATCAGGAACGAGCCGCCGTTCCAGCTCCCGTCGCCCAGCGGGAGCGCCGTGGTCACGCCCACGTGCTCCACGCCCGGCAGGGCGGCGACCTGGTCGGCGACGCGTTGGTAGAAGCCGGCGGCCTCGGAGAGGTGGCCTCGCACGGTCTGGTACCCTCCCAGGCTGAGCCCGACGGTCAGCACGTTCCCGGGATCGAATCCGGGATCTACCGAGCGGAGGTGCTGGAACGTCCGGACCATGAGGCCCGAGCCCACGAGCAGGACGAGCGCGAGCGCGAGCTGCCCGGTCACCAGGACGTTACGCACCCGGTGGCGCTCCCGGCCGTCGGTGCTTCCCCGACCGCCGTCGCGCAGCCCTCGGACCAGGCCCCGGCCCAGGATGCGCGTCAGCGGGATCGACCCGAAGGCGAGGCCCGCCAGCACGGACAGCCCGGCCGCGAACGCCAGCACGGGTGCATCGACGCCGATGTCGTGGATGCGAGGAAGACTCTGAGGGCCGAACGTCACCAGGAGCTTCACTCCTCCCCACGCGAAGAGGATGCCCATCACGCCGCCCGCCAGTCCCAGGACGAGCGATTCCGAGAGGAACACCGAGGCGAGGCGGCCGCGGCCGGCTCCCATGGCCGCCCGGATGGCGACCTCCTTCTGGCGGGCTTCGGCCCGCACCAGGAAGAGGTTGGCGACATTGGCGCACGCGATCAGCAGCACGAAGCCAACCGTGCCCAGGACGATCCAGAGCGCGGAGGCGACGTCGCCCACCATCTGCTTGCGGAGCGGATCGATCGTCACGCTCCACCCCGCCTTCTTCATGAAGTCGGGCGTCAGATCCTTGTCCCCGAAGTACGCGGGCAGCCGGGACTGAAGCTCGGTGATGCGCCGGCGTGCGTCCGCGAGCGTGACACCGGGAGCCAAGCGGGCCACGCCCCGCAGGCCGAAGCTCCCGAACGCGCCGTTCGGGTCGAGGTAGAACGGAGTGAGAAGCGCGACGCTCGGATCGGGGAAGGCGAACCCTTCCGGCATGACGCCGACGATCTCCGTGGTGACGCCGTCGAGTTGGACCGTCTTCCCGACCACGCCCGGATCGCTCCCGAACCGGCTCACCCAGGTGCCATGGGTGAGAATGGCGACCGGGGCGGCACCTTCGGTCGCGTCGGCCGCGTTGAACGGACGCCCGAGGGCGGGCTGGGTCTCGAGCACCCGGAACATGCTCGGCATGACCTGAACCGCCTGGATGCGGGCCGGCTGGCTCTCTCCGGTGAGGTTCACCGGAGACATCTGGTAGGCGCCCAGCGCGCTGAAGAACGGCGCCTCGTCGCGGTAGAACCGGATCGTGCCCGCCGAGTTCGTCAGGTCGGGGAGGTCGAGGCCGGGGGCGTGGTGGTCGATCACCACGATCCGCTCCGAGCCCGGGTAGCTCAGCGGCCGCAGCAGCACTCCGTCGATCACCGCGAAGATCGCCACGTTGGCGCCGATGCCGAGCGCCAGCGTGAGCACCGCCACCGTCGTGAACCCCGGACGGCGCAGGAGCGCCCGCACCGCGAGTCGGAGCTCGTTCAGTCCCGTCATCCTCCACCTCCCCGAGGTCTTTCTGGAACGAACACGATGAGCAGCACCCCGGCGAGCCCGGCACACGCCGCCCCGAAGAAGAACGGAGCGGAGGCGCCGAAGCCGTGCCACGGCCCGACGCCTTGCCACAGCAGGCCCGCCAGGAGAGAAGCCGGAAGGCTCGTGAAGCCGATCACCCCATGATACGTCCCGTACGCGATGCCGCGCCGCTCCGGTTCGACGAGATCGGCGACGAGGGCGCGCGTCGCGCCGGACACCGCACCGTAGTAGACACCGTAGGCGAGGAAGAGGAGTACGATGTGCAGGCGCGAGGTCGCGACCGCGAAGCCCAGGTAGACGGCGGCGTAGACCACCCATCCGCCCACCACCACCCACTTTCGCGGGAACCGGTCGGCGAGCGATCCCGCGGGGGCCGACACCAGCGTGTAGACCACGTTGAACGCGAAGAGCGTCCACAGGAGGGGAAGCACCCCCATCCCGAGGTTCTGGGCGCGCAGGATCAGGAACGCGTCCGACGAGTTGCCGAGCGTGAAAAGTGCCGAGCACAGCACGAACGCGATGAACGGGCGGCTCATGCCCCGGAGCGTGATGCGGGGCTTGGGGCTCGACCCTTCGGCTTCGGCCCGCACGGGCACGTCGCGGGCGCCCACGGCAAGGATGAGCACGGCCAGGAACGCCGGAGCGAGGCTCCAGAGCACGAGCCGATGGAACGTGCCGCGCTCGAGCAGGAGGTCCCCCCCCTGCGTGGCCCGGACGACCAGGATCGTCAACAGGAGCCCCAGGACGGCGCCCGCCGTATCCGAGGCCCGGTGGATCCCGAAGGCGAGGCCCCTGCGGCCCGGCACGACCGAGTCCGCGAGGAGCGCGTCGCGGGGCGCGGTCCGTACACCCTTGCCGACCCGGTCGGCCCACCGGATCGCCGCGACGATTCCCCAGTTGGACGCGAGCAGGTAGAAGGGCTTGGCCGAAGACGAGATCGCGTAGCCCGTCACCGCCAGCCACTTGCGTGCCCTCAGACGATCGGAGAGCCAACCGGAGTAGAGCTTCAGGATGCTCGCGGTCGACTCGGCGAGCCCCTCGACGACACCCACCGCCCAGATTCGCACCCCGAGCACGTTGGCCAGGAAGAGGGGCAGGACGTTCTGGAGCATCTCGCTCGAGACGTCGGTCAGGAAGCTCGTGGCGCTGGTGACCCAGACGTTGCGGTGGAGCTTCGGACGTTCGGTGGAGGACACGGCAGGCCTACTCGCTGGAGGACACGGGAAGACGCTCCTGAAAAGGTGATCGAAGAAGGCGTCGTCGGCCTAGGTGAGTCCGACGGCGATGCCTACCCCGATGGCCACGGCCCCGAGCGCCACCAGGCCGAGGTACACCGGGAACGTGAACTTCATCCACTCCTCGTAGCGCACGCCGGCGGCCGCCAGGATCGCCATGAGCGCGCCGTTCGTGGGGGTGATGAGGTCGCAGAGCCCACCACCGTACTGGTAGGCGAGGATCGTGACCTGCCGACTCAGGCCCAGGAGGTCGGAGAGCGGCACCAGGACCGGCATGGTCAGAACGGCCTGCCCGCTCACGCTCGGCACGGGCACGTGCACGGCCGCCTGACCCACCACCATGCCGAGGGCCGAAGCCAGCACGGGCAGATGCCCCAGAGGCGTGAAGATCCCGTGGACCAGCGTGTCCACGATCCGGCCCTGGTCGAGCACGACCGATATGGCCCGGGCGAATCCGATCAGGAGGGCCGCGAACGCCATGGACCGGAAGCCTTTCACGTAGGCGTCCGCCGTCCCTCCGACGCCGAGGCCTCCGAGCAGCCCGACCGCCAGGGCCATGATGAAGAACAGGGCCGAGAGGTGGTTGAAATCCCAGTCACGGACGAGGATGCCCCAGACGAGCATCGCGAACGCTCCGATCACCAGTGCCAGGATGAGCCCGTCCATGCGCGTGACGGGCTCCCGTTGGTGCGCGTCCACCGCCTGGCGCTCGGTGCGGGTCACCGCCGCGAGACGCATCGTGGCGGCGATCCAGAGCGCGAGTGCCAGCCCCAGGAACACGATGCGGAAGAGCGAGCCCGACAGGAGGGGCACCTGGGCCAGCTTCTGGGCGATCTGCACCTGGAAGGGATTGATGGGGCTGAACGCGGAGGCGACCGCCGCC
>CAZFIS010000003.1:46620-62411 GCA_964519125.1 uncultured Gemmatimonadaceae bacterium | reverse complement strand
CCCACAGAGGCGTGTTCGTCCACCAGTCCTCGCAGGCCTCCGCTTCCCACCTCATCCAGGGTGTCATCAAGGGGCTCAATACCCGGCGCCCGGCGGTCTTCAACATCTACACGCCCTGTCCGGTGGAGCATGGTCTCGCCGATGACTGGGCGCCCACGGCGGCCAAGCTGGCGCTCGAGGCCCGTGCGTTCCCGTTCATGACGTACGACCCCGATGCCGGCGACGACATCGCCGACTGCCTCACGCTGGATGGCAATCCGGCGGTCGACCAGGTCTGGCCCACCTACGAGCTGAAGTACGTCGACGAGAACGGCGCCGAGGCCTCCATGGACCTCCCGCTCACGGTGGCGGATTGGGCGGCCACCGAGGTGCGCTTCCGCAAGAACTTCTCGGTGGCGAAGCCCGAAGAGCTCGACGAGTTGATTCCGTTCCACGAGTTCGTGGCGCTGAGCCACGAGGAGCGCGAGGGCAAGACGCCGTTCATCTGGACGCTCACGAAGGAGCGTACGCTCACGAAGACCAAGGTCTCCAGCGAGATGGCACTGCTGGCTGACGACCGGCTCAGCTTCTGGCATCAGCTCAAGGAGATGGCCGGGCTCGAAGTGCCGGAGGCGGTGCACGACGCACTCACCTCGGAGATGGCCGCCCAGTACGAGAAGCAGCTCTCGGCGCTCCAGGCCGAGTACGAGGCGAAGCTGGTGGACCTGAAGGCGACCTATCCGCGGGCGATCGCGCGGCGCATGGCCGAAGGCCTTCTGAAGATCGGCGACGGCCAGATGACGGTGGCGGACCTCCTGGTGCGCGCCGAGGCGACACCCGGGCTCGAGCCCATCGGGCCGGTGGAGAACGGTCTGAGTTTCGGCTCGGGGGCGGCTGCTCCGGTGGCGACTCCGACCGCCCCTTCGGTCCCTGCGGGCAACGATGACACGGCGACGGCCGTGGTGGAGGAGGAAGCTCCAGCCGCGCCCGCTCCTTCCGCCGCGGTGGAGGAGGAGGAAGAGGACGAACTGGGGATGGAGCCGTGGATCGAGACCGCGCGGTGCACGTCGTGCAACGAGTGCACGAATCTCAATCCGAAGATGTTCGCCTACGACGACAACAAGCAGGCGTACGTGAAGGATGCGCACGCGGGAACGTTCGCACAGCTCGTGCAGGCCGCCGAGCGGTGCACCGCCGGCATCATCCACCCAGGGACGCCTCTGAACCCGAAAGAGAAGGATCTGGACAAGTGGATCGCACGGGCAGAGCCCTTCAACTGAGGCCCACGGCGGAGATGAGGCGATGAGCCCCTTCGGCGTGACGTTCCGGCACGGGGTACACCCGCCGGACTCGAAGAGCCTGACGGAGCACATCCGCATCCGGCGTATGCCGTTCCCGGAGCGGATCGCGCTGCCGCTGCGTCAGAACGCGGGCAAACCCGCGGTGAGTCTGGTACAGAGGGGCGACCGAGTCGAGCGCGGGGACATGATCGCCCGGGCGGACGGATTCATGTCGGTGCCGGTGCATGCTTCGGCGGCGGGGACGGTGGCCAAGATCGACTGGTGGCCGCACCCGGACGGCTCGATGGCGGAGACCGTCCTGATCGACGTGGAGGAGTTCAGCCCCCAGATCCCGCGGCCGCGCATCGTGCCGCAATGGGAGGGGCTCACGCCCGATCAGGTGCGGACCGAGGTGCAGCAGGGCGGAGTGGTGGGGTTGGGTGGCGCCGCCTTCCCGACGCATGTGAAGCTCGCTCCGCCGAAGGACTTCCCCATCGAGTGGCTGCTGGTCAACGGCGCCGAGTGCGAGCCGTACCTGACCACGGACCACCGCACGATGGTGGAGTATCCCGAGCGCGTGCACTTCGGCATCCGCATCATGATGCAGTGCCTGGGTGTGAAGCGGGCGGTGATCGGGGTGGAGAGGAACAAGCCCGACGCCATCGAGGCCCTCGAGCGTACCAAGCCCCGCGATTTGGACGTCACGGTGCTTCCTCTGACGGTGAAGTATCCGCAGGGCGCCGAGAAGATGCTCATCCACGTGGTGACGGGCCGTGAGGTCCCCTCCGGCAAGCTTCCCATGCATGTGGGCACCGTCGTGCAGAACGTCGGCTCGATCGCGACGATCGCCGAGATCTTCGAAACGGGGCTCCCGCTCATCGAGCGCGTGGTCACCGTGACGGGTCCCGGTGTCAGGCGCCCCTCCAACCTCATCGTGCCGGTGGGCACGCAACTCGGTGACGTCCTCGACTACTGCGGGGGCATCACGGACGACGCGGCCGAGATCGTCTTCGGCGGCCCGATGATGGGCTCTTCGCAGCCCGACATGCGCACGCCGATCACCAAGGGGACGACGGGCATCGTGGTGCTCACCGAGGCGGAGGTGAAGCCCAAGCGCACCTACCCGTGCATCAGCTGCGGACACTGCCTGGAAGCTTGCCCGGTGTTCCTGAATCCGTCCAAGCTCGGCAAGCTCGCGCAGGCGGGGCGCTACGAGGACATGGAGACGGCGCACCTCCAGGACTGCATGCTTTGCGGCTCCTGCTCGTACGTGTGCCCGTCGAACATCCCGCTCTCTCAGATGTTCGCGCTGAGCAAGACGGCACTGCGAAAGCGCAAGGCCGCCGCCGCTCCGGCGGCGTCCGGGGCGAAGCCTGACGCGAAGGCCGACGCGGAGAAGGTGGCATGATGGACGCGCCCCGCTTCGAGTTGACGGCTTCGCCGCATATCAAGGGACCCGACTCCACGCCCACGATCATGTGGACGGTCGTGTGGAGCCTGGTGCCCGTGATTCTGGCCTCGTTCTGGTACTTCGGGCCGAGCGCGCTCCTGGTCATCTCCGCGGCGACGATCGGCTGCCTCGCCACCGAGCGGATCTTCGGCCGGAAGGGAACGCTCTCCGACGGCTCGGCGCTCATCACCGGCCTCCTCCTCGGCCTGACCCTGCCCGCGGGCATCCCGATCTGGATGGCGGCGCTCGGAGGAGTGTTCGCCATCGGGCTCGGCAAGGTCATCTTCGGGGGCCTCGGACAGAACGTCTTCAATCCGGCGCTGCTCGGACGCGCGTTCCTGCAGGCGGCCTTCCCCATGGCGCTCACGACGTGGCCGAACCTGTCGGGACCGTGGTCGGCCCTGCGCGGAGACAACTTCGCGCTGCCGTTCGCGATGCCTCAAAAGGTGGCGTCCATCACCGGTGCGACGCCGCTGGGGCTCTGGAAGTTCGAGGGCAAGCCCACCGGCCTCGGGCACCTGATCCTCGGATCGACGGGAGGATCCCTGGGGGAGACGGCCGCACTCGTGATCCTGGTGTGCGGCGCCTATCTGGCATGGAAGAAGTATCTGGATTGGCGCATACCGATCTCGATCTTCCTGACCGTGTTCGTGCTCTCCGAGTTCATCCACACCCTCGCGCCCGCTCACTATCCGGACGGCCTCTTCATGCTGTTCAGCGGCGGGTTGATGCTCGGCGCGGTCTACATGGCGACCGACATGGTCACGTCGCCGAGCACCACGAAAGGCGCGTGGGTCTTCGGCGCGGGCATCGGCCTGGTGGTCGTTGTCATCCGCCTCTGGGGCGGGCTGCCCGAGGGAGTCATGTACGCCATCCTCTTCATGAACGCGTTCGTGCCGTTCATCAACCGGGCCACGCAGCCGAGGGTCTTCGGCACCGGGAAGGCGGTGAGAGCGTCATGACCGAGAAGAAGCTGCCCGTGGTGGAGTCCGAGAACCCCGCGAACGGCTCGAACGGGGACGGTCCCCCACCGCCCGTGGAGGCGGATGTCTCGGCGTTCCGCCTGATCGGGACGCTGACGCTCGCGGGCGCCGTGGCGGGAATCGCGATCGTCGTCGCGTTCAAATGGGCCAACCCCAAGATCCAGGCGTACAACGCGAAAGTCCTGGCGGCGGCGGTCACCAACGTGCTCGGTGGAGCGACGCGCTATCAGACCGTCTACCTGGACGACGGAAAGTTGACGCCGACACCGCCGGACACCGCGGGGCTGGACAGGGTCTACGTCGGTTACGACGAGGCCGGAAAGCCGACGGGCATCGCCATGGAGAACGCGGAGCCCGGCTTCCAGGACGTCATCGACCTCCTGTTCGGCTATGACCCGTCCACCGGTGACGTGATCGGCATGAAGGTGCTGACCAGCAACGAGACGCCGGGCCTGGGCGCGCGGATCACGAGCGACTCGGTCTTCATCAAGCAGTTCAATGACCTCTTGGCCCCGCTGGTCGGCGTCAAGGAAGGGCAGGGGAAGGGCAAGAAGGACGAGGTGGTCATGATCACCGGGTCGACCATCTCGTCGCGGGCGGTCATCAAGATCATCAACGACCGAATCGACGCCATGAAGAAACCCGTGGACGCGTACTGGTCGACGCTCGCGGGAGGCGTGACGACGGCGAGCGGCGGTGCCCCCTCTTCGGGAGGGAGCAGGACTTCGGCGGGAGGGAACAAGGAATGAGGAAGACCACGCCCCAGGAGGATCTGCTCCGAGGGGTCTGGAGGGAGAACCCCGTCCTGGTCCAGCTCCTGGGGATGTGCCCCACGCTGGCCGTGACGGGCAGCGTCGCCAACGCGCTCACCATGGGCATCGCGACGTTCTTCGTGCTCCTCGGCTCGAGCATTCTGGTCTCGACCTTCAAGAGCGTCATCCCGAAGGAAGTGCGGATCAGCGCCTACATCCTGATCATCGCGACGTTCGTGCAGATCGCGGACTTCATCACCCATGCGGTTGTCCCGGAGATCCACAAGTCGCTCGGACCCTTCGTCCCGCTCATCGTCGTGAACTGCATCATCCTCGGGCGGCAGGAGGCGTTCTCCTCCCGCAACACCGTATGGCGCTCGGCGCTCGACGCGACCGGGACGGGCGTCGGCTTCATCATCACGATGATGCTCATGGGCTCCGTCCGTGAGCTCTTGGGGAACGGGAGCTGGCTCGGTTACCCCGTCTTCGGCGCGCACTTCCAGCCCTGGATCATCATGATCCTGCCTCCCGGCGGGTTCTTCACCCTGGGCTTCATCCTGCTGGGCCTGGCCTGGTGGGCCGGCCGCAAGCACGTGCCGGTGCGGCCGCGGCGCTGGCCCCACGGGGTCACCACCGAGGTGGGAGGAGCGGTCTGATGAAAGACCTGTTCTCGATCTTCCTGTCCTCGATGTTGGTGAACAACTTCACCCTCGTCCTCTTCCTCGGTCTGTGTCCCTTCCTGGGCGTCTCGGCCAAGGTGTCGACGGCGGTGCGCATGGGCCTGGCCGACATCTTCGTGCTGGTCCTGACCTCACTCACCGTGTCGGCGCTGAACGCCTGGGTGCTGAAGTACGCGCCCTACCTGCAGATCATCTCGTTCATCGTGGTGATCGCCTCGCTGGTGCAGATCGTCGAGATGGTCGTCAAGAAAATCAGCCCAGGTCTCTATCGGGAGCTGGGCATCTACCTGCCCCTCATCACCACCAACTGTGCGATCCTCGGTCTGGCGATTCTCCAGACCAACCGGGGCTACGGCTTCGCCGAGGGGCTGGTCTTCGCGCTGGGCGCCGGCTTGGGGCTGACGCTCGCGCTCGTCCTCATGGCTTCGATTCGCGAAACCGTGGATCTCTCCGACGTGCCGAGCGTCGCCAGGAACATGGGGCTCGTCCTCATCCTGGCGGGCTCCCTGTCGCTGGCGTTCATGGGCTTCGCGGGGCTGTTCAGCTCATGATGCACTCGCTGGTAGGGGTGATGGTGATGGCGGTTCTCTTCGCGGTCTTCGCCGGGTTCCACCTGGCGGACGGGAGGGGATGCCACGGCTGCTCGGGTGGAGGCGGCGACTGCTCCTCCTGCTCCCTGGGCGACGATGACAACGAACTTCAAGGGAGGACCCGATGAACGGGTCTGGCAAGAATCATCCGGACCGTCGTGAATTTCTGGCGCTCGGTGTGGGCGCGCTCGCCGTGGCAACGCTTCCGCGGGCGTTGAGACGCAGACGGGATCGACTGATCCGCAGGCAGATCCCGGTCATGGGTACGATTGCCGACATCGCGGTCCGAAGCGACAAGGATGGGTGGGCCGAGAAGGGTATCGACGCCGCCATCGCCGAGCTTCGCCGTGTCGATCGCACGATGTCGCGCTTCCGCAGTGACTCCGAGGTCGGACGGGCGAATCTGGAGGCGGCGCACCACGCCGTACCGGTGGGCGAGGACACGGCCACCGTGCTTCTCCATGCGCTCCACTGGGCGCGTGCGTCCAACGGGCGCTTCGACCCCGGCCTGGGCAAGGCCACGGCGCTGTGGGACGTGGAAGACCGCAAGACGCCGCCTCCCGCGGCAGAGGTCCGCCCGTTCGCGGGACGCCACTTCTACCAGGACATGGACGTGGACCTGGACGGCTCGGTGCCACGGGTGCGTTTCGCCAGTCCGGCGGTCGCGATCGACCTGGGCGGCATCGCGAAGGGATACGGCGTGGATCTGGCGGTGCGGGCCATGCGTGACATGGGGATCGAGAATGCGCTGGTGAACTGTGGGGGTGATCTCGTCGCCATCGGTGTGGATGACGAGGGGAAGCCCTGGAAGATCGGCGTACGCTCGCCGTTCCACGTGGACCAGGTGGCGCAGGTCCTGCGTGTCAGCGACCGCGCGGTGGCGACCTCGGGAACGTACTTCCGGTACTTCCGCTACGACGGCAGGGTGTACTCCCACCTGCTGGACCCGAGGGACGGCTCGCCGCGGGAGACCCGCATGGAGAGCCTCAGCGTGGAGGCGGATCACTGCATGGCGGCGGATGCGGCCGCGACGGCGCTCTTCGGGGCCCGGGGTGAGGCCTGGAAGCCCGTGCTGGACCGTGCGGCCCCCGGTGCCCGCGTGGTGAGCGTGATCTGACAGGGCCGGCGGGAAGGGCGTAGATCGGAACGCACGATACGAATCGGAGCTGCAGTCGAAGAGACGCTGGACGAGAGGAGGAGCCGATGGAGACCCGAGTGGCGTACTGTGCAATGTGTGATCGGCCGGTGCGGGTCCTCGTGAAGAAGGAGGCTCCCGCCTGGCCGAGTCCGGAGCAGGTCGATCCCTCCGACATCGTGTGCCTCGAGTACGGCGAGACGTGCACGGGCTCGATGTGCCCGCTGTTCGAGGTGCCCAGCGAGCGGATGAAGAAGAACCTGGAGGAGTTCCGCAAGTCGAACGGCGAGCCGAGGTGAGCGCCATGAAGACCGAGACCGCGTACTGCTCGGGGTGCGGGCACCAAGTCCGCCTGGTTTTCACCGATCCCCCTCCGCACGACGGGCAGGCGAACCTGCCCGACGGGCCCGAGGTAGTCTGTCTGGACTTCCACGAAGGCTGCAGCGTGGGCCGGTGCCCCACGACCGGAAAGACCGGTGTGGTCATGGGGGTCCGCCTCGCGAGGAGCCACCTGAACGACGACGCGTTCAAGACCATCCAGGCCCGGTGTGAGTACTGCGAGCAGGTGGCGGACCTCGAGGTCCTGGACGCCAACTACGCGGTCTGCACGCTATGCGGCGCGACCAACCGGTGGGTTGTGCTCGAGCTGGCCGACCAGAGCCGGATCACGCTGACCGGACGCTAGGGGCCGGTAGGCCGCGTTTGGGAAGCCGGGCCACGGACCGGCTTTCTGCGTGCTCACTGTAGGCGAACCACCACG
Source organism: uncultured Gemmatimonadaceae bacterium (assembly GCA_964519125.1). GTDB lineage: Bacteria > Gemmatimonadota > Gemmatimonadetes > Longimicrobiales > Gaopeijiaceae > SZUA-318. The sequence goes on along the minus strand of CAZFIS010000003.1, from coordinate 54,802 downwards.
ACGCGTCCGGGTGAGGGCATCCCCACGCGGATCTGCGCCTTCTCGCCGTCCCTCCGGGCCACGAAGTCGTGGATACGCACGCCCGACGGTCCGATCGGCCCCACGTACGTCGCCGACCTGAACGTCTGAGAGGAGACGATCGAGCCGTCTTCGGAGTGGGCCGTGACGGGCCACGGATACGATCCCTGAGCCGGGCTCGCGACGATGAGGGTCGCCGAGGGGAAGTCGTAGCTCGTGAAGGGTAGGGCGGGGACCGGGGCGCCCGAGCCGTTCAGGCATACTGCGACGAAGAACTCCTCCAGCAGCTCCTCGAACGTCTTTCCGGTCACAGCCTGGAGTCCGGAGGCTCCGGCCGGGGTAAGCGAGTCGGTGAGCGCGCGAAAGAGGGACGAGTCGGCAAACGGCGTCGCAGCGTGTCCGTACGCATCACCCAGCCAGCGGTGGAAGTGCCACCCGCTCCCGTAGATGTTGCTCTTCGGATCCGCCCCCACGGGCGCGACGACGAGTCCGTTCGGTTGGCTGGCCAGGTAGCTCACCGTGCGGGCCAGGTGGATCATGACTCCGTAGTTCTCGGGTGTGAGCCCCCCCGAGAAGTCGCCCACGGTCACGGTGGCGCCCACGGCCGGCCCGCCGTGGGCCGCCCAGGCGATGCGGGACGACATCTCCCCCGCCAGCTCGGCCGTTCCCTCCTCGATCCAGTCGGGCTCGAACGCCAGGATGCCGGCCCCGGTTCTTCGGCTCGCCGCGAGCCGGTTGTAGAGGGAGACGACGTGCTTGGCCTCGTGCGCCACGGTCTCCAGCGCCTGCCAGCTCGGGCTGGGGTCGTCCATGCTCCGCACGAGGGCGGCGCTCAGGAAGATCAGATCGCGCTGGTTCGACGTGGCGCAGGTGGAGGTCGGGTAGAAGTTGCCGACCCACACGAAGCCGGCTTCGTTGCCCGACACCACGGGAGAAACGAGGACGATGAGCTTGCCGTTCCCGTCGATGTCCGGATTCCGGCCGAAATAGGCCGCGATCATGCCCTTGGCATAGGCGGAATAGTAGTCCGTCATGCGCGTGGCTTCGGCCTCGGTGATCGGTTCGGAGAGGTTCTGGACGCTGTCCTGGTAGATCGCCATGTCCGCGTTCTGGTGCACGAGGACCCCGGTGGTGGCCTTGCCGGCGGCGGCGGTGCACGTCGTCGCCGTGTCGAACCGGAGCGTCGGGGGAAGGTCGGCGGGTCCGGCCGTACGGAGCTCACCCCCTCGCGGGACGCCGAGCATCGTGGCCGTGCCCAACCGCTCGACCATCGTCCGCTCCCGCTCACGCAGTCCGGCTTCGAACCGCTCGGTCGCTTGTGCGATCGCGACGGAGCGCCGAAGCGTCGAGATCTGTGCGTCCGAGAGCGGCAGCGATGGAGCGCGAACCGAGGGTCTCGCCGCGCTCGGGCCGGGTGCCGGCTGACCGGCGCTCAGGAGCGACACCGCGAGGCGTACCGTGGCGGTGTCGGACGCGGTGGCCGTCTCCAGGGGGCGCGTCACCGCGACGCGGTAGCGCATGCCGGCCGACAAGGAGTCGAAGAGCAGGCACGTCGATGCGTCCCAGGACGCGAAGCCACCAGGCGCGAGGTCGACCATCGTGGGTTGGGCGCAGGGCGCCGACAGGTCGGTGACGGTGAGGGAGGCCGAGCCCGCCACCCCCGCGACCGTCGCCGTGATCGTGGCGCTTCCTCCGCCGGTCGCCGTGACGAGGCCCGTGGGAGAGACCGTCGCGATGGACGAGTCGGACGTCGACCAGCTCGCAACCTCACCGCTCACCGTGGAGCCGGCCGCGTTCCTCGCCTCCGCCGCATACTGGAGCGTCGCCCCCACGCCCAGGAGCGTAGTGTCCGCCGGCGAGACGACGACGTGGACCACCCGCGGTCCGGTGCCGTCGTGAGCGCAGGCGGCGAGGCCGACCGCGACGAGGACGACGGTGAGCGCCGGTCGGAATCGGCGGGCTGGATGCAACGCGGATGGTGAGCTGAGCATGGGTCGTCCCGTACTATCACCCCCGGGCGGCGCCGCGCAAGCCGATGGATCGCGCTTCGTACGCCGAGGGTACCGGCGTACCGGGTCGCTCGCGGCGGTCCGATGCTCTTCTTGCTTCAGCGATTCGTGAGTCCCTCACCGATGCCCGAGCGTTCCGCACCTTCGCACCATCTCCCGGACGGACGGTATCGCAACCCGTGGCCGGGGCTCTCCAGCCCTCCGGGGGCACGGAGCGTCCTGCGCTGGGTGCTGCGACGGCTCGTCTCGCGGAGGACGCCCGACCCCGGCGCTCACGAGCTGCCCACGGCCAAGCCCGCCCTGGCCCGGCCCCGCGCCCCGACGGGGGAACTCCGCATCACCTGGGTGGGCCATTCGACGTTTGTCGTGCAGCTTCCAGGGCTCACGCTCCTCACGGACCCGGTGTGGGGGCGCAGGGCTTCCCCCTTCCCCCGGGTCGGCCCCGTCCGGCTCGTCTCCGCCGTACCGAGCCTGGACGAGCTCCCGCCCGTGGACGGCGTCCTCCTCTCCCACGACCACTTCGATCACCTGGATCGTCCGACCGTCGACGCGCTTCGCGAACGGTACGGAAGCGGGCTCGTCTGGTTCACGCCGCTGGGGTTTCGGAGTTGGCTCCAGCGGCGGGGCGTGAGCGCCGTGGTGGAGCGCGACTGGTGGCAGGAGGCCCACCTGCCCGGCGGCGGGTATCGGGCGGTGTGCCTTCCGGCCCGCCACTGGACGCGACGGAGCCCGGCGGGGACGAACCGGCGCCTGTGGTCTTCGTGGGCCGTCGTTCCGGGCACGGACGACGGTAGCGGGTTCCGCGTGTATTTCGGCGGCGACTCTGGGTACGGGCCGGCGTTCGGGGAGATCGGGGCCTCCCTGGGGCCGTTCGATGCGTCGCTCCTGCCCATCGGCGCGTATGAGCCGCGCTGGTTCATGGAGCCTGCGCACATGAACCCGGAGGAGGCCGTGCGGGCGTTCCGCGACGTGGGCGGGCGAGGCGCCTTCGTGGCCGCACACTGGGGGACCTTCCGGCTCGCGGACGAGCCGCCGCTCGAGCCTCCGGCAAGGGTTCGCGAGGCATGGACGGAGGCGGGGTTGCCGGAGCGTGACCTCCACGTCCTCCGTCACGGAGAGACGCTGGTGATCAGGCGTCGGCGATCGTCACCTTCTCCATGACGACATCTTGGAGGGGCCGGTCGCCCGGGCCCGTCTCGACGCTCCCGATCGCCTGCACGACGTCGAACCCGGAGACGATCTTCCCGAAGATGGCGTGCTTGCCGTCGAGCCAGGGCGTCGCTGCCAGCGTGACGAAGAACTGCGAGCCGCCCGTGTTCGGGCCTGCGTTGGCCATGGAGAGCATGCCCGGTGCGGAGTGCGCGAGGCCACGGCCGAACTCGTCGGGGATCGTGTAGCCCGGCCCACCGCGCCCGGTTCCCGTGGGATCCCCGCCCTGGATCATGAACCCCGCGATCACGCGGTGGAAGACGACACCGTCGTAGTATCCCTTCTCCACCAGGTCGACGAAGTTGGCCGCAGTCTTCGGTGCCAGGTCATCGAAGATCTCGGCCTGGAACGTTCCGTGGTTGGTCTCGAACTCTGCTACACGGTTGGCCATGGACTTCTCCGTGGTGGCTGGTCGGTGGTCGGGTAAACCTGAAAGATCACACTCACCACACACGGAAGCCACCTCCGCACGCTCCCCGGTCGGCGGGATCTTCTATATTGGTGGCTTGTGCCGCCCCCGGCCTACCCCGCCTCGGGCAGCGCTCGATCGGCCTACACCCGAGAGATCGACGAACCCATAGATCGATGGCGCATCCCCTTCTGCACCTGGCACTGGCCGCCTCCGTCCTGGCGTCCGCCCATCCCGGCCACCCCGAGCCGTACCACGGCGCCCGCGGGAATCTCTCGGTGGCGACGCCGGCGGTCGCCGATGCCGCGATTCGCGTGGACGGGCACCTGAATGATCCGGCCTGGCAACATGCGGCGCTCCTCGACTCGTTCACGCAATACGATCCCGTGGAGGGCGTGCGGGCCTCCCAGCAGACCCAGGTGCTCGTGCTGGTGGACGCCAACGCGATCTACTTCGGGATCCGGGCCTACGACGACCATCCCGGGCGCATCCGTGCCACCATGGCGCAGCGCGACGGGATCGGTCATTCCGACGACTACGTGCGGATCATCCTGGACACCTTCCACGACCAGCGCCGGGCCTACGTCTTCACCGTCAATCCTCTGGGTGTGCAGCAGGACGGGATCTGGAACGAGGGGAGTGGGCACCACGGCGACCCGATCGACCACAACCCGGACTTCCTGTGGCGCTCCGATGGTGGCATCCGGAGCTGGGGGTACGAGATCGAGATTCGCATCCCCTTCAAGAGCCTTCGATTCCCTGCCGTGAAGGACCAGACCTGGGGGCTCCAGGTCATGCGAAGGATCCAGCGCGACGGCTACTCCTCGTCGTGGGCACCGCTCCGCAGCAGTATCTCCAACAAGCTCGCCCAGATGGGCAGCCTCACGGGGCTCGAGAACCTCAACCCGGGACTGTTCCTGGAGCTCAACCCGGTCATGACCGGAAAGCGCACGGGCGCGTACGACGCCGATCTGGCTCGCTATGTCCAGCAGGACCCGCGCGGCTCCTTCGGCATGAACGCCACGTACGGCCTCACGTCGAACCTCACCCTGGACGCCACGTACAATCCGGACTTCAGCCAGGTGGAAGCCGACGCGGGGCAGATCTCCATCAACGAGCGCTTCGCGCTCTACTATCCGGAGAAGCGTCCGTTCTTCCTGGAAGGGACGGAGATCTTCTCGATGCCGAAGCAGCTCGTCTACACCCGCAGCATCGCGAACCCGATCGGGGGGGTGAAGCTGACCGGCAAGGTCGGGGCGTGGAATCTCGGCTACGTCGGCGCGAGGGACGAGGCGCTCTCCTCCGACGGGTACAACGCCACCGTCAACCTGCTGCGCGTGCGCCGCGACGTGGGCGCGAGCTCGACGGTCGGCATGGTCTACACGGATCGAACGGTGAGCGGTGACCGTTACAATCGATTGGGTGGCGCCGACGCACGGCTCGTGTTCGCGGGCCGCTACGTGCTGACGCTGCTGGGAGCTGCGAGCCGGACGGCCGATCCGGACGTGGGCGGGACACCGGCCGACGGGACCCTCTACTCGGCTCGCTTCGAGCGCGGGGGGCGCGGGCTGTCGTTCAGCACTGAGATCGAAGATTCGGATCACGGCTTCGAGGCGGGGAGCGGATTCCTGCGGCGGACGGGGGACACCCACATCCAGTCCTCCATCGACTACAGCCACTACAACGGTTCGGGAAGCCTGGTGGAAAGCTGGGGGCCGAGCCTGGAGGCGCAGGGTTACTGGGACCACGACGCGTTCTGGGGCGGCCTGGGGCCCAACGAGGCCGAGATCCAGTTGGGCGGCAGAATGTCCTTCCGTGGCAACGTGAATGTCTATGCCAACCTGAGCCGGATGAGCTACGACTTCGCTCAGGCCGGCTACGACGAGCTCTTCGTCCGTACGCCCTCCGGTGACTACCAGCCGTTCTACCCGAGCCAGAGCCCGTTCCGTGGGCTGTGGGGTGGAAGCGTGCACCTCTCCGTGAGCACGTTCGACAAGGTCCGCGGCGACATGCGAATGGGCTGGAGCCAGGTGCCGATCTTCGGAGGGTCCGAAGCTGCGGTGCAGAGGGCGGGGTCCCTGTCCGGCGACGTGAGTCTCCATCTCTACCCGACGCGTTCCTTCCAGAGCGAGGTGGGGGCGCGCTTCTCGACCATCGACCGTGCCCTCGACGACTCGCGCTACTCCACCGCCCTGATCCCGCGCATCAGGGCCCAGTACCAGTTCTCCAGGGCGTTCTTCGTCCGGGCGATCTTCGAGTACTCGAACCAGGTCCGCGGGGCGCTCGTCGATCCCTCCACCGGGCTCGCACTGTACAGCTGCAGCGACGGCACGTGCGAGGAGGGCGCGGCGTGGGCCGGGCACGGTGTCCACGTCGAGGGTCTGGTGAGCTACGAGGCTTCGCCCGGCACGGTCTTCTATGTGGGCTACACGCGCCAGATGGAGGACTCCGGTTCGTTCGTCTTCCGGCACCTGCAGCCGCAGGCCAACGGGCTGTTCGCCAAGGTCAGCTACCGATTCCGGATGTGATCCAGTGCGGAGCGCCCCCCGCCGACGGGAGCGTGTCGGTGTTGCTTCTCCGCACCGGCCGTTGTTAAGGTAGGCGTTTAGGGACCTCCCACCGAGGTCCTCGGAATCCTCTCACACGAGCAAGATTCGTTTGGCCAAGGAAGCGATCGAAATCGAAGGGACGGTCGACGAGGTCCTTCCCAACGCGACGTTTCGCGTCCAGTTGGAGAACGGGCACGAGGTACTGGCCTATCTTTCGGGTAAGATGCGGCAGCATTACATCAGGGTCCTCGAAGGGGACCGTGTGAAAGTGGAGTTGTCGCCCTACGACCTCAGCAGGGGGCGGGTCACGTACCGCTACAAGTAGCTCCCCACACATCCACGCGCGCCCCCCTCCTGCGCGCGTTCTTCCTGCACCGGCGACATGCTCCACCCGCGAAGATGACCCGACCCCTTTGTCAGGGTACGGCGTGGCCCGTTTGCCGGTGCGACCCTCTTCGGGACCACCCGACCGACTGAAACCCTGCGGCCTCAGACCCGTAAGGGTGGGAGACGGACGCGGCACACGGTTTTCGGAGGAGTCATCATGAGGACGTTCGCAACGCTGGCCGTGGCGGGGGTCACGGGGGTGGTTCTGGTCAAGCTCGTCACGATGCTGATCTTTCCCCTGCTCGGCCTTTTCGTCGGGCTGCTCGCGATGGCGGTCAAGCTCGCTCTCGTCGCGGCGGTGGGCTTCTTCATCTACTCGATGATCCGAAAGCGGCGGGACGAAGAGAACGCCGCGTAGCCTCGGCTCACCCACCCGGGGCTTCGGGAATTCGGGGCCGACCGGTTCTGCATTCTACACGCCCCGAGGGCCCGTGCCGGGCATGCCACGTGTCCGGGCGCGTCCCCGCGCGGAGCCCGGTGGGTCCTGCTTTGCCGGGTGTGGCGCGGTTCCTGCACGAACGATTGCGCCCATTTGTTCCCTTGACGCTCCGTGACACGGCGTTTACCGTAGGAACGATGGTGACCCGCGGGACCCGGAAACACTTGCTTCATGCGGCTTTTCATGTGTCCGGAGGCTCCCGGAGAGATTCTCCAGGCCCGCGCCCAGGGCGGCTCCGGCCGCGCTCAACCACTCTACCGTGACAGGAGCAGCCAGATGAACAAGTCCGATCTCGTGGACGCCGTCGCCGACCGCACAGGGATGACCAAAGCCGATGCGGCCCGGGCTGTGGATGCGTTGTTCGGCCCCGACGGCGGCGTGATCGCTCGGGCCCTCAAGAAGAACGACCGGGTTCAGATCACCGGCTTTGGCACCTTCGAGGCGAAGCAGCGCAAGGCTCGCACGGGTCGCAACCCGCGCACCGGCGAGACCATCAGGATCGCCGCGACCAAGACGCCCAGCTTCCGCGCTGGCAAGGGTCTCAAGGACGCCATCAAGTAACATCCGCCGGAAGGAGCGGCGCGGGTTCATCCCGTGACCGCTTACCCCGAGGACGGAAGAGGCCGCGTCGCCCAGGCGACGCGGCCTCTCTCTTCGTCCAGCAGGAATGCTCAGGAGTGGCGGACCGGCTTTCCACCCCGGCCGGCGCTGCCGGTCCGCCCTCCCGGGCGAGGGCGGTCCCGGCCGCCGCGGTCGAAATCGGCGCGCACGGAGCGACCCCGAATGGTCGTTCCGTTCAGTGCCTGGACCGTCTGCTGGGCGACCGTGTGATCGACCTCCACGAGGGAGAAACTCTCACGGATCTCGATCTTGCCGACCTTCTCCCGTGAGATACCGGTCTCCCCCAGGATGGCTCCGAGCAGGTCGCCCGGACGTAGCCCTTCGCGGTCGCCGACAGTCAGGAAGAGCTTCACCCACGCAACCGGAGACTGCCGGTCTGGCTGCGCCGCGGAAGCCCCTGAAGGCTGCGCCGTCGGCTCCTTCTTCCGCAACAGGGCCACGGCCGCCGCAGCGACCTCGGCCGGATCGAAGGTCTCGAAGAGCGGCTCGAGAGCAAGCAGGTAAGGCGCTGCATCTTCCTCTTCGACCGCCCGGGCGAGGC
>CAZFIS010000003.1:0-46520 GCA_964519125.1 uncultured Gemmatimonadaceae bacterium | reverse complement strand
TCGAGAGCAAGCAGGTAAGGCGCTGCATCTTCCTCTTCGACCGCCCGGGCGAGGCGGGTCCGCAGTTCCTCCATGTCCGAGCGTGCCGCGTCGGTCACGGGGAAAGGGAACGGCTTGACCGAATAACCCGTCCGTTTGCCCGCGTCGCGCAGATGCGCCATCTCGCGCGGCAGCACGATGATCACTCCGCCCTCGGATCCGTGGTGGCGACGATCCATCATATCGGGATCGGCGGGGACGTCGGCACTCAGAACCACCACCTGCTCGGCTTCCTCCGCACGGGCGTGGGCGTCCCGATCGTCGACACCCAACCAGACCGGCACCGCAGGATCACCCGGTGCGCCGGCGGCGAACCCGTGCAGCGTGAGGTAGTCCCCCACATCCGCCGCGCGGTCCTCGCTACGGCAATACAGAAGCACGTGGCGCACATCGTCCGCGAGCAACTCGGCCACGGTGACGAGGATGCCCTCGTCCTTGGGCTCGGAGACGATCCGGTATCGGAGGAGGCCCCGGTCCACGGGGGCCGCGTCCGCGGAAGGCAGCACCGTGGCTCGCCGCACATGGCGCTCCACGAAGTCCTCCACGGCAGCCGTGAGCGGGAGCGAGCACACCACGCGCTGTCCGTCCTTCGGGAGGGAGCTCAGGATCTGCTCCACGGCGTCCAGGCCGTCGAGGACCTCGATCCGATCCGCCTGGTCGAAGACGACAATCTCGACCGATGCCAGCGACACGTCCCCCCCGCGAGTAGCGGCGAGGACCGCGCCCGGAGTGCCCACCAGAACGCGCGCCCTGCCCGGAAGGGCCCAGGGAGAGCCGAGCGCCGCGACCGATTGTCCCACGCCTGCCGCAAGACGTCCCAGCGACTCCGCCAGACGGTCCGCTCCCTCGGTCGTGGGGGTCAGGACCAGGAGGCCGGCACCAGCGGCGGCGTCCGACAGCCGCTCGAGCGCTCCTGCCGCCCACGCGACCATCGTGCCCGACCCGGGTCCGGCGCGCAGGACGACGTTGTTCCCGCGCCGCACGACGGGGATGGCGGACTCCTGGAGGGCGGTAGGGCGCTCGATGCCTTCGGCTGCGAGCATCTCCACCAGTTCGGGAAGAACGTCTAGGTCCTCGAAGGAGTCCATGAAGAGTGTCCGGTCCGGTTCAGGTCGGCTCGCCCGAGCCGGGGCCACCATGGTCGCCCGGCTCGTAGGGAAGTGTGTTGAGGAACTTCTGGATCTCGTAGTCGACCCGCGATGTCCTCAGCCGGTCGGTCGTGGCGACCACCTCCACGTACAGGCCGTGGGGATGGACGTTGAGCGTCACGGTGCCTTCGGCTCCGGAATACGTCGCAGCGTGTGCGGATCCCTTGGACTTGGAGAGCCCCACCCGTTCCTGGAGGAGGTTGTCCGCCCGGTCCAGGACGTCGGTGGGCGCGATCGCGGTCTTGCGCCTGTAGCCGGCCATGTGGTCTTCCCGCTGGAGTTCAGAAGGGGCCAAAAAACTTGACGATCTCCGGTGCATAGCGGAAGCCCTCGAGGGTGGCCTCCCCACGCGTGAGCGAGGGGGGAGCGACGATGCCCAGCCCCATTCCCACCCGCCTGGCCCGAACAACGGCCTCGGCGTGCCGATCGACGTCCAGCACGGCCTTGGCCTCGGTCTCGTCCAGCCCGAGCTCGCCGGCGAGCCGGACGAGGACGTCGATCCGGCCCACGTCGGCGCCGTGGCGCACGACCTGGTCGAACAGAAGCTCGTGGGCCTGGGGTCCCATCTCGTGCTCCGCAGCGTGGAGGACGAGCTCGTGCGCCTTGTGAGTCCAGGGCACGAGCGGCGGGAGGGCCAGCTCGATGCCGATCCGATCCGCACGTGTGCGGGCCTCGTCCCAACGCGCACGCCAGCCCGGATCGTCCGGATCGAGCATCGGCGCCGGGGGGGCACGAAGTTCGAAGGGCACGCGCTCCACACGCGCTCCGAGACGCTTCTCCGCCTCACGGAGCTCGAGCTCGACCAGGTAGGAAATCGGGTCCACGTAGTCGAAGAAAAACCGATGGGACGGGGTATCGCTCATGGCTTCGGAAGGTGTCGAGAAGCACGCCGAACGCAAACTCCATCTTCCTTGATTCGGATTCGGCGGCGGTCGATATTGCAGGCTCCTTCCACCTGGGTCGAGGAACTGTCATGCCGTTCAGCACCAACGTCGAAAAGCTCAAGCCGTCGGCCACCATCGCCGTGAGCACGCTCGCAAAGCGTCTTGCGGAGGAGGGCCGCGACATCATCAACCTGTCGCAGGGCGAGCCGGACTTCGACACTCCCGCCTTCATCGCCGACGCCGGCGTCGAGGGGATCCGATCGGGCAAGACCCGGTACACCCCGCCCGCAGGGATCCCGGCGCTCCGGAAGGCGATCGCCGCCCACCTCTCCGAGCGGGCCGGGCGCACGCTCGATTGGAATGGTGTGGTCGTCTCAGCGGGGGCCAAGCAATGCCTCTTCAATGCCATGTTCGCCCTGTTCGGCCCCGGCGATGAGGTGCTGATCGCCGCGCCGTACTGGACCACCTTTCCGGCCCTGGTGGAGATTGCGCGCGCCGAGCCGGTTGCGGTCTTCGGTGACGAGGCCCACGCCTTCAAGCTCACTCCCGCCACGCTCGACGGTGCAGCCACGGACCGCACGAAGGGGCTGATCCTCAACACCCCCTGCAACCCCACCGGCGCCGTGTACACGCTGGACGAGCTCCGCGCCCTGGCGGAGTGGTGCCGCGACCGGGGGGTCTGGCTGATCTCGGACGAGATCTACAGCAACATCTACCACGGTGACGACCGCGAGGCCGCGGCCGGGGTGCTGGATCTCCCGCCCGAGAGCTTGGGAGATTACGTGCTCATCGACGGCGCGTCGAAGAGCTATGCCATGACCGGCTGGAGGGTCGGGTATTCGTACTGCGAGCCCGCGGTGGCCGCGAAGTTCTCGGCGCTTCAGAGCCAGATCACGTCGAACGTGACGGCTCCCTCGCAGATGGCTGCGCTCGAGGCCTACACGAACGTGGAGGCGGCCAACGCGTCGATCCATGCAATGGAGGTCGCGTTCAAGCGGCGACGGGATCTCGTGGTGAAGCGGATGAAGGAGTTGATGCCCGGTCTGCCGTTCGTGTATCCCGAGGGTGCCTTCTACTGCTTCTTCCGCATCGACGGGCTGTTCGACGACGAGGTGAAGGACGCCACGGCCTGGTGCAGCCGACTTCTGGAGGAAGTCGGTGTGGCGCTGGTCCCCGGGGGGGCGTTCGGTGACGACCGATGGGCGCGGCTCAGCTACGCGGCGTCGGACGAGACGATCGAGACGGCGCTCACGCGCATCGCACAGGTGGTGAACGCGGGCGCGTCGGTGTAGCGGCGCCTCGCCACGGAGGACGGAGCGCCCTCGACGGCGCTCACGAGGGTGCTGGTCGCGTCACACCGCGGCCAGCACCCTTTTCGTGGCCGCCACGGTTCCCGCCACGTACCCGGAGCCGAACAGGTTCACGTGGACGAGGAGGTAGTAGAGCTGGTACAGGTCCCGGCGGACCGCACGGTAGGCTGGGTCGATGGCGGCCGCCTCTTCGTACGCATCGTAGAAGTCACTGCTGAAGCCGCCGAACAGCTCGGTCATCGCCAGGTCCACCTCGCCGTGGCCTCGATAGACCGCCGGATCGATGATCACGGGCTCGCCACCCGGCCCGGCGTAGACGTTGCCGTTCCAGAGATCTCCGTGCAGGAGCGCCGGCCTGATGCGGTCCACGTCGGCCAGGGCCCTGGGGATGGCATCGACGAGGTCGTCGAGGAGCGTGCCGTCCGCACCCTGCAGGTGTCCACCCTCTCTTGCCCGCTCGAGCTGCGGCACGATGCGCTCATCGCGCCAGAATGCCGCCCACGAGGCCGAGGGCGTGTTGGACTGGGGAAGCGAGCCGATCCAGTTGCCGCGGTGCCAGCCGACCTTCTCATCGCCCTCATCGCCGCGGGGGCAGTGCAGGCTTGCCAGGCCCCGTCCGAGCCGGGCGTGGAAGTCGGGCGCGGGGCGGCCCTGAGCCACGTGCTCCATGAGGAACCAGCCGGGCACGCCGGCGCCTCCTCCTCGGGCCACCGGCATGGGCGTACGCAGGGCCTTCGCGGAGCGGAGAGCGGTCAGCCCGTCGGATTCGGCCTCGAACATGCCCGGAGGCGCAGCGGGGTTCCACTTGAGGAAGAAGGCTCCTCCTCCTTCCATGTCCAGGCGCGCGCCGTGGTTGATGCATCCACCGGAAACCGCCGTCACCCTCTTGATCCGGGCGGGTCCGGCGAGGGCTCGCAGAGCGCTCTCGACGCCGTCCCGGACTGGAGGAGGGAGATGGTCCACAGAGATGTTCCTCGCTCAGGATGAGCGTTGGTCCGGTCGGAGTTTCTCGAGAAGCGCCTCGCACGACCGGCGCACCATATGATACATCGATTCGAAGCCGTCAGCCCCGTCGTAGTACGGATCGGGCACGTCCTCTCCCGTGCCGACCGGATCGAACTCGCGCAGGAGGTGCAGCGACGCCCGCCCGGCCGATGCCTCCCGGATCCTCTGCAGGTCGTGCAGGTTGTCCCGGTCCATCGCGATCACGTAGTCGAAGCGCTCGAAGTCCGAGGGATCGATCTGACGGGCCGTTCCTCCCAGGGTGATGCCGTGCCGCTCGGCCGCCTCCGCCGAGCGCACATCCGGGGGATCACCGGTGTGCCACGCGCCGGTACCGGCCGAATCGATCTCGAAGCGGTCGCGGAGCCCTGCCTCTTCCACGAGGTGGCCGAACACCCCTTCGGCCATGGGAGATCGGCAGATGTTGCCGAGGCAGACGAACAGAACCGAGGTCCGGATCGGACCCGACGTGGAGGAATCCATCGCGCAGAAGTTATCTTGCACTGCATTCGAGGCAAGACGAGCACACAGCAAGGAAGGCGCGTATCACGGAATCCACGGAGGAATCGGTCCGCTTTGGCGACCTGGGAGTCTCCGAGCAGATATTGGCATCCATCGAAGCCATCGGATGGGAGGTGCCCACCCCCATTCAGGCCAAGGCCATTCCGCTCGGACTCGAGGGGCGCGATATCGTGGGTATCGCCCAGACCGGCACGGGCAAGACGGCAGCCTTCATGATCCCCGCCCTCGAACGCATCGAGATCGGGGCCGGCCTCCAGGTGGTCGTACTGTGCCCGACGCGTGAGCTGGCGCTCCAGGTCGCCGAAGACACGGGTCTTCTCGCGAAGGGGACCCGCGTCCGGGTGGAGGCGATCTACGGTGGGGTGGGATACGCACCGCAGATCAAGGCGCTCCAGGAGGGCTACGAGGTCATCGTGGCCACGCCCGGCCGCTTCATCGACCACATGGAGCAGGGCAGGGTGAAGCTCGACAGCGTGCGGTACTTCGTGCTCGATGAGGCGGACCGGATGCTGGACATGGGCTTCCGTCCCCAGATCGAGCGTGCGATGCGCGGTATGCCGCGAGAGCGCCAGACCATGCTCTTCAGCGCGACGATGCCGCACGGCGTGCACGACCTCGCGTTGCGCCTGACGCGCGATCCAACGTGGGTGGAGGCGGCTCCCTCGGGCACCAAGGCGGAGGGGATCGACGAGCTGGTCTACTCGGTGAAGCCTGATCGCAAGCCCGACCTCTTGCTCAAGCTCCTGGAGGATCCGGGGATGGATCAGGTGCTGGTATTCTCCAGGACGAAGGCGGGGGCGGACGTGCTGGCGGCCAGGCTGCGCCGCGAGGGCATCACGGTCGACACGATGCACTCCAATCGTCAGATGAAGGAACGTACGCGCGCCCTGGATCGCTTCGCGACGGGGAAGGCGCGCGTGCTCGTCGCCACCGACATCGCCCAGAGAGGGCTCGACGTGGAGGGAATCAGCCACGTGGTGAACTACGACGTTCCCCTGGACCCCGAAGACTACGTGCACCGCATCGGCCGGACGGGGCGCGCGGGCGCACATGGGATGGCGGTGACATTCGTCACGGCCGGTGACCTGGGCGCCTTCAAGACGCTCGAGCACCATCTGGGCCGCTCCCTCGAGCGCATGCGCCTCCCGGAGTACGATTACGTCGGCGCGCCGCAGACCGAGCAGCGCTCGACGTCGCGGAGGGGGCGGAGGTCGCGCACGCCCATGGGCATGGGGACCCGCTCCGCCGACGAGCTCACGCCGGAGGAGCTCGAGGCGCTCCTGAACCCTGAACAGGAAGAACAGGAAGGATGATTCTCAAGCGCTACGGGACGGCTCTGGAGAGCGTGGATCCCAACTTCGAGTCCGCAGCGCTGAACGAGATCGGCTTCCGACGCGACGGCGAGCGGAAGGTCGAGGTCGCGGATTTCGAGCGCCGATACCACCGGGTGGCGACTCACGAGCTGGAGGCGGAGGCGGACGGCCCTGTGCAGGACCACACCGAGCAGCTCCTGTTGGCGCGTCTCGAGGAGAAGCTGCTCATCCTCGAATCGCACGTCTCAGGGGACGAGGTCCTCGTCGTCGAGAACGAGGCCGGCCACGACTATCCCAAGACGCGGCAGAAGACGAAGAACGTCATCGTCGAGGGGGAGAACAAGTTGCACTTCTATCTGCACGTCGATCCCCCGTTGCGGATAGGGGTGTATCGGTGCAGGGACGAGACGCCCGACCCCGCCTGAAACACCCTTCCGGCCGTCCTCTCCGTGGTGCGCCGCAGGCTTCTGTAGGGCGTTTTCCTACAGACCAGATCCGGGTTTCCCCGACAGCACTCCCACGCCCCAGCATGTAAACTACGTGCAGCGATTTGGGGCTGATTGCCCGACGGGACGAGGTCCAGCAACCTCTACCCGCCCTCGCCGGGTGGCAGCTCCAGGGTCGTCGAGAGTTTAGGGCAGGAGCTTTCGGCGACCCAAATATGGGAAAGCGGGAGGTCGAAAGCAGGCCGGCCGCGAGTACCGAAGGGAAGGAAGGGGTGTCCTGTTGGCGGGAGGGTCGCAGGTTGCCCCTTTCTTAGGCCCGACGAGGCGAAAGTCTCCGTCGGGCCTTTTTTTTGTATATCGGCGATCCCCGTCTGCTCGGCCTCAACTTGTTCTCGCACAATGCTTGTTGGGCATGTATGGAGCACAGTCCGTGGGGCCGGTCGAGGGCGTTGCCGAGGGCTGCAAAAAGGGTGATGATTCAAGCTGACAGGTTGCGTTGCGTGCTGTCGGTGACCTGCCCTGACCCTCCGCGAACGCGTTGGGATGGCGGCCTGCCCCTCTGGCCACCCCGACCTCGATGGACACTCAAAAGACGTGTCGAGGCGGCAGACTATGAAGACCCTAGAGGACGCCCAGAGGGCGGTTCCCCTTCCACCTGATTTCCCTCGGAGCACGAAGCTCCTGCACGACCCCATCTTCAACAAGGGGACCGCGTTCTCGGAGTCCGAGCGTGAGGCTCTTGGACTGAGGGGGCTGCTGCCGCCGCGAGTGGCGACGCAGGAGCTCCAGGTCACGCGGGTGCTGGAGAACTTGCGCAGGAAGCACGACGACCTGGAGCGCTACATCGCCCTGATCTCGCTCCAGGACCGCAACGAGGTGCTCTTCTACCGCGTGCTCCTGGACAACATCGAGCAGCTCATGCCGATCGTCTACACGCCGGTCGTCGGCCAGGCATGCCAGGAGTTCGGGCACATCTATCGGCAGTCCCGGGGCCTGTACGTATCCGCCTACGATCGTGGGCACGTGAAGGAGGTACTTCGCAACTGGCCGCACCGGGACGTGCGCATCATCGTGGTCACGGACGGCGAGCGCATCCTCGGCCTCGGGGACCTCGGGGCCGACGGCATGGGGATTCCCATCGGCAAGCTGTCGCTCTACTCCGCCTGTGCTGGAATCCACCCAACCCAGACGCTGCCGGTCACGCTGGACCTCGGCACGGACAACGAGAGCCTGCTGGAGGATCCGCTCTACCTGGGCATCCCGCGCCACAGGCTGCGCGGAGAGGCGTACGACGAGTTGGTCGACGAGTTCTTCGACGCCGTGGCCGAAGTGTTCCCCAAGGCGGTCGTCCAGCTCGAGGACTTCGCCACGCACAACGCTTTTCGGCTGCTCGAGAAGTATCGCACGGGCTTCTGCTCCTTCGATGACGACATCCAGGGCACCGCGGCGGTCGCGCTGGCCGGGATCTACTCCGCCCTGCGCATCACGGGCCGGAGCCTGGGCGACCAGAACTACCTGTTCCTGGGAGCCGGCGAGGCGGGCGTGGGGATCGGCAGCCTCATCACCGCGGCTCTCGTTCATGGGGGCATGGGCGAGGACGAAGCGCGCAAGAAGGTCTGGTTCTTCGACTCGAAGGGCCTGGTGGTGAAGGGCCGCGCGGATCTCGCGAGCCACAAGAGGCCCTTCGCTCACGACGCGGAGCCCACGACGGACTTTCTCGAGGCGATCCGGCGGCTGCAGCCTGGCGCCCTGATCGGGGTGTCCGGACGCCCGCAGACCTTCACGCAGCCGGTTGTCGAGGAGATGGCGCGCTTCAACGAGCGACCGATCATCTTCGCGCTCTCCAACCCGACCTCGAAGTCCGAGTGCACGGCCGAGCAGGCGTACACCTGGACGCAGGGTCGTGCGATCTTCGCCAGCGGCAGCCCGTTCGATCCGGTGGATTTCGAGGGCAAGCGCTTCGTGCCGGGGCAGGGCAACAACGCCTACGTCTTCCCCGGCGTCGGCCTGGGTCTGATCGTGTCGGAGGCGTCCGAGTGCACGGACGAGATGTTCTTCGAGTCGGCGCGCACCCTGGCGTCGCTCGTCAACGAGAGCGACTTGCGGCAGGGTCGGATCTATCCTTCGCTGAAGCGCATCCGTGAGGTATCCGCCCATATCGCCGAGGCCGTCGCCTCCGTCGCGTTCGAGCGGGGGCTCGCACGCGCCCCACGCCCCGAGGACCTGGGCTCTGCCATTCAGGCGGCCATGTTCAACCCTGTCTACCAGGACTACCGGTAGCACTCCGCCGTAGGCGAGAGGGGGAGCGGGCTTCGGCCCACTCCCCCTCTCGGCCCGGTTACGCTGGACCGCGCGGGCGCTCCTCGCCAGCTTGAAACTCTGCCCAACTCGAGTTCGGTCACAGGAGCGACGAATGTCCGTACGACCCGCCAAGACGATCCCGGCCGAAGAGGTGAAGGCCGGCTCCGCCACCGTCCGCCAGGTGCTCATCGGCCCCGACCAGGGACCCAACTTCGCCATGCGCCGCGTCATCATGGAGCCTGGCGGGGGTATGCCGCGCCATACCAATACGGTCGAGCACGAACAGTACGTGCTGAGGGGTCGCGCGACGATCACCGTGGGAGACGAATCCCACCACGTGAAGGTGGGCGACGTGATCTACATTCCGGCAGGCACGCCGCACTCCTACCAGGCCGAGGGCGACGAGGCGTTCGAGTTCATCTGCGTGGTGCCGAACGCTCCGGACACGATCGAGGTGCTCGAGTAGGGTCCGGGAGAAGAAGGGGGGCGGCCGTGGCCGCCCCCCTTCTTCCACACTTTCGGCGTCGCGGACGGACCGCGACCGACATTGCCGTCATCTGGACGGCGATGAGCTCCGGACCGTGCACGCCGGGCTCGCGGGCACCTGGACTGAAGGCAGCTCCGTGAGGTGCGCTCGCCTGAGCATCGAGTTGAGCTCGGGGATGCCCTTCTCCTTCAGCGCCGTGAAGCCAGCCGATGCGGCGTCGATTTGCTTGCAGTCCACGTCCGCCGCCGCCAGGTCGCTCTCCGTAGGCTTGAGGTCGCCGAACTCCATGTCCTCCAGGTGACGGGCCAGATCGCGGTTGGCCGTCCCGAAGCCGGTGGTGGTTCCGGTGGACAGCTCGGCCGCCCGGTCGTCGAGCGCCTTGGCGGCCTTGGCGGTAGCCCCGCGGAGCTTCGGCATGTCCGCCGCCACCGCGTCACGCAGGCTCTGCAGTGCGTTGAAGCCGTCGTAGCTGGCCGTCATCCCCGCCGTCATCCTCCGCTCGAAGGCGAGCTGATCCTGCAGATCGGCCTGGGAAACGTCATCTCGCGGATCGTTGCGGATCGTCAGATCCTGGGTGTAGGTCTTGCCGCTCACGCTCAACTCGACCCGGTAGGTGCCCGGAACCACGAGGGGACCGGTAGGCACCCAGCGTGGGGTGTGGCCCTCGATCGCGTGCCACGTCAGCGTGAACTCCGTGTAATCCAGAAGCCCGCCGGCGTATGCGTAGTTGAGCGCCGGCGGCGTCTGGTAACGGAGGTCCCACGCCACCCGGTGCATTCCCGCCGACGTCTGCAACACGGTCGGCGGCGCGATCCAGTACGACGGCACATTCGCCATGGTCGTGTCCGGGGCCGGCGCGATGCTCGTGTACGTCCTCACCAGGTCCCCTCCCGCGTCGTAGACCTTGAGCGTCACGGTCCCGTTGGCAGCCCTGGGGAGATAGTAGTCGATGAGCGCTCCCTCCGGGGGATTGTCCCCGTGGGGGACCTCAGGTGGCAGCGGCGTGTCCTGGTAGTTGTCCCAGCGTACGCGCCAGGTTGTATCGGGCTGGAAGAGGTACGCCCCCGACGCGGCGAGCGCGGCGCGCTCCTGGCGGAGCGGAGTCACGTCGTCGAGAATCCAGAGGCCCCGGCCGTACGTGGAGATGTCGAGGTCGCTCCCGTGCACCGTCATGTCGGTGACCACCGTGGTCGGCAGGTTGAGCTGGAGCGACTGCCAGTGGTCGCCCTGGTCGAACGAGACCCAAGCGCCCTTCACCGTTCCCGCGTACAGGAGGTTCGGGTCCACCGGGTCTTCGCGGACCACGCGGGCGCCCGCGTTGCCGGGCAAGCCCGTCACGATCTTCTGCCAACTCTTGCCGAAGTCCCGGGTGCGGAAGATGTACGGCTGATCTTCGGCCGGCACCTGGATCACGGCGTAGGCCGTGCCGGCGTCGTGGTGGGAGGCCTCGATGATGTTGACCGCGCCCTCGGGCGCACCGGCCGGCGTCACGTTCGTCCAGTGGGCGCCTCCGTCACGGGTGAGTTGGATCAGCCCGTTGGTGGTTCCGGCCCAGATCTCGCCGGCGACCACGGGCGAAGGTGCGATCGCCTGGAGAGAAGGAGCGCCGCGGGCGCCGGGGGCGGGCTCGGTTCCGTTCGGCGGCACGGTGAGGTCGGGGCTGATGTGGTGCCAGGTCCGCGCGTTGTCACTCGAGGCCATGACCCACTGGGCACCGAGGTAGAGGGTGTGCGGGTCCTCGGGAGAGAAGACCATCGGGGGCGACCACAGGAAATGGTCCTCGGGCGCCGGAGAGTAGAGCACCGCCACCTGGCCCGTTCTCCGGTCGAGCCGACGGAGCGTGTGGTACCATCCCTGCGTGTAGACCCAGTACGGATGCAGCGGATCGGTGATGACCTGGCCGGCCTCGAACCCACTGGCCGACGACCAGTCGCTCTGCGTGATCTCGCCCCAGTCGCTGCGGCTCAGCACGCACGCCGTTCCGCTGTCCTGCTGGGCTCCGCAGACGTGATAGGGAAACTGGTTGTCCGTCGAGACGTTGTAGAACTGGCCGTTGATGAGGTTGTACCACGGGGTCCAGGTCTTGCCCCCGTCGACAGAGATCGTGGGTCCCTGGTCGGCGCCCACGATCATGTGCTGACCGTCGTGCGGGTCGATCCACATGTCACGCTCGTCGTCGCCGCCGGGCGAGCCCTTGTACGACTTGAAGCTGCGCGCGCCGTCGACCGATCGGTAGATCGAGGTGCCCATCAGGTAGACGACATCGGGGTTGGTGGGGTCGGCGTAGATGCGTCCGCCCGCGCTGGCGATCCGGTGCGTGCCCAGCGTCCAGGTCGCGCCCCCGTCATCGGAGCGGTAGACGCCACCCGCGTCGCGGCCCGCGCCCTGGGCTTCGGCGTAGACGCGCTGTCCGTGCGTTCCCGACGCCACGGAAATCTCGAACCCGCGGGCCGCAGGAGGCAGACCCTTGCCGGCGATCGGCGCCCAGGTGGCGCCGCCGTCGGTGGACTTGAAGATGCCCGTGCCCAGCGGCTTCAGCGCCTTCTGCTCGGCCCTCGTGAGCCGTCCGCCCGTCCGTTGCACGCTGGCGTAGGCCACCTGCGGGTCGAACTCGTCGTGCTTGAGCCCCGTGACGCCCGAGTGGCCGTCGAGGTCGAGGACCTTCGTCCAGGTCCGTCCGCCGTCGGTCGAGTGGTAGATCCCCGCCGCCGTATTGGAGCCGCCGCCCCGCTGGCGCGATCCGAACGCACCGACGAGAACGTCGCCGGGGTCGTTCGGGCTCACGAGCATGTCGGTGATGTAGCGGGTGCTGTCCAGGCCGACGTGCGTCCACGTCTTGCCCGCGTCCGTGGACCGGTAGACGCCGTTGCCCGGCGTGAATGACCAACCCGTGGGATCGCCGGTGCCGACGTACACGACGTTCGGGTCGGAGGGGGCGACCACGACCGCGCCGATGGACGGAACGTGGATCTGGTCGAAGATCGGCTTCCACGTCGTTCCACCGCTCGTGCTCTTCCAGACTCCGCCTTCGGGCAGGCCGAGGTAATAGACGGCGTCGTTCCCCGAGACACCGGCGACCGCGTAGACGTTGCCCGAGCGGTTCGGTCCGATGCTGCGCCAGCGGAGCCCGGCGTACGCGGCCGGTGCGATTGCCTGGGCCGCGACCCGCGGCGGGCCGGCGAAGAGGGAGGTGAGGAGGACGAGGAGAATCGCGAGCGAGCCCGCGGCCGACGGGGGTGAAGAGACTCGTGTGGACGGATGTCGCATGTGGATCCACCTGCTGATGGTCATGTTGGCGGGTGCTGGAGGCGGAAGGTAGAGAGACCGGGCCCGCCAGGCGACCCACTCCGGCTTCCCTTCGCTGCGGGCGAGGGGAAGCCGGCTCGACCCGGGGAGCATTGGACTCCGTGCCGGCGGTACCGTAAGCTGGTCCGATGAACACAAACCGACTCGCCCGTCCCATCCTGCTCGCGCTCTTCGTCGCGCTCGGGTCGTCCGGCGCCGCGGCGCAGCGTCCGAGCCTCTCACGCAACGTCCTCCGCTACGTGGCCGTCGACACGCCGGTCGTGGCGCTCACCCACGTTCGTGTGATCGACGGCACGGGCGCCCCTGCCCGCGACGACCAGACGCTGGTCCTGCGGGATGGGAACATCGTTGCGCTGGGTCCTGCCGCCGTGGTGCGGGTGCCACCGGACGCGCGGGTGCTCGACCTCACCGGCCGCTCGGTCATCCCCGGGCTCGTGATGATGCACGAGCATCTGTTCTATCCCACCGGGCCGGGGGTGTACGGCAACGTTGCGGAGAGCTTCACGCGCCTGTACCTGGCGGGCGGCGTGACCAGCATGCGCACGACCGGCGACATGAACGGATACGGCGACATGGGCATCGCCGCCGACATTCGCGCGGGCCGCAAACCCGGACCGTGGATCGACGCCACGGGACCCTATCTGGAGGGTCCCGGGCTCGGGTTCGACCAGTTCCACGTGCTCTCGGGCGCCGCCGACGCCAAGCGCATGGTGGATTTCTGGGCCGACGCAGGGGCCACGTCCTTCAAGGCGTACATGGACATCACGCGCGCCGAGCTCGGAGCGGCCATCGCCGAGGCGCACGCGCGCGGGCTCAAGATCACCGGCCACCTCTGCTCGGTGACCTACCGCGAGGCGGCCGACCTCGGCATCGACGACCTCGAGCACGGGTTCTTCGTCTCGACGGACTTCGTGAAGGACAAGAAGCCCGACGTCTGTCCCGGACAGCGCGCCGGCAGGAGCGCCCTGAACGGCGTGGATCCCGACGGCGCCGCGTTCCGCGCGCTGGTCGATACCCTGGTGGCGCACCACGTGGCCGTCACCTCCACGCTCCCGGTCTTCGAGACGTTCACCCCGGGGCGTCCCCTGCCGCCCGGCCTCGCGGTTCTCGACCCGATCCTGCGGGAGCACTTCAAGCAACGTTGGGCGGCCATCCAGCGCGACACCGCGTCCGTCTTCCGCACGCTCTTCGCCAAGGACGAGGCGATGGAGCTCCGGTTCGCCCGCGCGGGCGGGCTTCTGATCGCCGGAACCGATCCCACCGGCTATGGGGGAGTGATCCCGGGCTACTCCGATCAGCGCGAAATGGAGTTGCTCGTCGAGGCCGGCTTCACGCCCACGCAGGCCATCGAGATCTGCACGCTGAACGGCGCGAAGTACCTCGGGCGTGCCGACCGCGTCGGCTCGATCGCCGTCGGCAAGCAGGCGGACCTCGTAGTGCTCGGCGGTGACCCGGTCGCGGACATCTCGAATGTCCGGAAGGTGGAGATCGTGTTCAAGCAGGGCGTCGGCTACGACCCCGCGAAGCTCATCGCCTCGGTGAAGGGCCAGGTAGGGCTGTTCTGAGGAGGCCTACGCTTCCGCGGGAGGCTCCCCCGGGAGCAGGTCACGGAACGCCTCTCCGTAGAGGTGCCAGATCGTGACGAAGAGCGCCGCTACGATGGGGCCGACGATGAACCCCGACATCCCGAAGAGCATGATCCCGCCGAGCGTGCTCAGGAGCACCATGAGGTCCGACATCTTCGTGTCCCGACCGATGAGGACCGGCCGCAGGAAGTTGTCGATGCTGCTCACGCCGAGACCGCACCAGGCCAGGAGCGCGAGGGCCGCTCCGACGTGTCCGATGACCATCAGATAGAGGACCGCCGGAACCCAGACCAGGAGCGATCCGATGGCCGGGATCATCGAGACGACGATCGTCACCGTGCCCCAGAAGGCCGCGCTCGGGACGCCGGTGACCCAGAGCCCGATGCCGGTGGCCGTGCCCTGGACCACGCCGATCAGGAGCGAGCCCTTGAGTGTCGCGCGAGCCACGGAGGTGAACTTCTCGAGCAGGCGCGCCTCGTCCTCGGCCGAGAGCGGGATGTAGTAGAGGATCCACTTCAGCATGGTCGCGCCGCGTACGAGGAAGAAGTACATGGCGTAGAGCATGATGAAGAGCTGGAAGAGGAAACCCACGGTGCCCCGCGTGACACTGGCGAGCCCGTCGACCAGGAACGAGCCCACCTTGGAGGCCACCTCCCCGACCTTCACCCCCACCTGTTCGCTGCTCGGCAGGAGCCCACGAACCGCAGGAAGGCGGTCCAGCAGGGGCATCTGCCGCAAGTGCTGATCGATCCGGTCCATATGGGAGATCTGCCGCTCGATCCAGGGACCCGCGGCCTGGCTCACGTCCACCGCCTGGTTCGCCACCAGACCGAAGAACGCGAGAAGAGGCAGAACCACGATCAGGATGACGACGACGAGGGTGGCCAGCGAAGCAAGCCTCCGCCGACCGCCGACACGCCTCTCGAGACGGTCGCGGACAGGGGACACCATCCCCGCGAAGATCGCCGCCAGGAAGATGGCCAGAAGAAACTGGCGGACCATGAAGAGGAAGAGGAGTGTGATGAGGACGGTCAGCGCCATCAGGAACCCTTTCCTGAGGCGATCCGGGGCCGGAGCTCCCGCCAGCGGGGCCGGCCGTCCCTCTTCGTGCGGGCTCACGCCACCCCGATCTCCTCGCCTCCGCCCGCCGCGCGTGCCTCGTCCAGCGCCCGCGCGGCGGCGTCCAGAAGCTCGGAGCGTTCCTGCATCTCGTCCCGATAGGCCGCCAGCCCGATGGCGAACCGCGTGCCGGGTACGCTGCCGAGCACAGCTGAAACGCGATCCGCTGCGATCCGTGCCCCGTACAGGTTGCAGCCGAGCAGAAGCGTGACGAAGCGTCCGTCACCGAGGTGGGACAACAGGTCGGAGCTCCGAGTCGAGGAGGCGATGCGGTGGGCGGCGCTCACGAACGCGGACTCGTCAGAGGCGTCCATCTGCACCATCATCAGCGTCAACGGGACCCCCCGGTCGGCGCCGTAGAAGAGAAAGCGGTAGACTGTCTCGAACTGGAGTCGGTTGGGGAGCCCGGTCCGCTCGTCGGTGAGCACCGGATGCCCCGTCTCCGCTGAAACCATCGGATTGCTCCTTCAAGGATGACCCCCAATGATGAGGTTCTCCGGACCCGCGCGCCACACCGGTGGGACGAAGGCTCCCTGCGGCCCCTGTGTCGGGACCTTTTTCGCTGCATTGGCGCTATCGTATCCGGTTGAATCGATCCACGCGCACGGAGGCTGTCATTGAGAACCCTCGTACGTCCGTTCGTCACGCTCGTGCTGTTCGCGCTCCTGGAGATCCCCGCGGTGATTTCGGCGCAGGCCGATCCGCCCGCCGGCATGGCGCAGGTGGAATTGGCTCGCTCGCGGAGTTGCGTGCGACCTCTCTCGCGCCTGGGGGCACTCGACAACATGATGCGGCCCGAGATGGACCGCTTCAACCGCCTCGACAGCATTGCCAAGGCCGTCGCGCTGGAGGACACCTCCATCGTGTCTTCCCTGAGTGCGAAGGACCCCGTCGAGGCTCGTATACGCACATGGTTCGGACGCGACCAGGAGCTCGCGCGCCGCATCGTGGTGACGAACAGCGATTCGCTGCGGGCCATGAGGCAGGCCGGCCGCGACACGATCAAGGCCGTGATCGGGCGGGCGATGGCGGCCATTCAGACGGCGGTGCGCGCGAAGGCGGACAGCGCCCACGCGGACTCCATCCAGGCGGCGGCGGCTCCGTGCGAGGGCATGGTCTTCGTACGGAGCGCCGTCCGTGAAGCGTGCCAGGGCAACTCCAGCACTCTGTGCCGAACCGCAGCCGCCGACAGCACCAAGCCCGGCGATCCGTTCCAGTTCGTCGGTAGCGCGAAGGACCTGTGGGGCATCCAGCAGTTTCTGCCGTGGAGCGATCCCGCACCGCTGCAGGTCACCCCGAATGGAGGTCTGGGGGGTGCTCTGACGCAGGCCAGCGCGCGTCGCGGCAACATCCTGGTCACGGTGGCCATCCAACCGGTGCTGCGCCCGGTGTCCGGCCTCGACAGCATTCAGGTCGCACAGGCCCGGGACATCCTCGATTCGCTGGGCTTCACGTTCGACGCGCCCAAGTTCGTGATGACACCGGCCCTCATGCTGGAGGCGAACCTGCCGGAGCCGATCGGAGGCGAGACGACCTACATCCTGCACTTCGGCGACCTGGGCGCCGCCGACATCATCTGGAACGGGGACGCGGGGACCGGCAAGCCGATCCGGGTGATGACCCCGCTCACGCCCGCGATCCTGAAGAAGCTCGAGGCCGGCACTCCGTTGGGCTTTTCCGCGGTGAAGATTCCCAAGGAGCAAAGCGCGAAGGCGATCCCGGTTTTCAGCATCGAACTGATCCAGGTCAACGAGGCGAAGGCCGTGACGGAGCTCGCCGGCTACATGTCCAAGCAGCTCGGGGCGGACCTGAAGAAGCTGCTGGCGGCACAGACGAGCGGTCCAGCCGGAAAATGAGCGGGGGCCTCGGGGAGCCCGGAACGGTGCTGGAGTCCGGACTCCCCGAGGATCTGGACGCGTGGCTGGCCGCTTCGGAGGCCGCGGTGGCCGACCTCCGTCCACAGGCTGCGAAGACCATCGTGTGGGCGGACGCAGCCGTGCGTGAGCGTACGGCCTTGGCCCTGGTCTATGTGCACGGGTTCAGCGCGGACCGGCACGAGGTGGATCCACTCCCGCGGATCGTGGCCGGGAGCCTGGGCGCCAACCTCTACTACACCAGGCTCACCGGCCACGGGAGGGATGGACCGGCGATGGCCGAGGCCACCGTGCCGGACTGGCTGGCCGATACCGACCAGGCTGTGGAGATCGGAGCGCGGCTGGGTCGACGCGTCGTCCTCATGGGGACCTCCACGGGTGGGTCGCTCGCCGTGTGGGCGGCCGCCCAGCCTCGCTGGCGGAACACGCTCGCCGCGCTCGTGCTGCTCTCTCCGAACTTCGGGCTCCGTCATCCGGCAGCTCGGCTGCTCACATGGCCGGGAGGCGGCCTCGTGGTGCGCGTGCTGGTCGGGAAGGAGCGCCGGTTCGAGCCCCAGAACGAGCGTCAGGGTCGTCACTGGACCGCGTGCTATCCCTCCTCGGCGCTCCTCCAACTGATGGCTCTCGTGCGTGACGTGCGCGCGCTCCCACTCCGGACGGTGACAATGCCCGTGTTCGTTGCGTACTCCGAGCGCGACAAGGTGGTCGATCCGGCCGCCACCCGAAGAGCGCTCACGCGCTTCGGATCCACGGAGGTGCGTCTGTACGCCGTGGAGGGCGACGGCGACGCGAACCATCACGTGGTGGCGGGGGATATCCTCTCGCCCGCGACCACCGGGCCCCTGGCCCGGGAGATCCTCTCCTTCATGGAGCGAGTCGCATGAACGACGCGCCCGAGCCCGTGCTGGCCGACGGCACCGAGCCCGCCACCGCCGAGGACCTGATCCGGCTGCTGGCAGAGCTCGAAATCGAAGCGAGCACGGTGCGCCATCCGCCGGTGTTCACGGTGGAGGAGGCGAAGGCGCTACGGGGTAAGCTCCCGGGCGCGCACACCAAGAACCTCTTCGTGCGGGACACGAAGGGAGTCATGTGCCTGGTCGTGGCGCGCGAGGACTGCGTCGTGGACCTGGCGGCCCTGGCGGGGAAGTTGGGCATGAAGCGTCTCTCGTTCGGCAGCCCCGGGCGTCTGATGAAATACCTGGGCGTGATCCCGGGCGCGGTGACACCGTTCAGCGTGGTGAACGACCACGGCGGAGAGGTGTCCGTGGCGCTGGACGCGGGCCTGAGAGGGTACGATTTCTGGAGCTTCCATCCGCTGGACAACACGATGACCACGACGCTGCGACCGGCGGACATGCTGCGTTTTCTGGAGGAGATGCGGCATCCGCCGACGTGGGTGGATCTGTAGCGGCAGGACGGGGGTCGGCGCAGCGCCGGCTCCCGTTCAGTCCGCCTCCGCCAATGCGGGGCGCCGGTCGGCCCAGGGGCGCGCGCGCTCGAGTTGGCCGGCCAGACGGAAGAGCGTGGACTCGTCTCCGAACCGTCCGACGAAGTGCACGCCGATGGGGAGACCACCCTCGGTCCGGGCGAGCGGCACCGACATGGCCGGTTGGCCCGTGACGTTGAACACGGGCGTCCAGGGCGTGAGCTCGAAGGCGTCGGCGGCTGCGCGGTTCAGGAGTCCGGCGAGTCGCACCAGGCGACCCGACCCGGCGGCACCCAGGGCGCGAAGCAGCATCTTCTCCCTCGGCGTTCGGTCCATCGACCCGATGGGTGGGGGCGGGGCGGCGAGCGTCGGCGTCACGAGAACGTCGTAGTCCAGGAAGAACGGGCCGATGCGACGGCCGGCGCGCTCGAGCATGCGCAGCGCAGACGCGTACTCGCGTGCGCTGAACGCATTGGCCAGGAGCCCGAGCGCCCGAGTCGGCGCCTCCAGCTCCGTCGGCCTTGCCCGCCTCCCGATCCGGGCCTCCACCTCTTCGAGGTCCGCGCCCAGCTCGGCCGCGACCATCATCAAGAAAGCGCGGGAGAAGGCGCTGCCGTCGACGTCGGGCGCGGCTTCCTCGACCTCGTGACCGAGCGCCTCCAGGAGGGTTGCGGCCTCGTGCACGGCGCGCACGCATTCGTCGTGGACCGAGGAGCCCAGAAACGGGTGGGTGGTGAAGGCGATGCGCAGGTGCCCGGGATCCACCGCCGCGTCCGCCAGGTACGGACCGGAAGGGGGCGCGATCTCGTACGGGGCGCCGGGGTCCGGGCCGTGGATCGCGTCCAGGGCGGCCGCGCTGTCCCGCACGGATCGAGTGAGCACGTGCTCGACCACCGCGCCCCGCCAGAGCTGGCCGTGGTCGGGGCCCGTGGGCGTTCGTCCGCGGGTGGGCTTCATGCCGAAAAGGCCGCAACACGACGCGGGGATCCGGATCGAACCGCCCCCGTCGCCTCCGCTCGCGATCGGCACGACGCGAGCCGCGACCGCGGCCCCCGATCCCCCGCTCGAGCCCCCGGGCGTGCGCTCCAGATCCCAGGGGTTGCGAGTCGGGCCCCAGACCTCGGGCTCGGTGAACGGCACCAGCCCCCACTCGGGCGTGTTCGTCTTGCCGAGTATCACCAGGCCCGCGGCACGATAGCGCCGCACCAGCTCGCTGTCGTGGTCCTCCGCGACGTCGCGGAGGAGGCGGCTCCCCATCGAGGTGGGATAGCCTGCCACAAGGCCGAGAAGATCCTTGAGGAGGAAAGGCACGCCGGAGAACGGCCCGGCCTCGGGATGCGCCGCGGCGCGCCGGGCGTAGTCCTCCATGAGACGGACGACGGCGTTGATGCGCGGGTGGGTACGCTCGTGATGCGCCAACGCGAGCTCCAGGAGCTCGGTGGCGGAGACCTCCCGGCGGCGCACCAACTCCGCGAGTCCGAGCGCGTCGAGCGACACATACTCATCGTGGGTCATGGTGAGGCCAAGAATAGGCGGACGCCGGACCCGTGGAAACTCCGGCGCTGGACCGCCCGGCGAAGCCATGCCAGTGTTGGGCACGCTCGAACGATCCACGATCGGAGATGCGACCCCGGCGCTCGCCCGGGGGTACCAGCCCCTCACGCAGACCCTCGATTCGCTCTCACTGCCCAGATTCGGAGCCCATACGTGAAGAGATTCCTGCTCGCCGCGGTCCTCGGGGCCGTCGCACTGGTCCCCGGGCGCCTCGCCGCCCAGGCCGCCCACCCCTTCCAGGTTGCGCTCATCACGCCGGTGCAGCTCTTCCCGGAGGCGGACTCGATCCGGGGCGTCCGTGTGAGCCTCTTCTACGGGCGCAGCAGCTCCGTGACCGGTCTGGACGTGGGGTTGGTGAGCCACACCACGCATTCGTTCCTCGGTGTCCAGTGGGGGCTGGCCGGGCTCGCCGAGGGCGACTTCACCGGGGTACAGCTCAACTCGGTGAACCTGGTGAAGGGCGCCATGGAAGGACTCCAGTGGGGTCTCGTGAACTCCGTCGACAGGGGCAACGGGGGTCAGGCCGGGTTCGTGAACATCGCCACGATGAGCCACCGCGGCCTCCAGATCGGGATCGTCAACTATGCCGAGACCCTGAGCGGCGTCCAGATCGGGCTCCTGAACATCATCCGCCACGGCGGAGCGTTTCCCATCTTCCCGATCGTGAACTGGTCCCAGACGGGCGAGGGATCCCAGTGAGCGACGCCTGACGGGTGATTCTTCCGGATCTTCTCCAGGCCGGCTCGTCCAGCGGGCTCTCCTCGTCGCTCTCGGGGAGTCCGCTCCTGGCGCTGGCCACGCTGTTCGGGGCGGGCGTGCTCACGAGTCTGACGCCGTGCGTCTACCCGATGATCCCCATCACGGCGTCGGTCATCGCGGGCACGAGCCGGCAAGGACAGAGCCGGCTCCGTACCGTCGGCTTGACGCTCGCGTACGTGCTCGGGATGGCGCTGGTGTATGCCTCGCTGGGGCTCGCGGCCGGCCTGACCGGCACGCTGTTCGGCACGATCAGCGCCAGTCCATGGGCGCTCCTGGTGGTGGGCAACCTCCTCCTGCTCTTCAGCTTGACCATGCTGGACGTCTTTCAGGTACCGGTGCCCAGGCGGCTTCTCTCCTGGGCCGCCGGCCAGAGGGGCGGCTCCTACGGGGCCGTCCTGCTCATGGGCGCCGGCTCGGGGGTGGTGGCGGCCCCGTGCGGGGCGCCCGCCTTCGCGGTGGTGCTGACCTGGGTGGCGGCCACGAAGGCGGGCCTCATGGGGTTCGTCTATCTCTTCGTCTTCTCGCTCGGGATGAGCGGCCTGCTCGTCGTGGTAGGACTGTTTTCGGGAACCCTCGTCGTCCTTCCGCGTTCGGGTAGGTGGATGGTGTGGGCCAAGCGCATCGCCGCTCTGGTCATGATCCTCATGGCCGAGTACTACTTCGTGCAGGCGGGCTACAACCTATGAACGATCCGACCCTGACCAGACGCATCACGATCGCGACGACCCTGACGTTGTGCGCGACCCTCTTCGCTTCCGTCGGCTTGCATGCCCAGGCCGACGAGGCGGTCGTCGGCCTTCCGGTGGGCGCGCAGGCGCCGGCCGTGACGGTCCAGAACCTCGACGGGAAGCCCGTGCAGCTCCTCGACTACGTGAAGAAGGGGGAGCCTGCGCTGATCGAGTTCTGGGCGACGTGGTGCGAGAACTGCCAGGCGCTCCAACCTCAGCTCGACCGAATCCAGCAGCGCTGGGGCGACCGCCTGAGCGTGGTGGCGGTGGCGGTGGCGGTGGCTCAGACTCCACGGCGCGTGCGGCGCCACGTCGAGTCGCACGATCCGGGCTACCCGTACCTGTGGGATGGCGACGGCGCGGCGGTGCGGGCCTACAACGCCCCGACCACGTCCGTGGTCGTGATGCTGAACGCGGAAGGGAAGGTGGTCTACAGCGGCGTCGGGTCGAAGCAGGACCTCACCGGGGAGGTCGCGAAGCTGATGGGATCGTCCTGAGCGGGCGGGGACGCGGCCAGTGCTCGCTCATGGCGCACCCGCGCGATCTCTGCTCGCACGAGCCACGTCCCGTCCGAGTCCGAGGCCCGCACGGTCCCGCGTCCTCGGGCTCCCGCATCAGTCGTCCGTCGCTGGCGTCACCTTGTCGATCATCTGCCCGAGCTGCTTGTAGGCGGCCGGATCGACCTGGTTGAACTTCGGGATCACCCCCGCGATGCGGCCGTCGGGCCCGATCACGATGACGGTCCGGCTGCCGATCTGGTGGCTCCCGGGCCGAACCACACCGCCGAAGGAGGCGTAGGTGGCTGCGTCGTTGCCCGCTTCGCTCGCGAACAGGAAGGGAAAGTCCGCGTCCTTGAGCCAGGAGTGCAGCGACTCCGGCGAGTCGTTCGAGATGCCGATGAGGACGACGTGCCGTCCGTCGTGGAAGAGGCTTGCGTACTGATCACGGTACGCTGTCATCTGGACCGTTCAGCCAGGCGTCCTGACCTGGTAGAAGAACGCAAGCACGACGGTCTCCCCCCGGTAGTCGCTCAACTTCACCGGATTGGCCAGGACTCCGTAGCGTGATGCTCCGGGGAGGGAGAAGTCGGGCGCCATCTGGCCCACTGCGAGAAAGTGGGGCTCGGTCTGCTGCGCCTGCGTGGGGGCCGGTCGAGCGGCATAGACCGCTCCCGCGACAAGGCCAAGCGCTATGAGTCTGCGCATGGAGGGTTCCTCCCGGATCGGATGGGCGGACCAAACGTCCCAATATCGACGGAACCCGCGGTCGTAGCCAGGGGCACGGTCCGCGGGAACCACACGCCGCCGGCATGGTCGGCGCGCCGGGCCCGGGGGGCTGCCACTGCTCGTCACGCGGCTCCCGACGTTCTGACGCGGGCCGCCCGCTATCCGCCGAAGTAGCGCACGAGGAGCAGGTACAGCGCGGCGGCAATCAGGAGGACGGCCGCGATCTTGAGGAGCTTCTTGAGCACGGCGAAAATGAACATCGCCGCGAGAAGCAGGATCAGGCCGAGCAGGAGGGGGTGGGCGAAAAGGTAGGTCGCAGCGCTGCTCACGGGTCGGTGCGCGGGTTGGGGTAGGTCGGGTCCTGACCGACATGACAATGAAGCGACGTCGGCCACGCGCTGTCCAGCGGGCGCTCTTGCGCGGAGGCGTTCGATGCCCGAAATCAGGGCTTCGCGGCGCTCGTCCAGCAGGTGCCGGACGCCGAGTCC
This sequence comes from uncultured Gemmatimonadaceae bacterium, assembly GCA_964519125.1. Classification (GTDB taxonomy): domain Bacteria; phylum Gemmatimonadota; class Gemmatimonadetes; order Longimicrobiales; family Gaopeijiaceae; genus SZUA-318. Next base: position 23,002 of record CAZFIS010000003.1, on the reverse strand, counting down.
ACCCCACTGCGAGACGGAGATCCGAGCGTGAGCGTCCAGCCGGCCAACTCACCCATGGACAAGACATTCTTCGGCCATCCCCGAGGATTGGCCACCCTGTTCATGACGGAGATGTTCGAGCGCTTCTCCTATTACGGAGGCCGAGCGCTCCTCATCCTCTACATGACCGACGCCGTGCTCCACCACGGTCTCGGGCTCACCGTGGCCACGGCGGGTGCCCTGTACGGCACGTACGTCGCCATGGTCTACATGACCAACCTCCCCGGCGGGTGGCTCGCGGACCGGTTTCTGGGCGCGCGCCGGGCGGTCTTCTGGGGTGGCGTGATCATCGCCCTGGGCAACCTCTGCCTCACGTTTCCGAGCCGGGAGATGTTCTACCTCGGGCTCGGCCTCATCACGATCGGCACGGGGCTGCTGAAGCCGAACGTGAGCACGATGGTCGGTGCCCTGTACGGTGACGATCACACGCGCAGGGACTCTGGCTTCTCGATCTTCTACATGGGGATCAACCTCGGCGCGCTCATCGCTCCGTTCGTCACGGGGTGGCTCGGGCAGAACATCCAGTGGCGCTACGGATTCGGAGCCGTCACGGTCGGCATGGTCCTGGGCCTGATCCAGTACCGGTGGATCGGGGCCAAGTACCTGGGCGACGCGGGGCTCCAGGTGCAACAGGGCACGCCGGAAGAGCACGCCAAGGACGTGCGCACGCTACGGATCGGGCTGTCGCTGCTCGCGGCCGTGATCGTGATCCCGCTCGTCCTCACCGTCACGGGCCTGGCGAGCGTCACGATCGGACGCGTGAGCGACGTGGTCGGCATACTCCTCGTCTTGATGCCGGTGCTCTACTTCGGCGGGCTCTTCGTCAAAGGCGGTTGGTCTCCGGTCGAGCGCAAGCGCATCTACGCGATCATCGTCTTCTACTTCGCGGCGGCGGTCTTCTGGGCCGGGTTCGAGCAGGCGGGCTCGACGCTCAACCTTTTCGCGGACCGCTACACGCATAACGCGGTCTTCGGGCTCGGGTTCCCATCGAGTTGGTGGCAGGCGGTCGGACCCCTCTTCGTCGTGACCATGGCGCCGCTCTTCGGCATGGCCTGGCTCTGGCTCGGGAAGCGCAAGGCCGAGCCGTCCACGCCGACGAAGTTCGCGTTGGGGCTGCTGTTCTCCGGCCTGGCCTACCTGCTCATGGTCCCCGCCGCCCTGCACATCACGCACGGGGACCCGGGTACGCGCGTGGGCATCCAGTGGCTCCTCGGCTTCTACTTCGTCCAGGAGCTGGGCGAGCTCTCGCTGAGCCCGGTGGGGTTGAGCGCGATGACGAAGCTGGCACCCGCGCGCATCGTCGGTCAGATGATGGGGATCTGGTTCCTCGCGGACGCCACCGGCAACTTCATCGCCGGGCGCGTCGCGGGTCTCTTCGCCAGTGTCCCGCTACAGCAGATCTTCTTCGGGGTCTCCTGCGGCACGCTCGCGGCGGCGGTGATCATGTTCCTGCTGATCCGGCCGATGAAGGAGCTCATGGGCGGCGTCCACTGACCACACGCTCCCAGAGAGATGCACCCGGCGGGGCGCCTTCCTTGCGGAGGGCGCCCCGCTTCGCATCCGTACGGGCTCGCACGGTTGGCCGGGTGGCGCAGGGGCTCTATCGTTCACGTTTCGTCGCCTCGTGGCTTCGGCCTGCCCGCCGGGCCCGAGGTGGATCGTCGCTCCAAGCCGAGGCAGATCCATGCGCATCTCCGGCGCGAAGGGCGTCGCTGCGGGCGCCCTGCTCACGTTTCTGGCGGCGTCGGCGGGCCATGCCCAGACCCGGCCGGCGCCCCTGCCCCCCACGAACCAGGCGATGTTCGCGCCGTTTCCGATGCCCGAGGCCAACGAGGTGCGCACGGCGTCTGGAGCGCCGGGCCCCGAGTACTGGCAACAGGAGGCCGACTACCACATCCAGGCGACGCTCGACACCGTGGCCCACCGGGTCACCGGGCACGAGGTCATCGACTACACGAACAACTCGCCCGACTCGCTCCCCTACCTCTGGATCCAGCTCGAGCAGAACCTGTTCGCGCCCGACAGCCGAGGGGCGATCATCAACTCGCAGGCGCGGTGGCGGGGCGCGTTCCCGGATGGGGGAGACAAGCTGAAGTCGGTCTCCATCGTCCAGGACGGCAAGACATACACGCCGTCCTACACGGTGGACGGGACCCGCATGCGGATCGACCTCGACCGGTCGATGAAGCCCAAGGGTGATCGGCTCCAGATCGAGTTCGGCTGGTCGTTCGTGGTGCCGCAGTACGGCGCGGACCGGATGGGGCGGTTCCCGGCCAAGCAGGGATGGATCTACGAGATCGCGCAGTGGTACCCGCGCATGTACGTCTACGACGATGTCCACGGATGGAACCCGATGCCCTATCTCGGACAGGGCGAGTTCTACCTCGAGTACGGGACCTTCGACGTGGATCTGACCGTGCCGCGCGACATGATCGTCGTGGGCGGCGGACAGCTGCTCAACCCCCAGGAGGTCCTCACCTCCCAGGAGATCGAGCGCCTCCGGAAGGCTCGTACGAGCGACGCGACAGTGCCGATCGTGACAGAGAAGGAGGTCGGCACGAAGGCCGTGCGGCCCGCCGGCAAGGGGCCGCTCACGTGGAAGTTCCGCATCCGGAGCTCGCGCGACTTCGCGTGGGCCGCGTCCAAGGCATTCATCTGGGACGCCGCAGGGTGGGACGGCGTGCTCCTCCAGTCCGTCTACCCGAAGGAAGGACTCGGCACCAAGGAGTGGCCGGGCTGGGAGAACTCCACCCAGTACCTTCACCATACGATCTCGTATTACTCCGATCAGTGGCGCCACTACCCGTACACCTCCGCGGTGAGCGTGGCGGGCGTCGTCGGCGGGATGGAGTATCCGGGTATCGTTTTCTGCTCGGTGAGGGCGCGCTCCCGGAGCCTCTTCAGCGTCGAGGACCACGAGTTCGGGCACAACTGGTATCCGATGACCGTCGGGAGCGACGAGCGGCGCTACGCGTGGATGGACGAAGGGTTCAACACGTTCATCAACCACTATTCGCACATCGACTTCTACGGCCCGTCGGCGTTGAAGACACTCGCGACCACGGCGCCCAGGATCGCCCGGGAAATGCAACTCCCGATCGCCGACCAGCCGATCCTCACGTATCCCGACCACATCCGCGACGCGGGACTCGGGCTGCTGGCCTACAACAAGCCGGCGTACGGGCTCGTGCTCCTGCGCGAGGTGATCATGGGCGAGAAGACGTTCAAGAAGGCGATGCGGCTCTACACGGACGAGTGGGCCTTCAAGCATCCGAAGCCGTGGGACTTCTTCCGCACCATGGAGAGCGTGAGCGGCAGGGACCTGTCGTGGTTCTGGAGGGGATGGTTCGCGAGCACGGATGTCCTGGATCAGGCGGTCACGTCGGTCCAGCAGGATTCCTCCGGTGCGCATATCCACCTCGAGAACAAAGCGGGGCTGGTCATGCCCGTGCTGATCCGGGTCGGATTCGCCGACGGACGAGTGCTGAACGAGAAGCTCCCGGTCGAGATCTGGGCGACCGGCAACGGCTTCGACTACGATGTCCCGGAGAAGGGGCACGTCACGAGCGTGACACTGGACCCCGAATCGAAGCTCCCGGACATCGACCGGTCGAACAACGAGTGGGTGGAGGGGGGCGGAAGCTGATTCCTTCCGGTCGCTGACGCGGGACGGGCCCCGCGGCGGAGCGCATCGGGGCATGCGGGAGAGGTACATCCATGATCTGGTCCCTCCAGCTCACGCCGTGGGCGCTGGGGCCCCTGCTGGCGGTGCTGTTGGTGCTGCGCGACCTGGAGTACCTGTGGGCGCGCAGGCGGGAGCAGTCCGTCCAGCCTCTGGCGATCCTGGCGGCGACCAGCGGTCTGTGGGCGCTCCTGCACCTTCTCAGCGTGCTCACCCCGACGCTCTCGCTCGTCCCGTTCTTCCTGCGCGTCGAGAACGTGGCGGCCGCCGTGTCACCGATCCTGTGGCTGTGGTTCGCGCTCTCCTACGCGGGTCGTCAGCGGGACATGATGTGGTGGCCGGGGTGGGTCGTCTACGCGATCTCTGCGGTGACCGTGGCGCTTTCGGTGCATCCTGCCGCCCCTACATGGCTGATACGGGGGACGTCCCTGGTCGCGGTGGGGGGCTTCGTCGTCCTCCGGGTGGAGCATGGTGCCTGGTACGTGGTGCAGCTCGTGACAGGTGTCGCCGCCGTGGTCGCGGCGACCGTGGCGCTCGTCGTGTATCTGGCGCGCACGCCCGGTTCGCGGTTCCGCATCGTGGTCGCGATCGTGGCGGCGCTCGCCGGCGTAGGGCCTATCCTGGCGCACGTGGTGTGGAGTCCGGGCGCCGACTGGACGAACCTGTCGTCGGCTGGATTCGGAGTGGCGTCCGCGCTCCTCGGCTGGGGGTTGCTCCGTCAGCGTCTCCTCACGCTCGGGCCCGTGGCCAGGACACTGGTCATGGTGGAGCTCCCGGATCCTATCGTGGTGATCGACGGAAAGGGCCAGGTCGTGGACGCGAACCGAGCGGCCGAGCACGTTCTGGGCCTGCGGCCATACGGGGACGTGCCGGTGCCGCTCGGCACGCTCTGGGCCCGCTCGCGACAGGAGCCCGTGACCTCGTCGCGCATCCGCCTCGAGACGGTGGGGGAGGGAGGGCCCGTGGAGCGATCCTTCGAGGTCACGGTGACATCGCTCGACCGGCGCGGCGCGCCCGGGCGGTCGGCGCTCGTGCTGCGCGACGTGACGCCCCTGCTCGAAGCGCATGCGAAGCTGAAGGATCTGGCCAACACCGATGAGCTCACCGGGCTGGCCAACCGGCGCCACTTCATGGAATCGCTCCAGCGCGAGATCGAGCGCGCGCGACGATACAACAGCGCTCTGTCCCTGGTTCTTCTCGATCTCGACCACTTCAAGCGGGTGAACGACACGCACGGGCACGCCGCCGGCGACGACGTGCTCCGGGAGACGGCGTCCATCCTGCGGGAGGTCTGTCGCGACGTCGACGAGGCGGCGCGCATCGGCGGCGAGGAGCTCGCGCTCCTCCTGCCCGAGACGAACGCGGCCGGCGCGCGCGTGATGGCGGAGCGCGTGCGGAGGAGGATCGAGCAGACCGCGCTCGCCTCGCCGACGGGCGCGGCATACGAGGTTACCGCGAGCTTCGGCGTGGCTTCGCTCGATGAGGAGATCGACACGCCGGACCGGCTGCTGCAGGCGTCGGATGCGGCGCTCTACCGGGCCAAGGAGGCCGGGCGGAACCGGGTGGTGGTGGGGCGGTGAGGTGGTGGACGCGCTGCCGGGGGACCTATACTCCTGGCATTCGTCTTGGGTCACGCTACCCCGGTACTCGAGAAACCGAATGACCTCGTACGATCGATCGTCCATCACACGCCGCGACTTCGTCGAGCGCGCCGCTGTCTTGTCCGCCGGCCTGGGACTCTTTCCCGGCCTCGCTCGGGTGCGGCTCTCCGCGGGAGAGGTCTCCCTGACGACCGACGGAATCGCCGGGACCTGGACCACCGAAGGCGGCTCGTTCAGGCCCATCGGGCTACGTGACACACTGAGCGGACAGCCGATTCCCGTGCCGAAGGAGGCGTTCGTCCTCGAGTTGGCGGACGGGAGCGCGCTGCGCGCATCGGCCATGCGTATACGCCGCGCACCCCGTTCGGAGAAGCTCGAGGTGGATACCCGTGCGGCGCGCTTCGCGGACCGAGTGCCGGGCACGCGGGTGGTGGTGGAGCTCGAGGACCCCACGACCGGGCTGCGGGCGGAGTGGAGCGCCGTGGGCCGGCAAGGCTCGAAGTACTTGAGGCAGGAGATCGCGCTGCGGCCTACCAAGGGCCAGGTGGCGGTGAAGAACGTCGTGCTGGTCGACGTCGAACTCCCGGGTGCGGCGGTCTTCGGCAGCGTGCGCGGCTCGCCCATCGTGGCGGGCGACGTCTATCTCGGGTTCGAGCATCCCCTGTCGCACGCCTCCCTCGAGGGCACACGGGCGCGTGCCGTCCTACCGCGTGAGCTTCCTCTCCGGCCCGGCACGACGCTCACGGTCTCGTCGGTCGTGGGGAGCACTCCGCCCGGACAGCTCCGCCGCGGGTTCCTCCAGTACGTCGAGCGCGAGCGAGCCCACCCGTACCGCACGTTCCTGCACTACAACTCGTGGTACGATCTGGGCTACTTCAACCGGTACGGCGAGGCAGGTGCGCTCGCGGTCATCCAGGCGTTCGGCCAGGAGCTGCACCGGAAGCGTGGCGTCACGCTCGATTCGTTCCTCTTCGACGACGGGTGGGACGACCCGAAGACGCTCTGGCACTTCGACTCCGGATTCCCCGACGGGTTCACGAACGTCCGCAAGGCGGCCGAAGGCTACGGCGCCGAGCCGGGCGTGTGGATGTCGCCGTGGGGCGGCTACGGACAACCCCGCCAGGAGCGGCTCGCGTACGGTAAGGCGCACGGCCTGGAGATGAACTCGGGCGGCTTCGCGCTCTCGGGTCCCAAGTACTACGAGCTCTTCCACGATACGTGCGTCGAGTTCATCGAGAAGTACGGGGTGAACCAGTTCAAGTTCGACGGCACGGGCAACGCCTCTCGCGTGGTGCCCGGCAGCCGGTTCGACAGCGACTTCGACGCGATGATCTCGCTCATCGGCGATCTACGCCGCATCGAGCCCGACCTGTACGTGAACCTCACGACGGGCACGTATCCGTCGCCGTTCTGGCTCCGCCACTGCGACTCGATCTGGCGGGGGGGCGACGACCACTCGTTCGCCGGCGTGGGGACGCGACGGCAGCAGTGGATCACCTACCGCGACGGCGACACGCACCGAGGCATCGTGCAGAAGGGGCCGCTCTATCCGCTCAACTCGCTGATGCTGCACGGGCTCATCTACGCCAAGCACGCCAACGGGCTCGACAGCGATCCCGGCCACGATTTCCGGAGCGAGATCCACGACTACTTCGGGACGGGCACGCAGCTCCAGGAGATGTACGTCACGCCCTCGCTGCTGAGCGACGAGAACTGGAACGACCTCGCCGAGGCTGCGCGCTGGTCGCGTCGCAACGCGTCGACGCTCGTCGACACCCACTGGATCGGAGGCGATCCCTTGCAGCTCGAGCCGTACGGGTGGGCGTCGTGGTCGACGGAGAAGGGGATCCTGGTGCTCAGGAACCCGAGCGACCGGCCACGCTCGATCGAGATCGACGTCGGTCGGGCGTTCGAGCTGCCGGAAGGTGCCCCCCGGGCCTACGACCTCGCATCGCCATGGACGGGGAGCCAGACGCCCATCCGGATGGACGCCGGGGTACCGCACGTCTTCCGGCTCGCGCCGTTCGAGGTGCTGACGCTGGAGGGTTCCTCCCTCAGTCCATCGACCCCCGCCAGAACCGCGGGAGCAGCCGCGCGAGGCCGGCGCCGCTGACGACGAAGATCACCGTCCACATGACCGCCTGGGGCGTACGTCCGTACAAATAGCTTCCCGTACCGAACAGCGCCGAGTAGACGAACGTGATGCCCAGCACCCAGCCCAGCATCGCCAGCGGGAGTGAGTCGGGCGAGGGGCCGAGACCCGTCTCCTCGCGGATGCGCTTCCACCCGGGGCCGGCCGGGCGCACCAGCTCGTAGAACGCCACGAGACGCTCGCGCGACACCGGCGCCGTCAGGTACGTGACCGCGAGCCAGACCACCGTCGTCACGGCCACGGTCGCCACGAGGGAGACCGACGTGTCGACCGGGTGGCCGACCTTTCCGGCGACGAAGAACGCGAGCGCCACCAGGAACGAGCTCACCATCGCGGCGATCTCGCTCCATGCGTTCAGTCGCCACCAGAACCAGCGCAGCAGGTAGATCAACCCCGTGCCCGCGCCCACCGACAGCATCAGGTCGAACGCCTCCTTGGCCGTGCTCAGGACCGTCGTGAGCAGTGCGGCGGCCACCATCAGCAGCGCCGTCACGATTCGGCCCACGAGCACGTAGTGCTTCTCCGTGGCTTCCTTTACGAGAAAGCGGCGGTAGAAGTCGTGGACCAGGTACGACGTCCCCCAGTTGAGGTGCGTCGAGAGCGTCGAGACATAGGCGGCGAGCATCCCCGCGACCATCAGGCCAAGGAGCCCGGCGGGGAGGAACTTCAGCATCGCCGGATACGCCATGTCGTGGCCGATCAGCTTCGGATCGACATAGGGAAAGGCGTGCGCGATATCGGAGAGGTGCGGGAAGACGAGGAGCGACGACAGCGCGACGATGATCCACGGCCACGGCCGGAGTGCATAGTGCGCGACGTTGAACAGGAGCGTGCCGCCGAGCGCGTCCTTCTCCGACTTCGACGCGAGCATGCGCTGCGCGATGTAGCTGCCGCCGCCCGGCTCCGAGCCCGGGTACCAGACCGACCACCACTGGATCGTGATCGGGATGACGAGCACCGCCGCCGCGAGCTTCCAGTCTCCGAAGTCGGGCAACAGGTCGAGTGTCCTCGGCCCCAGGCGCGTCACCAGCCCGGAGAGCCCACCCACCGCAGGCTGTTTGAGCGCGTAGATCGCGACGGCGAACGAGCCGGTCATCGCGATGCCGAACTGGAAGAAGTCGGTGACGAGCACCCCCCAGAGCCCCGACGTCGCGGCGAAGGCGACGTTGAGCACGGAGCAGATGACGAGCGTCTTCACCATCGGCCAGCCGAGCACGATGTTGGCGATCTTCACGGCCGCGAGGTTGACCGACGCCATGATCACGCAGTTGAACAACAGCCCGAGGTAGACCGCCCGGAAGCCGCGCACGAACGAGGCCGGCTTGCCCGAGTAGCGGATCTCGTAGAACTCGAGGTCGGTCAGCACGCCCGAGCGGCGCCAGAGCCGTGCGTAGAAGAAGACCGTCATCATTCCCGTGAGCAGGAACGACCACCACAGCCAGTTGTCGGCCACCCCATTCTCGCGCACCATGTTCGTGACGAGGTTCGGCGTGTCGGTACTGAACGTGGTGGCGACCATCGAGACGCCGACCAGCCACCACGGCGCGGCGCGTCCCGAGGTGAAGAACTCCGCCGTGCTCGTGCCCGCCCGCTTGGCCAGCAGGATCGCCGGCAGGAAGGACAGCACGAGAGAGACGAGGACGACGGTCCAGTCGAGCGACGTCAGGTGCATGGAGGCCGGGGATGAAGGGACCGGGTGCGACCGAGCGCAGCCAACTTGGGCCGCGGGAGGCCATCCGGCCATAGGGGAGGCGTGAAGAGGGCCCGTGGCCCTGCGGATGGGCCGCTACTTCAGGCCGCCGTGAGCGTCACCGGACGATGTGCGTCCCTCGAGTCCCGCCCAGCGCCTCATGGAGGTGCTCGATCGAGGTGATGACGACCTTGTCTCCCCCGTGCTCCAGGAAGGTCGTGGCCGCCTCGATCTTCGGCCCCATGGAGCCCGACGGAAAGTGGCCGGCATCGTGATACGCCAGCAGCTCATCTACCTCGATCTCGCCTATCGCACGCTCGCTCGGCCGGCCGAAATCGACGCAGACCTCGGGCACGTCGGTGATGATGAAGAGCTCGTGCGCTCCGATGTCGCGGGCGAGGATCGCGGCGGCCCTGTCCTTGTCGATGACCGCGTCCATGCCCTCGTAGCTTCCGTCCCGGTCGACGTAGACGGGAATGCCTCCGCCCCCCGCCGCGATCACGACGGTGCCGGCTTCCACCAACTGCCGGATGGGCTTGTGGTTGATGATCGCCCGGGGAACGGGGGAAGGGACCACGCGACGCCAGCCGTCCCGGGCGGAGTCGCGACGCACGATCCACCCGTCCTCCGCCTGCAGCCTCTTCGCCTCCGCTTCGTCGTAGAACTGCCCGATGAACTTCGTCGGATTCGCGACGGACGGGTCGTCCCTGTCGACCAGGACCTGCGTGACCACCGTCACGACGTCCTTGGCGATGTTCTCCCGGCGCAGCCGGTTCTGGATGGACTGCTCGATCATGTAGCCCATCCCGCCTTCGGTGTCCGCCACGCAGATCCCCAGCGGAAGGATGGGAGCCTTGCCCCGTGACAGCTCCACCCGCAGGAGCGCGTTGCCGACCTGCGGGCCGTTTCCGTGGGTGATGGCGAGGTTGTATCCGCGGTCGATGAGATGGATCATCGACTCCAGACTGCCCCGGGTGCGCCGGAACTGATTCGCGATGGTGTCCGGCTCGTCCCTCGGAGAGATTGCGTTTCCTCCGAGCGCCACCACGGCGGTCCTGGTGGACATCTACAGGAGCGGCTTCAAGACGTCACGAAGATTCGGGCGGCCGATCTCCTGCAGATCGTATCTCACCCGGACCGACGGGTGCTTGATGTCGATGATCCTGCGTAGATCGATGGGCGTGCCGATGACCACGACGTCGCAGTCCGCGCGGTTGATCGTGGCTTCCAGGTCCTTCATTTGCTCCTTGCCGTAGCCCATGGCGGGCAGCAGGGTGCCGATCTCGGGGTAGCGCTCGAACGTCCTCGTGATCTTCCCGGTGGTGAAGGGGCGCGGATCGACCAGGGCGGATGCACCGAACTTCTTCGCGGCCACCACACCGGCGCCGTACTTCATGCCGCCGTGGGTGAGCGTCGGGCCGTCCTCGACGACCAAAGCCCGTTTGCCGGTGATCATCGAAGGATCTTCCACGGAGATCGGAGACGCGGCCTCCACGACAATCGCGCCGGGGTTGAGTTTCCGGATACTATCGCGGATAGCATCGACTTTGGCGTTGTCTGCGGTATCGACTTTATTTACGACAATGACATCAGCGATTCGGACATTGGTTTCCCCGGGATAGTAACTGGTTTCGTGCCCCGCCCGGTGCGGGTCGGCCACCGTGATCATGATGTCGGGCCGATAGAACGGCATGTCGTTGTTTCCGCCGTCCCAGAGGACGACGTCGGCCTCGCTCTCCGCCTTGCGGAGGATGGCCTCGTAGTCCACTCCGGCATACACGATGGTCCCGCGGTCGATGTGCGGCTCGTACTCTTCCATCTCTTCGATGGTGCAGTTCTGCGCGGCCAGGTCTTCGATGGCCGCGAACCGCTGAACCGCCTGCTCGGCCAGGTTGCCGTACGGCATCGGGTGGCGGACCGCGGCGACTTTCTTGCCCGCTTCGGTGAGAATCTCCGCGACGCGGCGCGTCGTCTGGCTCTTGCCGCTCCCGGTGCGAACCGCGCAGATCGCGACGACCGGCTTCGTGCTCCTCAGCATGGTTCGCTTGCCGCCCATCATCTTGAAGTCCGGTCCCAGGGCGTTCACCCTCGCGCCCACGTGCATGACGTACTCGTGCGGCACGTCGCTGTACGCGAAGACCACCTCGTCGACCTGGTGTTCGGAGATGAGGTCCGGGAGCCTGGATTCAGGCTCGATGGGAATCCCCTCTGGATAGAGGGAGCCGGCCAGCTCCGGCGGATACCGTCTGCCGTCGATGTCCGGGATCTGGGTCGCGGTGAACGCGACTACTTCATAGTCGTCGTTGTCGCGATAGAAGGTGTTGAAATTGTGGAAGTCGCGGCCTGCGGCTCCCATGATGAGGACCCTGGACCTGGGCATGGATCGCCTCCACCGTCGTTTGCCTGGGACTGTTTCGCCGGTTTGTCGCGGAGGGTCAGACTATAGTACCTAAAGCCATGCCAGTAGGGTAGATAGTGATTTTTATAATCGGGCCCGGGATTTATATTCACGTCATGGGAGCGGTCATGACTGTGGGCTCCTCGACCTCGCGGAGCCTCCCCGACCGCGGGCACCGCCGCTCAGGCTCCCAGCGTGCTCGTCGCCACCCGAGGATTGCGGAGCGGCTCGCCGTCCTTCAGCACCACGTAGGCTTCCATGGCGTAGTACGCCGGCAGCCCGAGCTGCTCGAGGAGCCGGGCTGTGCCGATGTTGCGCTCTTCCACGCGTTGCCAGAACTCACGCTCGTCGGGGCCGGGGAAGGGGGCGCTGTCCTTCTGCGACTGGTGCTTGAAGATCGCCTGGATCTTCAGGCGCAACTCCTCCCCGGAGAGGGGGACGAGCACGCTCGCTTCGTCCACGCGCCACTCCTCCCACGCGCCCCGGTAGAGCCAGATCTCGGGCCGCGGACCCTCGTACGCTTCGAGCGCGCGCTGGACGGCCTCCAGGCACATCCGGTGCGTGCCGTGTGGGTCGGAGAGATCGCCGGCGGCGAAGACCAGGTCGGGCGCCACCTCGGCCAGCACTCCGTGCGTGATGTCCACGTCCTCCTCCGAGATCGGGTCCTTGCGCACGAGTCCGGTCCGGTAGAAAGGGAGGTTCAGGAAGCGCGCCCGGTCGGGTGCGATCCCGACGGCTTCGAGCGCGGACACCGCCTCGGTCTCCCGGATGATCCGCTTGAGCTCCTGGACGTCCGAAGTGTCGACGGCTCCGGGGGCCTTGTCGCCCAGGCTCTCGTGCACCGCGCGGTCCAGCGAGGCCATCCCGGGCATCTGCAACCCGAACCCGGCCGACACGCGGCGGATCATGTCGAGGTAGCGTCGGACGTCGTGGTCGAAGACGGCGATGTTGCCCGAGGTCTGATAGGCGAGGGTGATGTCGTTGCCGTTCTCGACGAGCTTTCTCAGAATCCCGCCCATCGAGATCACGTCGTCGTCGGGATGGGGCGAGAAGACGAGGATGCGTCTGCCCTCCGGTAGCTTGCTCTTTCCGTGGATCTTCGAGACGAGCGCGTTGAAGACCTCGCCATTCAGCGGGGGTGCGGAGCCATGGCGGGCCACGAGCGACGCGAGGTGGTTGTCGCGGTAGTCCCGCGTCTCCAGACGCAGGATCGACTTGCCCGTTTGCCGGCTGAGCCAGAGCACCGCACGCGTCTCGAGGGCCCGGGTCCAGGCCACCTCCTCCACGATCCACGGCGTGTCCCTACGCGTGAGGTGCGCAGCGGCCGCCGCGTCCATGTAGAACGTCGCGTTCGGATGATCCTGGAGATACGTGGCCGGCACGTCGGGGTGGACGGGGCCCTCCACGGCGCGCTTCACGATCGGGGCCTTGTGCTCTCCCGTGGCGATGAGCGCGATCTCCCGCGCCCGGAGGATCGTGCCGATGCCCATCGTCACGGCCCGGAACGGAACGTTCGGCTCGCCGAAGAAGTCGGCGGCCGCGTCCTTGCGGGTGAGCGAATCGAGGAAGACGAGACGGGTCCGGGACTCGCGTCCGGCCCCGGGCTCGTTGAAGCCGACGTGTCCCGTGCGCCCGATGCCGAGGATCTGGAAGTCGATGCCGCCCGCCTCCTCGATCGCGCGCTCGTATGCGGCGCAGTGGGCCTCCGTCTCCTCCTCGGGGAGATCCCCCCGGGGGACGTGCACGTTCTCGGTGCGCACGTTCACATGGTCGAAGAAGTTCTCCTGCATGAACCGGTGGTAGCTCTGGACGCTCGCCGGATCCATCGGCCAGTACTCGTCGAGGTTGAACGTCACGACCCCCGAGAAGTCGAGGTCTTCCTCACGGTGCATGCGGATCAGCTCTCGGTAGACTCCGAGCGGCGTGGAGCCCGTCGCCAAGCCGAGGACGGCCCGCTCGCCCACCGCGATCTTCTTCCGAACGATGTCCGCGATGCGGCGCGCCACCGTAAGCGCCACCTCCTCGTGGCGCTCGGTGACGATGACCGCGACGTGCTCGAGGCTGTTGCTCAAGACGTCCCTCCCGATGAGGAGCCCATGAGGGTCCGAAGAGCCCCCATGTGCTCACGGCTCGAGGGGGCGCTCCAGGTGGAATCGAGCACGCCATACCCCTCCACGGCTCCGAACGTGCGCTTCGCTCCGGTCGTCTGCGTTCCGTTGAGCGCCCAGTAGGACCAGTCGACATCGTGGGCGCGGATGTAGCGGGTGAGGTCGCCGAACCACGAGCCGTACGCCTTCGGGTCGTCGCTGTGAGTGCAGTCGGGCCGGGTATAGCACGTGCCGAACTCCCCGATCCAGAGCGGCCTGGACCGGGGCCCGGTCACGAGATAGCCCCACCTCGGGGTGATGTGAGAGACCCACCCCTCGTAGCTCGCGTGGGGCTCGAACCAAGCGTAGTCGTGCGCCTCGTAGACGACGCGGTCCGGCACGTCGAGCACGGCGGGCAGGGTGTCGACGCCCGACAGGTCGGCCGCGTAGGCGACGCCCTCCACGATGACGAGCAGGTTCGGGTTCACCCCCAGCACGGCGTTGCCGCCGCGCTCGGCCGCGGCGTGCCAGTCGGTCGTGGGCGGACCTCCCCACGTCGCTGGGCCGCGCGGCTCGTTGCGCAGATCGGCGCCGATGACGAGCGGGTCGTGGCGGTATCGTAGCGCCATCGCCCGCCAGTCCGCGATCCAGTTCGATTCGGGATAGCGCTCGTTGTACCAGAGCTCGTTGCCGTCCTTCCCGCAGCACCACTCGGCGTCGGAGTTGTGGTTGTCGAGGACGACCATGATGCCTCGACCCGTCAGTGCGGCGACCACCCGGTCGAGGACGTCCAGGGCACGGTGACCCACCAATTCGGGGTTGGCGGTGAGCGCACGGCCGGGCACGACCGGATCGCGCTCCACGAGCTCGTTCGACCAGGGCAGGCGCACGGCGTTGAACCCCATCCGGCGGATCTCTGCCGCGATCGTGTCGAGCGGCTGCGCCTGAAGGCCCCCTACCGCGAAGTCCTCGGACTCCGCGCCGTACCAACTCACGGCCTCGAGTCGTACGCGGTGGCCATCGCGGTCAACGATGAACCGCCCTCGGGTGTGTAGCGGAAGGGCGGGGGCCGTCGGCGGGGCGACGTCCTCCGGATGGACACGGACGGCTGGCGCGGCTCGACCTGCGCAGGCGACGAGCGCGAGACAGGCCGTGAATCCGGCGGCGCTGTCCAGGGTTCTCCGCCCCGGGCACCATTGTATTCCCATGCGACGAGGATGACCGCAGCGAGGCCGCGCGTCAAACGAAGTGTCGGCGAAGGGGCACGGCGTCCGTCCACCGCCGTTTGTCGATATCATTGACAAAACTGCCGCCCGCCGAGAACACTGAGCGCGCGGGGACTCGAGAATCGGAGCTGCTGGAGCAGCTATGCGCAAGATCAACACCCGGAGCTTCCGCCGGGCCACAAGGACGACGACCCGGGAGATCAATCGGCAGATCGTCTTGAACCTGGTCCACGAGCATCAGCCGATCTCGAGGGCGGATCTCGCCCGGCGAATGGGGGTGGCCCGTGGTTCGGTGGGTCCTCTCGTGAAGGATCTGTTGGCCGATGGGCTCGTCTACGAACGGGTGAGCGGGGTCACGTCGCGTGGCCGGAGGCCGAAGCTTCTCTACGTGCGCACGGGCGATCGGCTGGCGATCAGCGTCGACATCCGCTGGAGCGGGACGTCGATCCTGCTGGGCGACTTCGCGGGTCGGGAGATCGCGACCGAGCACTTCCCCACTCCCCTCGAGCCCGACGACCTGGTGGCGGAACTGGCACGTCGTGTCGAGTGCCTGGTGGACGAGTACTCTGACGTCGGCGTATGCGAGGGCGTCGGTCTGGTCGTGCCGGGGATCGTGGACCGTGCCACGGGCCTGGTGCTGCACGCGCCCACGCTGCACTGGCGTGACGTGGACCTGCGAGGGGCTCTGGCAGCGGTCGTGGGTCCTCCGGTTCACATCGAGCGCGACGCGGTGGCCTGCGCGATGGCGTACATGTGGTTGGGACACAACATCGGTGAGGGAGGCAGCAACTTCGTCTACGTGACCGTCTCCGACGGCGTCGGCACGGGACTCGTGGTGAATGGCGCCGTGCTCCGCGGAGCGTGGAACACCGCCGGGGAGTTCGGCCATGTCCCGTTGAATCTCGAGGGGCCGCGCTGCGCCTGTGGCGCGCGTGGGTGCCTGGAGGCCTACACCTCGAATCCGGCGACGGTCGCGCGGTACATGGGGTGGGAGATGGCGAACGCCGACGTCTACGCGAAAGTGCGCTCATGCGACGTCGCGGTCGGCGAAGTGATCGCCCGAGCTCGCTCCGGGGACGCCGCGGCGACGTGGGCGCTCTGGGAGACCGGGCGCTGTCTGGGCATCGGGATCGCCAACGTGATCAACTCGGTCAGCCCGGCCTGGGTCGTGGTCGGCGGCGAGATCACCGCTGCCTGGGATCTGATCGAGCCGGCGGTGCGCGAGTCCGTGCGGGAGCGGGCGCTGACCGCCATCTCCGCCGATACGCCCATGGTGACCGAGCCCGATGAGGACAGCCTCCGCCTGAAGGGGGGAACCTCTCTCGTGCTGGCTCCCCTGCTCGGCGCGCCGGAGATCGCCTGAGCGAAGCTCCACTCCGGTCGCCCGCCGCCGATCCCCCGTCCATCGCCGCCCCCGGCGAAGCCGTGACACCTGCGGGATCTGCCGAGCGAACGTGACCTCGCGAAAATGTAATCTTCGTTGACAAAATGCCTCGGGCACGTTAGCAAGGAGTACCTTTCGGGCCTGAGTCGAGTCCACCCTGCCGAGCACGCGCTGGTTCTGGTGTCTGCCGGAGCCCCGGGCGCTCTCCTCACTCCGGGCCTGTGATCGGAAGGGGGCTGCCCGCAGCCCTCACAGCTCGAGGAGACGCGTATGCGACGAGTAAGGTACGTCATAGGTGGACTCTTGGCGGTGCTGTGGCTTGCGCCACTCAACGCGCAGGAGTCCAACGGCACGATCGTCGGCCATGTCATGGACGCCGCGAACCGGCAGCCTCTGTCCGGGGTTACGGTCACGGTCGCGAATCACGGAGCGCTGAGCGAGTCAGACGGCCGCTACCTCATCGCCGGCGTGCCCGCCGGCACCTACACCTTGAAGGCGGTCATGCTCGGGTACGCGGATGTGACGAAGTCCGTGACCGTACGGGGCGGCCAGACAGTCACGGTCGACATCGCGATGACCTCTCAGGCGCTCAGCCTGTCGGAACTCGTGGTCGTCGCCTACGGCCAACAGCGGAAGGGCGATATCACGGGCTCGGTGAAGCAGGTGAGCGCGCAAGAGTTCAACAAGGGGCGCATCGTCAGCCCGGAGCAGCTCATCCAGAGCAAGGTCGCCGGTGTCCAGGTCGTGGAGAGCAACGAGCCGGGCGGTGGGACCTCGATCCGGATCCGGGGCGCGACGTCGATCAACGCGAGTAGCGACCCGCTGTTCGTCATCGACGGCATGCCGGTGGGCACGGGTGCGGGAGGAGGGCTCTCGGACGGCCGCGACCCGCTCAACTTCCTCAACCCGAACGACATCGAGAGCATCACGGTTCTCAAGGACGCGTCGGCCGCGGCTCTCTACGGCGCGAACGCCGCCAATGGCGTGGTGCTCATCCGGACGAAATCGGGAAGCCAGGGCCAGCATCCGCGCATCGAGTACACGGGAAGCGTCTCCGCGTCGACCATCACGCGGTTGCCCGACATGCTGAACGCAGCCCAGTTCCGCAGCGCGGTCCAGCAGTACGCGCCACAGAGCGTGGGCCAGCTCGGGAGCGCGAACACGGATTGGTTCGCCCAGGTCGACCGCACGGGCATCGGCCAGGAGCATGACCTGGCCGTCTCGGGTTCGGGTCAGGCGATGGACTACCGTCTGTCGGTCGGCTACCTGGAGCAGCGCGGCGTGATCATCGGCACCAAGCTCCAGCGCCTCTCGCTCGGCCTGAACTACGATCAGCGGTTCTTCAATGATCGTCTCGATTTCCGCACCAATGTGAAGGCGTCTCGCGAGAACGATCGCTACACGCCGGGCGGAGTGATCTCGAACGCCGCCCAGATGGGCCCGACGCAGCCGGTCATGGACGCAACGAACCCGACCGGCTACTACGAGTGGCCCGGCAACACGCTCCAGTCGGCCGACAACCCGGTGGCCGCGCTCAACCTCGCCTCGGACAGGGGCACGACCGACCGGAGCATCGGCAACGTCCAGGCCGAGTATCGCTTCCCGTTCCTGGACGCGCTCAAGGCGCACGTGAACCTCGGCTACGACATCACCCAGGCGCAGCGTGAGACGTTCAGCCCGAGCGACCTCCACAGCCAGCTCAAGGCGGGGACGGGCGGCACCCTGTATCGGCGGAATCCGTCCATGCTGAACACGGTGCTCGAGACCTACCTGAACTACGCGGCGCCGCTCAACGTCGTACCGGGTGAGGTCGACGTGACGGGCGGATACTCCTATCAACAGTCACACGCCGAGTACCCCTGGTTCCAGGCCACGGGCTTGAGCACGAACCTGCTGGGCACCAACGGTGTTCCGGCGGCGCAGCTCGTGCAGAACCAGCAGGACATCCAGGACAGCCGGCTGATCTCCTTCTTCGGCCGGATCAACTACAACCTCTCTGATCGCTATCTGCTGGCCCTGAGCGTCCGCCGTGACGGCTCGTCCCGCTTCGGCCCGACCAACGCGTGGGGAGTATTCCCTGCCGTGTCCGCGGCGTGGCGGATCTCCGAGGAGCCGTTCATGAAGCGCTTCGAGGCGCTCTCGGACCTGAAGCTGCGGGCGTCGTGGGGCAAGACCGGGAATCAGGCGTTCGCCAACTACCAGCAGTACTCCACCTACCTGGTGGGCGACGGACAGTCGCAGGTGCAGTTCGGAAATCAGTACGTCAACACGATTCGCCCGAGCGCATCCGACCCGAACATCAAGTGGGAGGCGACCCGCTCCTGGGACGTCGGCCTCGACTACGGGTTCTACGACCAGCGGGTCAGCGGCTCCATCGACTGGTACCGGAAGAACACCAGCGACCTGATCTTCACCGTGCCGGTCGCTGCCGGCACGAACCTGTCGAACTACCTCACGACCAACATCGGCAGCATGAAGAACCAGGGCGTCGAGGTAAGCCTGAACGCCGACCTGTTCCGAAGCGGAACGAACGGCTTCAGCTGGACCGCCTCGTTCAACGCCTCGCACAACACGAACGAGTTGGTCTCCATCAACCCGTATGCCGGCGCGGCCCAGCAGATCCTCACCGGCCTCGTCGCTGGCGGGGTGGGCACCTACATCCAGGTGCTGATGCCGGGCCAGCCGATCAACTCGTTCTTCGTCTACAAGACCAAGATGCAGAACGGGAAGCCGGCGCTCGACGCCAACGGCAACCCGGAATATGTGGACCTGAACGGCGACGGCGTCATCAACGTCGCCGACCGGCGTCCGTTCCACGACCCGGCCCCGAAGTGGATTCTGGGTCACACGTCGAACATGACCTACGGAAACTGGGACCTCAGCTTCACCCTGCGGGCGTACCTGGGGAATTACGTCTACAACAACGTGGCCTCCAACCTGGGTAACTATCAGGAGCTGGCGCGTGCGTCGCCCTACAACCTGAATGCCTCGGTCCTGAAGACGCACTTCACGAGTCCGCAGTACCTCTCGGACTACTACGTGGAGAACGCGTCCTTCCTCCGCATGGACAACGTCACGCTCGGCTACTCGTTCCCCTATCGCGGTCACTCGCTGCGGGCGTTCGGGACCTTGCAGAGCGCGTTCACCTTGACGGGCTATACCGGCGTGGATCCTACGGCGGGGCTGAACGGTCTCGACAACAACATCTATCCGCGTTCTCACACGTTCACCGGCGGCCTCAGCGTCCGTTTCTAGAGCGCGCAGCCATGGATTCGACCAATCGAGAAGGGACGGAGCTATGAACACCAGAATAAGCAAGGCGCTCGTCGCCGCCGTCGGCCTTCTGCTCGTGGCCGCGTCCGCTTGCACGGACACGGTGGTGCAGCCGAAGAGCACGATTACCGACGCCAACGTCTTCAACGATGCCAACTCGTACCGAGCGTTCATCGCGAAGGTATACGCGGGGCTTGCCGTGAGCGGACAGCAGGGTCCGGCCGGACAGCCGGACATCCAGGGCATCGACGAAGGATTCTCGCAGTACCTTCGCCTCTACTGGGAGGCGGAGGAGCTTCCGACGGACGAGGCCGTGATCGCCTGGAACGACGTGGGGCTCCCCGAGATGAACACGCAGCTCTGGGCCGCGTCCAACTCGTTCGTGGTCGCGATGTACTACCGGATCTTCTTCCAGGTGGGCATGGCGAACGAGTTCCTGCGCGAGACCACGCCCGAGAAGCTCGCCGCGCGGAACACGAGCCCCGCGCTCACGGCGACGATCGACACGTACCGGGCCGAGGCCCGCTTCCTGAGAGCGTTCAGCTACTGGAACGCGATCGACCTGTTCGGGAACGTGCCTCTCGTGACCGAGAAGGACCCGCTCGGCTCGACGCCTCCCAAGCAGTCCACTCGCCAGGACATCTACAACTTCATCGTGAGTGAGCTCCAGGACATCAAGGACAAGCTTCCGCAGCCTGGCCCCGACACGTACGGGAGGGCCACAGGGCCGGCCGCGTCGATGCTCCTCGCCGAGCTCTACCTGAACGCGAAGGTCTACACTGGAACGGCGGACTGGTCCGACGCGCTGACCCAGGCGGAAGACGTCATCAACTCGGGTGACTACAGTCTGGATCCGAATTACCGGCACATGTTCATGGCCGACAACAACACGTCGCCCGAGATCATCTTCGCCATCACTCAGGACGGTCTCAAGACGCAGACGTGGGGCGGCGTGACCTTCCTGGTTCACGCCGAATGCGGCGGCAGCATGAGCAATGCGGCCTACGGGATCGACGGCTGCTGGTGGGGGATCCGCCTGAAGCCGCAGGCCTATGAGTTCTATGGGGCCGGCGACGGACGGGCGTCGTACTTCTACACGACCGATCAGACGGAGGCCGTGTCGAGCATCTCCAACTTCCAGGCCGGCATCGCTGCGCCCAAGTTCACGAACATGACTTCGGGCGGACAGCCCGGCTCGCATGCGACGTTCGTGGACACCGACTTCCCGGTGTTCCGCCTCGGCGAGGCCTACCTGATCTACGCCGAGGCCGTGCTGCGCGGCGGCGGCGGCACACGGGCGCAGGCGCTCCAGTATGTCAACGCGCTGCGTGAGCGCGCGTATGGAGGCCCCTCCGGGGACATCACGGACGCCCAGCTCACGCTACCGTTCATCCTGGCGGAACGGGGGCGCGAGTTACTGTGGGAGGCTCACCGCCGGACGGACCTGATCCGCTTCGGGGAGTTCACGGGGGGCGACTACATCTGGGCATGGAAGGGTGGTGTGGAAGCCGGGAAGTCCACCGAGACCTTCCGTGATCTCTATCCCCTGCCCGCGTCGGAGCTCGTAGCCAATCCGAACCTGAAGCAGAATCCGGGCTACTGAGCGCCGGAGCTACCGACCTCGCGTGGCGAGCGGCCCCGCCGGATCTCCGGCGGGGCCGCGATCCACCTTCGGCGCCGGATCCGAGCCGTGCCGCACGTTCCTTCCGTCTTCGGGATCTGCCTGATCGCGTTGATCACGACGGGCTGCACGGGCACGCCGGCCTCTCCGCGGGTGACTAGGGGCCTCGTTCCCGACCGACCCTCGCTCGATCCCACCTACCGCCCCAGTGGTCACGCCGACGCCGGTGACGTGTTCGTACAGCTCTTCGAGTGGAAGTGGGACGACATCGCGAACGAGTGCGAGGAGGTGCTGGGCCCGGTGGGATACCGGGCGGTACAGGTCTCCCCGCCCGAGGAGCACAGCATCACGCCCAGCCACGATTGGAGCGAGCGGTATCAGCCGGTGAGCTACAGCATCGCGAAGAGCCGCTCAGGCACCGGTTCCGAGTTCACCGACATGGTCCGGAGGTGCAAGGCCGTCGGCGTCGACATCTATGTGGACGCGGTCGTCAACCACATGACGGCCAATCCGAGCCCGGGCGTCGGCAGCGATGGCACGGCCTACACGAAGTACAGCTACCCGGGTCTCTACACGCCCGCGGATTTCCATCCTCCCTGCACGGTGGACGACTACACGGACGCGGCGAACGTGCAGGACTGCGAGCTGTTCGGGCTGCCCGACCTGAACACGGGCCTCCCGTACGTTCGCGAGAAGATCGCGGGGTACCTGATCATGCTGGCGCGACTTGGCGTGGCGGGCTTCCGCGTCGACGCGGCGAAGCACATCCAGCAGGTCGAGCTCGACGACATTCTCACGCTCGTCGATTCCACCATGAGCGCGGAGGGGCGGCCGACCCCCTATTGGTTCCTCGAGGTGAGCAGCGGACCGGGCGAAGCGCTCACGCCTCGGGACTATTACGGCGAGGCGTACCGGAGCGGCGGGGCGGCGGACATCACCGAGTTCACGTTCCAGGGGGTCGGCGACAAGTTTCTGGGCACGGGCGGCCAGCACCTCTCCCAGCTGAATCCCGACGGGCCACCGGGGAGTCGCTTCTCACCGGCCGCCTGGGGCCTCATGCCCTCGGACAAGGCGGTGGTCTTCCTGGAGAACCACGACACCCAGCACGACGTGGGCCGCATCAGCTATCGCGACGGCCAGGTCTTCCGCCTGGCCAACGTCTGGATGCTCGCCCAGCCGTATGGTTATCCGAAGATCCTCTCGAGCTACGCGTTCGCTCGCCCGTCCGGGAACTCGATGGGGCCGCCCTCGGACGCCGCCGGCAACACGCAGGACGTGACGTGCGCCTCGAGCCTCGAGCAGGCGAAACCGGGGAGCTGGGTGTGCGAGCACCGTGACCCGATGATCGAAGCGATGGTGGGCTTCCGTCGCGTCGTCGCCGGAACGTCCGAGGAGCACTGGTGGGACGACGGCTCCAACGCCATCGCCTTCTCTCGCGGCGACAAGGGTTTCGTGGCGATCAGCCGGGAGGCCGACTCGGTCCACGCTACGATCGCCACGGGCATGGCGCCGGGCGGCTACTGTGATCTGCTGAGTGGAGGTCGCTCCGCGTCCGGGTGCGCCGGCCGGATGCTCACGGTGGACTCTACGGGAGACATCGACGTCCGGCTCGGACCCAACTCCGCGCTGGCCATCGACGTGGACGGCGAAATGGGTACGACCGCGGGAGGTGGATCATGAGATTTCCGGATGGCGTTACGGTGGCGACCCTCCTGTTCGGGGCGATGCTTCCCGCGGCCGCGGCTGCCCAGGCGTCGCCTCCCGATTGGACGCACGGCGCCGTCTGCTACGAGGTGTTCGTGCGCTCCTTCTACGACAGCGACGGCGATGGCACCGGCGACCTGAACGG
>CAZFIS010000002.1:0-77943 GCA_964519125.1 uncultured Gemmatimonadaceae bacterium | reverse complement strand
CCAACGAGTTCACCGGCGTGCTGACCGGGAAGGGGCTCAACTGGGGCGGCTCGCTGATCCGTCCCGAGGCGACCGGCTACGGCGCCGTCTACTTCGCGGCCGAGATGCTCTCCACGCGCGGCGAGACCCTCGAGGGCAAGCGTTGCCTGGTTTCCGGCAGCGGCAACGTGGCCCAGTACACGGCCGAGAAGCTCCTCGACCTGGGAGCCACGGTGCTCACGCTGTCCGACTCGAGCGGGTACGTGTACGACGAGAAGGGGATCGACAAGGCGAAGCTCGCTTTCGTGATGGAGCTGAAGAACGAGCGCCGCGGCCGCATCTCCGAATACGCGGACAAGTACAAGGGCGCGGTCTACACGCCGATCAAGGCCGGCCAGGACCACAACGAGTTGTGGGACCACAAGGCCGATTGCGCCTTCCCGAGCGCCACCCAGAACGAGATCAACGCGAAGGACGCCGCCCACCTGCTGAAGAACGGCGTCTACGTGGTCTCCGAGGGCGCCAACATGCCCACCACGCCCGAGGGCGTGGAGCTCTTCCTGGACAAGAAGATCCTCTACGGTCCGGGCAAGGCCGCCAACGCGGGCGGTGTGGCAGTGTCGGGTCTCGAGATGACGCAGAACAGCCAGCGCCTCGGGTGGAGCCGCGAGGAGGTGGACCAGAAACTCCACGGCATCATGAAGAGCATCCACGCGCGCTGCGTGACGGTGGCCGAAGAGTTCGGCACGCCGGGCAACTATGTGAACGGTGCCAACATCGGCGGTTTCCTCAAGGTGGCCGATGCGATGCTCGATCAGGGAGTGGTGTAGGGTTCTTCCCGCCACTCCTCTTGAGCATGGGGTGAGCCCGGCCGGGCTCGCCCCTTTTGCATTGGGTGAGGTTCGCATCGGCGGAGGGCGAACGCGCCGCTCCGTACGCGACCTGCTAGATTGCTTGGACCGGCATCCCCTCCCGCTTCACCCTCGCCACAGAGGAGCTATGGCCGACTCGTCCGTCTCCGGTGCACGCTTCGAGGGGGAGCTTCCGCAGGACGCCGAGGTCGTCGTCATCGGCGGCGGAATCGCCGGCGCCTCGACCGCGTATCATTTGGCTTCGGCCGGCGTGCGCACGGTGCTCCTGGAGCGCGACCGCATCGCTTCGGGAGCGACCGCGACCGCCGTGGGGCTGCTCGCTCCGCCCATGCGCCAGCCGTTCAACGAGACAGTGCGCTTTCGCGGGCAGGCTGCCGCAAGGGCTATCTGGGAGTTCGCGCTCCGGTCCGTCGATGGGCTGGCCGCCCTCTTGACGGCGCGCGGCGAGGTGGAGGCGAGCGCGCTCGATCTCTCGGGCGGCTACGTGCTCGCCGAAGCGCATACAGTGCACGAGGTCCAGGCCTCTCATCGCGCCCTGGAGGAGGCGGGACTGCCCGTGGAGTGGCTGACGGCCGAAGATGTCCGCAAGCTCGGCCACGGTCGGGGCTTTCTCGGAGGCTACCGGCTCGAGGGGGGCGGATCGGTGAACCCCTGCGCCGCGACGACCGTGCTGGCGAACGCGGCCGTGGAAGCGGGAGCGACGGTCATCGAAGACTTGGATGTGGACTCCACGAGGAGGGAGGGCGGCTTCATCCATTGCGGGACCGATCGGGGAGAGGTGAAGACCGAGATGGTCGTCTACGCGACGCACGTCGATTCACGGCGGTTCTCGACCTTCGCCGGCGACGAGATCGTGCCCATCCGGGGTCAGGGGATGGTGGTCTCCAAGGGTGTGCCCACGTTCAAGGGCGCCTTCTCGACGCACTGGAAGCTGAACGTGTGGAGGAGCGACGGGGAGGGAGGGCTGGTCCTGGGAGGATGGCGTCACGACGCGTGGGACCGTGCGTATTGGAAGGTGCGACCGGAGATCGACGAGCACCTCCAGGCCGACATCGAGGCGTGGTTCAACAACGCCTTCCCGGATACGGCGCCTCTGCAGGTGGACCGACGCTGGAGCGGGATCTTCGGTTGGACGGCGGACTATCTGCCGCTCGTAGGTCCGCTCCCGGGTCGGGTGGGCGAGTTGGTCGTGTCCGGGTTCAGCGGCGGCGGCCTGCCGTTCGCGTTCGAGTCGGGGCGAGTGATCCGCTCGATCGTCATGGGAACGGACCCCGTCGCTGGGAGTGAACTCTTCAACCCGAGGCGCTTCGCCTCCTGACATGGGGATGTCGTGACGTCGGTTCGGAGGGCATCGGCATCGAGGCGCGCGCCCGGTTTCGAGACGCTGGCGGAGGAGCTGGAGGCCGTCTTCTCCGGAGGAGTGGAGGCCGAGCTTCCTGACGACGAGTTCACGTCCCTGGCGCTGCGTGCGGTCGGTGTTCAGCTCGAGACGAACGAGACGTACCGGGCCTTCTGCAAGGGACGCGGCGTGGCGCGGGGGACTTTGGCGCGCTGGGAGGACGTCCCCGCCGTGCCGGCCACGGCGTTCAAGCACCTGGATCTGGTATCGGGCGACGCGAGCCGCGTCGAAGCCGTCTTCCGCACGAGTGGCACCACCATGGGTGCCGGCGGTCGGGGACGCCATCTCGTGCCGCGCCTCTCCCTGTATCGTGCCGCGCTGCTGCCGAGCTTCCGGGCGTTCCTGTTGCCCGACGGTGCTCGCCTGCCGCTCCTTTCGCTGATTCCAAGTCCCTCGGAGGTCCCCGACTCCTCACTGTCGACGATGATCGGCACCGTGGCTGAGGAGTTGTGTGGGGAGGCGCATTGGCTGGTGGACGGGCGAGGCACCCTGGACGTGGCCCGCTTCGTCGATGTCGTGACGGACCTCGAGCGGGAGGATCGCGCGGCCCTCGTCACCGGAACGGCGTTCGCCTTGGTGCACCTTCTCGACAAGCTCGACGAGGGCGACGTGCGCGTCGCCCTTCCCCCCGGAAGCCGCCTGATGGAGACGGGCGGCTTCAAGGGCCGGAGCCGGCATGTGCGGCGCGACACGCTCTATGCCCGGATCCACGACCGCCTCGGGGTACCTCCCGGACGGATCGTCAACGAGTACGGGATGACAGAGCTCCTCTCGCAGCTCTACGAGCCGACGTTGATCGACGGCGGTCGGTCGGTCGGCCGACACGTTCCGCCGCCTTGGATGCGCGTGCGAGCTCTCGATCCGGTCTCGCTCGAACCTCTCCCCGACGGACACCCGGGGCTCCTCGCCTTCTTCGACCTGGCGAACCTCGGCTCCGTCTGCCACATCCTCACCGAGGATCTGGGCTCGGTGTCTGGAGACGGGGTGCGTCTTCAGGGCCGGGCTGCGGGCGCCGAGCCCCGAGGATGCTCCCGTGCGATGGAGGAATTGGTGGCGGCCACGGAGGCGAAGCGATGAACTCGCGGGCGAAGCCGTTCCACGCCTGGGCGCTCCCCTCCGGAGTCGCCCTTCCCGATCGTATGGAGCTCGAGTACGAGAGCGGAGACCTCCGGGTGCGGCACCCCCATGCCACGCCGGCGTGGATCCGCCGCGTCATTGACGCCCTCGCCGATGCCCGCGAGCCGTTGCTCCGACGACGGACCGCCGAGGTGCTTGCGACGTTGGGCAGAGTCAGCGCCCGCTTCCTGGATCCGGACGATCTCCTCCGCGAAGCCGCACGGGCTCTCCTGCCTCCCACCTCGGGCCTCTCCCCGGAGATGGCGGAGGCGGTGCTGGACGGGATGGCGGGCGACTGGACGGCCGAGAGGCTCGAAGCGATGGTCGACTCCGAGCTCGGCGGGTCAGCGGCCCTCGACGGTTTCGTGCCCTCCGCCCGGGGGCGCCGCGTGCGTGCCGTTCCGCCGAGGCTGTGCGTACAGATCGTGTCGGGAAGCGTGCCGGGCGTCGGCGTGACCGCGCTCGTGAGAAGTCTCGCGATCAAGGCGCCGACGCTGCTGAAGCCCGGACGGGGCGACGTCGCGCTGCCGGTGCTCTTCGCACGCGCACTGCAAGAGGAGGATCCCGCGCTCGCGGACGCCCTCGCCGTGGTGTATTGGCCAGGGGGAAGCGACGCCCTGGAGAACGCCGCCCTCGAGGCGGCCGACGCGGTGGCGGTGTACGGAGGTGACGAGACCGTGCGAAGCCTCCGCGCGCGCACGCCGCCTCACGCGCTCTTCGCCGCGTATCCCCATCGCCTGAGCCTGGCCGTGGTGGGACGCGAGGCTCTGCGCGAGGCGGACCTGCGCCGGACCGCATGTGCCGCGGCGGGGGCGGTGGCGTTCTTCGACCAGCGGGGGTGCGTATCACCCCAGGTGATCTACGCCGAAGAGGGAGGAGAGGTCGGCCCTGCCGCATTCTCCGCGGCTCTCGCGAGTGCCTTCGATGCCCTGGAGAAGCGTCTTCCGGGAGGGGTGCTCGATCCGCTGGAGGCCTCCGCTGTGCACCAGATCCGAGGCACTGCGGAGCTGCTGGCGTCGTCGGGCGAAGGACTGGAGGTACATCACGGCGGCATGGCGTCCTGGACCGTGGTCTACGACCCGGCACCGGCATTCGCGCCCTCGTGCGTCGGACGGGTCGTGAGGGTCAAACCGGTGTCGGACATCCTCCGTGTGCCTTCGCTCGTCGCGCCGTTCCGCAGGCACCTCCAGACAGTGGGCGTGGTGGGGTGCGGCGGACGTCGTGAGGGGCTCGCGAATGCGTTGGCCGAGGTAGGCGTCACGAGGGTGGCCCCGTTGAGCGGGGTGCCCTTCCCTCCGGCATGGTGGCATCACGACGGGCAAGGGCCGCTCTCGCCCCTGCTTCGGTGGGTGGACCTGGAGGACTGAAGGAGCCGACACCCTGCCGGCCAGGTCGCTGCCACCCCCCTCCGTTTGACCGGGTCTCCTACCCCACCAGGGCGCGGAGCGTCTGGGCGGCCGACTCCGAGTATCCGTAGAGCACGATCGTCTCCGGGAAGGAGTGCTCCCTTCCGTGGTGCCGTATCTCGTCGAGCATGAGGCGCGCGGCCTCTTCGAACGGGAATCCCCCGATGCCGCTTCCGAGCACGGGAAACGCCATGCTCGTCATTTCCTTCTCGCCCGCGAGTCGGAGCGCGTCGCGCGTCGAAGACCGGATCGTGCGGGCACTCGGAGGCAGGTCGCCCATGGCGGCGGCGTGGATGACCCAGCGGGCCGGAAGCTCGCCACCTCCGGTCACTGCGGCCTCTCCGACCTGAAGCGGCCCGTGGAGCCGCACGTGCTCATCGCACTCGGCCTGGATGGACATGCCGCCCGCGCGCAGCAAGGCGCCGGCGACACCCGCGCCCATGCGGAGGTGATTGTTGGCGGCGTTGACCACCCCGTCTCCGTCGAACAGCGCGATGTCTCCCTGTTCGACGCGGATGAGCAGAGGCATGGTCGACAGCTGAATCAGGACGGGAAGGCGCGCATGCCGGCGCCTATTCCTCTTCCGGTTGCTGCTCAGCGCGCCAGATCACCATCTGTCGGCCGCCCTCGGGATTCTCCTCCACCCTGAGGACCAGCGTATCGCCCTCGTCGATGCCCATGTCATCACGAATATCCTGGGGAATCGTGATGCGCCCGCCGACACCGACGGAGACGTCGCCGTAGTAGAGCGTCCGGAAAATGGCCATCCAGCCTCCTCATTGGTTCGAGCCGTAGCCACAGAATCTACAAGCCTGCTGCCAAGAGCGCGACGAATCAGCAACCCCGCGCGCCAAACGGGCTTGCTGAAGGAACGGCTGCACCTTTTCGTAGGGGAAGCGTTCCCTCGCTCACCTTCTCCCCCGACAGGGGCGGTCCATGAGTCACGATGGCTTCGCGGTGCGTCTCCGAGGCCTTACGAAGCGCTTCGGAAAGCATACGGCTGTATCCGCATTCGACCTCGAGGTCCCCAAGGGGGTCATCTACGGTCTTCTGGGCCCCAACGGCTCGGGCAAGACGACCACGATCCGTATGATCATGGGGATCCTCCACCCCGACGAGGGCACGGTGACGCTCTTCGGGGCCGATCCGGACGTCACGCGGCGGACCAAGGTCGGCTACCTCCCGGAGGAGCGCGGGGTCTACAAGAAGATGAAGGTCCTGGAGCTTCTCATGTTCCTGGGCGAGATCCGGGGCGTGAGTCGCTCGGAAGGACGTCGCAAAGGGCTCGCGTGGCTCGACCGTCTCGGGCTGGGTGAGTGGGCTGACAAGAAGGTCGAAGACCTCTCCAAGGGAATGCAGCAGAAGGTGCAGTTCGTCAGCACGGTGCTGCACGAGCCGGAGCTCCTGGTCCTGGACGAGCCCTTCAGCGGTCTCGACCCCATCAACCAGGATGTGCTCGAGGAGATCGTGCTGGAGTTCCACAAGAAGGGGACCACCATCCTGTTCTCCACGCACCTCATGGACCAGGCCGAGCGCCTGTGCGAGCGGGTATGCCTGATCTCGAAGTCGAAGAAGGTGCTCGACGGTGATCTCCGTGAGATCAAGGCGGCGGAGCGCAAGGGCGTGGTGGCCGTGGAGTTCACCGGTCCGGACACGTGGCTCGCGGGCCCTGAGGTCGCCCACATCGAGCCCCACAACGGAGCCATGCACCTCCTCCTGCGCGACGGGGCGGATCACCAGGCGATCCTACGCAGAGGCGTCGAGTCCGGCGCGGTGATCACCCGATTCGATCTCGTCGAGCCTCGCCTGCACGAGATCTTCGTGCGCCGGGCCGGCGCGGAGGCGGCCGGCGACGCCGGCCTACCCCAAGACGCGACGCTCCCGACGACCGGAGGTGTGCGATGAACATGGTGTGGGCGGTAATCCGGAGGGAGTACATCCAGAGGGTGCGCTCCAAGTGGTTCATCTTCTCCACGATCGCTGGGCCGCTCTTCATGATCGCGGTGATGGTTCTCCCGATCTACTTCGCCAACAAGAGCCAGCAGGCGGGGCGGAAGATCGCGGTGGTGGACCGTACCGGCGTCCTCGCCGAGCGGCTGCTGCCCGCGCTGCGGGAGGGTGGCTTCGACGTCGAAACGCAGGCCTGGTCCGACACCGTCGTGCCCCATCTGACCCAGCAGGTCAGCGACAAGGCCCTCGGAGGGTTCCTGGTGCTCGACGACCAGACGCTGAAGAGCGGCGAGGCGGTCTACTACGGGGAGTCCAGGCCATCCACGCTCCGGTCTCTGACCATGCGCCAGGCGATCGTGGCTGCCGCGCTCGAGCAGCAGCTCCTGGGCCAGGGCGTGGACGCGGCGGCGATGGTGAAGGGGGGCAAGCTCGACGTGCAGGTCCTCTCGGCCCAGGGCGACGTGACCGACAAGGAGATGGCGGTCGGGTTCGCGGGCGCCTTCTTCCTCTACGTGGTCATCCTCCTCTACTCCGTGGCCGTGATGCGCGCCACGCTCGAGGAGAAGACGAGCCGGGTCGTGGAGGTGGTGATCTCCTCCATGAAGCCGTGGCACCTGATGCTCGGGAAGATCCTGGGCGTCGGGAGCGTGGGGCTCACGCAGATGGCGGTGTGGGCCCTCTCGGCCGGTCTCATCTTTTCGATGGGGCTTCCTGCGATGATCTCGGCCCGGCCGGAGCTGGCGCAGTTGGCGGACCTCAAGACCCTCGCGCCCGGCGCCGGCCTGCTGGTCCTCTTCGTGGCGTTCTTCCTGTTCGGCTTCTTCCTCTTCTCGAGCATGTACGCCGCGGTGGGCGCCATGTGCAGCACCGACGAGGAAGCCCAGCAGGCGCAGTTTCCGGTGACGCTCCTCATCATCGTACCGATCATGTTCATGACGCCGGTGATGAACGATCCCACGTCCGCGATGGCGGTGGGCATGTCCCTCTTCCCGTTCTTCAGCCCGATCCTGATGTTCGCGCGGGCGGCCGGGGGCGCGGCTCCAGCCTGGCAGGTGGGGCTGTCGTTCGTCTTGATGGCCGTGACGATCGTGGCCGTGGCGTGGGTGGCGGGCCGGATCTACAAGGTGGGCATCCTGATGGCCGGCAAGCGGCCGACGCTGCCCGAGCTCGTGCGCTGGGTGAGGGAGGCGTGACGATGACTCCTGGCAACGCCCTGACGGGGAACGCAGAGCTCGCCGCCTTGCTGGCGCGGCTCGCCTATCGCGAGGGCGAGTTCGTCCTTTCATCGGGGCGGACCAGCTCCTTCTACCTCGATGCCAAGCAGGTCACCTACCATCCCGAGGGGGTCGGTCCGGTGGGGCGGGCCGTCCTGGCCATCGCTCGGGAATTCGGTGCCGAGGCGGTCGGAGGTCCCACGATGGGCGCCGACGCGATCGTGGCGGCCACAGTGTGGGCCTCCAAGGACACCGACGCGCCGCTCACCGGCTTCGTGGTGCGCAAGGAGGGCAAGCGCCACGGTCTCCAGAAGTGGATCGAGGGCGTATCGCCGGAGGGCAGGAGGGTCGCGCTGGTCGAGGATGTCGTGACGACCGGAGGATCCGTGCTGCGGGCCGTCGAGGCGGTGAGGGATGCCGGCGCGGAGGTCGCGGTGGTCGTCGCGCTCGTCGATCGCGAGGAGGGAGGACGCGAGGCTCTCGAAGAGGCGGGGATCCCCTTCCGGGCCGTCGCCACGCTCTCGGAGGTTCGAGCGGCCCGCTGACCGCCGAGGGACCTTCGGGCGGGCGGGCGCACCTCGACGGCGGCGCGCTCAGCCTCTCGCGGCGCCCTCTTCGAAGGCCTGCACATCCTCGTAGTACCGACACACCAGAGCTGCGCTCGCCGGGTTCGTGTAGACCTCCGCAACCGGATGCTCGAGGAGTTCCACGATGCGGCTCGCCACCTCGTCCGCGCTCTGGGTGCCCGCCCTCACGCTGGAAGGCGGCATGGCGTCGGCCGGGGCTCCCTTCGCGTTCCGGTGGAAGTCCGTGGCGACCACGCCCGGCATCACCAGAGAGACGTGAACGTCCGGGTAGTCGGGGCGCAGATCCATGCGGACGTTGGCGGTGAGCGCGTTCAGGGCCGCTTTGGCGGCGTTGTAGGCCGAGCGGAACGTCACCAGCGGCACACGGCCCAGGAACGACGATACGTTGATGACGTGGCCACGGCCGCGCTCCTTGAAATGCGGCACGATCGCCTGCATCCCGTACAGCGCGGATTTGACGTTGACGGCCATCATCTCGTCGACCTCGTCGTCGGTGAGGTCGAGGGCTGCGCGGTGGATACCTCTGCCCGCGTTGTTGACCCAAACGTCGACGTGGCCGAACTCCGCCAGGGCCTGGTCCCTCAGGCTGTCGACCTGCGAGCGCCGGGTCACGTCGGTGACGACGACCATGGCCGCCGCTCCACGGCAATCGCGGGCCACCTCCTCGAGGGCGTCCCCGCTCCGCGCTGCCAAGACGAGCCGGTGGCCGCCGGCTCCGAGCTGGCGAGCGAGAGCGGCTCCGATTCCGCTGCTGGCCCCGGTGATGACGACGACCTTCGACTCCATCGCTCGACCTCGCTATCCGGTCTGTTACGACCCCAGGTGCCGGCCGAGCTCCCTCAGCACTTCGTCGTGCAGGATCCCGTTGGTGCTGACGCCCGAGCCGCCATGGATGGTAGCGTCACCGTCGCGCGTCGTGAACCGACCTCCGGCCTCCGTGAGGATCGTGAGGAACGGCCCCGCGTCCCAGGGCTTCATGATCGGATCGACCATCGCCTCGGCGCGTCCCGTCGCTACCAGGGCGTGTCCGTAGCAGTCGCCCCACGTGCGCGCCAGTGCAGCGCGCCCCTGCAGCGAGCTCCACCCCGGCCCGTCCACGCTCGCGAGAATGGCCGCGGGGTCCGTGGTGAGAATGAGCGCGTCCTCGATGCGAGCGACCTGTGAGACGTGACAGGGGGTGTCGTTCAGCGTGCAGCCGAGGCCCCGCCCCGAGGCGACCGTCTCCTGGAGGGCCGGAAAGTGGGCCACACCCACGGCAGGCTCGCCTTCGACCTCGACGCCGATGAGAACGCCATAGAGCGGAACGCCCCGCATGAAGGATCGGGTCGCGTCGATGGGGTCCAGGATCCAACGCACCCGTGCCTCCTCGGCGGACGCGCCCATCTCCTCGCCGAGGATGGCGTGCGCCGGGAAACGCTCGCGTAGCCTGCGCCGGAGGAGCCCCTCGGCCTGCCGGTCGGCGGCGGTGACCGGACTGCCGTCCTCCTTGGCCTCGTGCGGCACGAGACCCCCGAAATGCTGGAGCGTAACGGCGCCGGCCTCGTGGGCGATCCGAACGGCGAACGCCAGGAGGTCCCGGATCTCTTCCGGGTCGCTTCGGTCGGTCATGAATCTCGGGTGCGGGGCAGGAAGGAAGGATCCCAGGGGAACGGGGGCGGTCAGCTCGAGCCGGCGCGCCGCGGGCGCTCGTTCTTGCGCCGGTACATATCGGAGTCGGCGGCATGGATGATGTCGTCCATGGTCTTCATGGAAGCACGGTCGAACTCCGCCAGACCGCTGCTGACCGTGACCCCGAGAGGCGCCATGATCGGGTCGCTGGCCACACGCTCGGTCACGCGGCGCACGTACAGACGGGCACCGTCGATGTGGCTGTCGGAGAGAATCGCGATGAACTCGTCGCCGCCGTACCGGGATACGAGGTTCATGGCGCGGTTCTCCTCATCGAGGATCTGCGCGAAGGCTCGCAGGATGTCGTCCCCCATGAGGTGGCCGAGCGTGTCGTTGTAGTGCTTGAAATCGTCCACATCGAAGACCGCGACCGCGAGCGAGCGTCCGCGGCGAGCCGCCGCCACCTCCGTGTCCAGATGGATCTGCAGCCTCCGACGATTTGGCAGGCCGGTCAGCGGATCGGTGAGCGAAAGCGCCTGCAGGCTCGCGTGCAGGCGGGCGTTCTCCAGTGCCACCGACGCCTGGCTGGCGAGCCGCTGGAGCACCGCAGTGTCGTCCGCCGTGAAACGGCGGGCAGTGCGGCTTCCGGCTGTGAGCACTCCCGCCACCTCGCCGCCGACGATCAGCGACACCCCGATTGCCGATCCCGACTGGAGGTGGGGGCGAAGGTGCGGGGGCACCAGCGTGTTGGTTGCCAGGTCGTCCAGAATGACCGGTAGGCGCTTGTCGATGATTTCGTCCGCGAGGGGGCCGGTCAGGTCCCAAGTCAGCCCTTTCGGCAGACTGATGGGCCCTCCCGACTCCGCGACCTCTACAGTAGGCCCCGCGTCCTCTCCGCGCAGCCAGACGCTGGCACCATCGACCCCCAGCACGTCGAGGGCGGCGGTGATGACCTTTCCCAGAACCTCCTTCCGGTCGAGTGAGCCGGTGAGCGCTCGGCCGATCTCCTCGACCTGCTCCGCCTCGCGCCGCCGGCGCTCCAACTCTGCGATGTGGAAGGCGTTGTCGATGGCCACGGACGAGATGTCGGCAATCCCCTGGAGGAGGTCGAGATCCTCGTGCGTGTAGGTGCCCTCCTTGTAGCTCTGCGCGCTGATGGCTCCGAGCACGCGGCCCTTGTGGAGCAGCGGTGCGCAGACGGCGGCGCGGGCCACACCGTCGGCCTCCCCGCCCAGGACCATGAACGCACGGTCGTGCAGCTCGTCGTTCACGAGCACAGGCTTGCTGGTGCGGATCACCTCGCTGTCGGAGCCCCGATAGGTGACGTCGACGTGCTTCGCGACTCCCCTGTCGGCGAAGAAGACGATCGTCGCCAGGTCACGTACCTCGTCGTAGAGCGCGATGAAGAACCCGGCTGCCTCCAGCACCCGGGCGGTCTCGCGGTGGATAGCCGCGTAGAGGTCCTCGGAGCCCAGGGTGCCGGCCAGAGTACGTCCGATCTCAAGGAGAACGCGGTAGCGGTCTCCCAGGCTGGAGCGCGGAGTGGGAACGTCCATTCGAGGCATGGAATACGCCCTAACCCCGGGGGCCGGCTAGTACCGCCCGGCCGTCCCGCGAGGTTGTGTCGCCCATGATCATGGCTATTGGGGGGGTCTTCGGCCGATGAATCGTGTCTCCTTCTGGCCGTGTCTCGATAAGGCACGGCTCTGCATCTGACTGAACCGCAGATGCCCCCCGGCTCGCGGTGCGCTCGCTTCGCTCTGGTGGTCCCGCGTTGTCGCCGACGGGTGGGACGGCGACGGAGTGCCAATTCTTCGTTGCCTCATAATAGGGGCGGGCTCACGGCCTCACAACAATCAAGATCGGGCGTTGCCGCCGGGCTCGCGTGCTTCATCGTCGGCGTCCGGAGCGTCCGCCCCACCGCTCCGCTCCCGATCGAGGTAGTGTCCGATCTCGAATCCGATGGCTGCCAGGAGCTTCGCTTCGCGAAGGTCCGGCCGGGCCCGGGTGACGAGCGTACGGAGGGTGCGCAGCACCGCGGAGGGCTTGCGGGCCTTGTAGAAATCGATGCGCTCGAGGCCGTCCCGCAACGCGGAGAACGTGCGCTCCAGCTCCTCCTGGGTCGGTGGCCGGGTGGACCGTCGACCACTGGGGAGCCCGTCCGGGGCCTCCTCGGCCGCCAGGAACACCTCGTAGGCGAGCAGAAGACACGCCTGGGCGAGGTTCAGGCTTGGAAAGGAAGGGTCGGTGGGGATGATCACCACCGTGTGGCAGCGGTCCAGCATCGCGTTGGTGAGGCCCCGGTCCTCGCGCCCGAAGAGGAGCGCCACGCGCCCTTCGCCCGCCCGCTCCACCACGAGGGGCGCCGCGTCCCTCGGCCTCGCATACGTGCGTCCCGCCGTGCGTGCGCGGGCTGTCGTGCCGACGACGAACGACACGTCGGCGACGGCGTTGTCCAGCGTGTCGTACACGGTGGCAGCCTCGACCAGGGACTCGCTGCGGTGCGCGATTCCCCCGATGCGCCAGGCGTCGAAGTCGTCGGGAGCGACCAGGCGCAGGTCGTGGAGCCCGAAGTTCATCATCACGCGTACGACGCCCGCGATGTTCACGACGTCCTTGGGGTGGTCCAGGACGACCGACACGTTCGAGAGCCGGGGGGAGGGCATGGGCCGCTGCTGCCTCGAGCGGTCGGGGCTACCGAGTCACGTACCGAGGCGACCTGTCACTGCTCGTCGTGATCGTGCGGCCCCTTGAGCTCGCCCTTGAAGTTCCGGATGCCGGCCCCGAGCCCGCGGGCCAGCATCGGCAGCTTCTTGGCGCCGAAGAGGAGCATGAGCACGACGAGGATGATTAGGGACTCACCCAGGCCGGGCAGCGCGAGGAGGGGGCCCTGCGTCGCAGCCGGCGTCACTTGAGGATCACCTTGGCGATGGTCTGCTTCTGCATGTTCGACGTCCCCTCGTAGATGGTGCCGATCTTGGCGTCCCGGTAGAACTTCTCCACGGGGTACTCCCGGGTGAAGCCGTAGCCTCCGTGCAGGTCTATACACCGAGACGCAACGCGTTGGGCCATTTCCGACGCGTAGAGCTTGGCCATCGCCGCCTGGACCAGGAACGGCTGCCCCGCGTCCTTGAGACGTGCGGCGTTGTAGACGAGCAACCGGGCGGCCTCGATCTCGGTGGCCATCTCGGCCAGCTGGAACTGGACGCCCTGGAACGACCCTACCGCCCGCCCGAACTGCTCTCGCTCCTGAACGTAACGCACGGTGTGGTCGAGCGCTCCCTGGGCCAGGCCGAGCATCTGGGCCCCGATGCCGATCCGGCCCTCGTTCAGGGTCTCGATCGCGACCTTGTACCCCTTGCCCACTTCTCCCAGGACGTTGGCGGAAGGCACGCGGACGCCCTCGAGAATCAGCTCCGTGGTCGACGAGGCGCGGATGCCGAGCTTGTCCTCCTTCTTGCCGACCGAGAAGCCTGCGGAATCCCGCTCGACCAGAAAGGCGGTGATGCCCTTGTACCCGGCGTCCGGATCCGCGTTGGCGAAGACGATGAACACGCCCGCCTCTGCGCCGTTCGTGATCCACAGCTTGCGTCCCTCGAGGACCCAGTCGTCGCCGTCGCGCCTCGCGCGGCAGGCGAGGGCGAAGGCGTCGGAGCCACTGCCGGCCTCGGAGAGTGCGTAGGCGCCCACGGTGTCCGACGCGAGCCGCGGGAAGTAGGTCGCCTTCTGCTCGTCGTCGGCCCAGCGGCGCACGGCGTTGATGACGAGCGTGTTCTGCACATCGACCAGCACGCCCACCGACGGATCGGCCTTGGAGAGCTCCTCGACGACCAGCACCGAGGTGAAGAAATCGGCGCCCGTGCCGCCGTGGCTCTCGGGGATCTCGATAGCCATCAAACCGAGCTCGAAGAGCTGCGGGATCAGGTCCGGATCCAGGCTTCCGTCCCGGTCCATCGCGGCCGCGCGCGGTGCGATCTCGGAGGACGCGAAGTCCCTCACGGCTTCCTGAAAAAGCAGCTCGCGCTCCGTGAGCGTGGTGAGCGCGGGACGAGCGTCGGTGATGAGCGTGGCCATCGTGCACCTCGATGAGATCGCGCCGTTCGGCAGGTTGTCGACCTGCACCGCCCCCGCCGCGCCCAGCAGGTAGTGGCTCCTACCGCGGAGGGGTGGACCTTTCCCTGGAATCTACCACCCCGGCGCCGCGGGTCGAGCCTTCCTCCGACGGCGCGCGAATCCATGAGCGCATCGCATCGGGCAGGGGGAGGTCACGCCGGCGCGTCTCCACCGCGCCGGGAGTGAATGCTCCCGCGTCGGTGACAACGGTGGTCACAAGAGCCAGAGGGAGCGCCTCGAAGTAACGGTTCCAGACGTGAATGCCCTGGGGAGCGCGCCAGACCTCGCCCGCGGGCCGATCGTCGGCCAGATACTGCGGAAAGCCTGGAGGGAGGATCTTCGTCTCGTCGGCGACCACGTGCAGCGGCACGCCCGCCCGTCGCGCGGCCTCGGCGACGGCCCACGTACCGATCTTGTTCACCACCCCCAGGTCCCCGATCGAGTCCGCACCCGACAGGACGCACGCGCACTGGGGCACGAGGCTCGAAGCCGCGGCGTCCACGGCCACCGTCACCGGCACGCCGTGCCTCGCGAGATCGGCTGCCATCTCCCGCCCTTCGAGGAGCGGCCGGGCTTCGAGGCAGATCACGCGCAGAGACCCCGCCCGATTCCCATGAAGCAAGGCGGCGCGGACCGTGGAGGACGAGGAGACGGTGAGAACGGTACCTTCGTGCGGGACGAGGCCGACCGTGTTCTGGACGGCGCGATCGCGCCGCACCTCGACGTCGTCGGCGAAGCGTCGGGCGGCATCGGTGGCGGCGGCGCGGGCCTCGTCGAGGTCGGTCGCCTCAGCGGCCGCTTGAAGGACGGTCCGGGCGAGCGCGACCATCGGAGCCATGGCCGGCTGGGCTCGCACGACCTGGCGCGCTGCGGAGGCCAGCTCGGAATCGAAGTCTTTCCGAGAGGCGGCGGGAAGCCGGAGGGCCGCCGCCTGCAGAACCTCTGCGGCTTTACGCGCCAGCTGAGCCGCACCGGAGGACACGTCGGCGCGCAGCGCCGCGACAAGGTCCTCGAGGCCGGGCTGTGGGTCCATCCTGGGGGCTCCCGCGAGGGGCGTCCGAGAGACGGGGGAAAAGCCCAAGTTACGAGGGTTGACGCCCCCTCAAAACCCCGCCATCGTCAGGCCGCGAGCAGGTCGCCAGGCGCGATGCCAAGCGCCGGGGGCGATTGGTCGAGCCTTGGCAAATCACGCTTCGGAGGACCCGATGTCCAACATCCCGAGTGGCTTTCTCTACACCGAGGAGCACGAGTATCTCAAGCCCACGAATGAGGAGGGTGAGTACGTCGTGGGGATTACCGACTACGCTCAGGGAGAGCTCGGGGACGTCGTCTTCGTGGAGCTTCCCCAGCCGGGCAGCTCCTTCGACAAGATGGAGACCTTCGGCTCGATCGAAGCGGTCAAGGCGGTGAGCGATCTCTACTGCCCCGTGCGGGGCACGGTCATCGACGTCAACGCAGCTCTCGACGATGATCCGGCCCTCGTCAACTCCGACCCGTACGGGGCTGGGTGGATGCTCCGGCTGAAGGTCGAGGACGCGAGCGATGTGAAGGGCCTTCTCGACGCCGAGGCCTACGCAGAGCACGTGGGCTGACGGTGGACACATGAAGAGGACATCGATCGATCTTCCGGCGGATTTCGAGCGCCGGCATCTGGGACCGAACCCGGACGACGTCGGGCGGATGCTCGAAACGCTCGGCTATGAGAGCCTGGACCGTCTCATCGACGACTCCGTGCCTGCGGCGATCCGGCTGGACCGAGCGCTCGACCTTCCCGAGCCGCTCCCCGAAGCAGCGCTCCTCGAGCGGCTGCGCCGGATCGCATCCGAGAACCGGGTGTGCCGCTCGTTCATCGGCATGGGGTATCACGATACGGTGGTTCCGGGGGTGATTCTGCGGAACATCCTCGAGAACCCGGGCTGGTACACGCAGTACACGCCGTATCAGGCCGAGATCTCCCAGGGCCGCCTCGAAGCGCTCCTGAACTACCAGACCGCCGTCATCGACCTCACCGGGCTCGAGATCGCGAACGCGTCGCTCCTGGACGAGGGGACGGCCGCCGCCGAGGCGATGCACCTGGCGGCCGGGGAAGCGCGGGAAGGGGCCGACGTCTTCTTCGTATCCGAGCGATGCCATCCGCAGACGATCGACGTCGTGCGCACCCGCGCGTGGCCCCTCGGAATCGAGGTGGTTGTTGGCGACCACGAGAGTGCGTCGCTCGAAGGGGTTTTCGGAGCGCTCGTGCAGTATCCGACGACCGACGGTGAGGTCCTGGACTACCGGGACTTCAGCCGGCGCGTGCACGAGGCCGGAGCGGTGGTGATCGCCGCGGCGGACCTCCTCTCCCTGGCGCTGCTCACGCCTCCGGGCGAGTGGGGTGCCGACATCGCGGTGGGCAACACCCAGCGCTTCGGCGTGCCCATGGGCTTCGGGGGGCCGCACGCCGCGTACATGGCCACACGGGACGCCTTCAGGCGGAAGATCCCCGGACGCATCATCGGCGTCTCCGTGGACCGCAACGGCGACCGGGCGCTGCGCATGGCGCTGCAGACCCGCGAGCAGCACATCCGGCGCGAGAAGGCCACCTCGAACATCTGCACAGCGCAGGTGCTGCTGGCCATCATGGCGGGTGCATACGCGGTCTATCACGGGCCCGAAGGCATTCGCGCCATCGCCTCCCGCGTGCGCGATCTCACCGGAGTCCTCGCGGAAGGGCTCGGAGGGATGGGCCACCAGGTGCTCACCGGCGTGTTCTTCGACACGATCCGTGTTCGGCCCTCAGGCCGTGGGGCTGCCGCCGTGCTGGCCGCCGCGCTCGAGCGCGACATCAACCTGCGCGACTTCGGCGACGGCACGATCGGAATCGCGCTGGACGAGGCGACGCGCCCCGAAGACGTCGACGATGTCCTCGCCGCGTTCAACGGCGGCCGGGCGGCCGAGCTCGACGCCCGCACGCTGGCCGAGACGTGCGGCCCCGCGCCCCTCCCCGAGGCGGTGCGGCGCACGTCGTCCTACCTGGAGCATCCGGTCTTCAACACGCATCGGTCCGAGACCGAGATGCTCCGCTACCTGCACAAGCTCGAGTCGCGAGACCTCTCGCTGAACGCGAGCATGATCCCTCTGGGATCGTGCACGATGAAGCTCAACGCCACGACCGAGATGGCGGGGCTCACCTGGCCCGAGTTCGGACGCCTGCATCCGTTCGTGCCCCTGGATCAGGTCGCCGGCTACCGCCGTATCTTCGAGGAGTTGGGGAGCTGGCTCTGCGAGATCAGCGGGTTCAGCGCGGTGTCCCTGCAGCCGAACTCCGGCGCGCAGGGCGAGTACACGGGCCTCATGGTGATCCGTGCGTACCATCGCGACCACGGGACGCCCGAGCGCAACGTCTGCCTCATCCCCTCCTCCGCGCACGGAACGAACCCGGCGAGCGCGGTCATGGCCGGCATGAAGGTCGTCGTCGTGAGCTGCGACGACGGTGGGAACGTCGATGTGGCGGACCTGGAGGCGAAGGCCGCCGAGCACCGCGAGCGGCTCGCGGCGCTCATGGTCACGTATCCGTCCACGCACGGGGTCTTCGAGCCCGGCATCCGTGACATCTGCCGCATCATCCACGACAACGGCGGCCTGGTCTACCTGGACGGGGCCAACCTCAACGCCCAGGTCGGCCTCGCGCGGCCCGGTGACTACGGTGCCGACGTGTGCCATATCAACCTGCACAAGACCTTCGCGATCCCGCACGGAGGTGGTGGACCGGGGATGGGCCCGATCTGCGTCGGCGAGAAGCTCGCGCCGTACCTTCCGGGTCACGTGGTGCAGCCCGTGGGCGGCGAGAAGGCGATCACCGCGGTCTCCTCCGCGCCCTGGGGAAGCGCGAGCATCCTGACGATCTCCTGGGCCTACATCGCCCTGCTCGGGGCGCGGGGCCTGCGGCGGGCCTCCGAGGTGGCCATCCTGAACGCCAACTACATGGCCAAACGGCTCGAGCCGTATTTTCCTGTGCTGTACAAGGGCGGGACCGGGATGGTGGCGCACGAGTTCATCATCGACCTGCGTCCCGCGAAGCGTACCTCCGGCGTGACTGAAGAGGACGTGGCCAAGCGGCTGATGGACTATGGGTTCCACGCGCCGACGGTATCCTTCCCGGTCCACGGCACGCTCATGATCGAGCCCACGGAGAGCGAGCCGCTGAGAGAGATGGACCGGCTGTGCGACGCGCTGATCTCGATCCACGAGGAGATCCGCGAGATCGAGACGGGGGTGGCGAACGCCGAGGACAACGCGCTCAAGAACGCGCCTCACACCGCGGCCATGGTGACCGCGGACGAGTGGAGCCATCCGTACGCCCGGTCGCAGGCGGGCTACCCGTCTCCGGCGACGCGCGAGATGAAGTTCTGGCCGGCGGTGGCTCGGGTGGACAACGCCTATGGGGACCGCAACCTTGTGTGTGCCTGCCCGCCGGTGGAGGAGTACGCGGAGGAGGACGCGGCGGCCGCGTCGCGGTAACGCGGGCTCGAGGAGGGTCTCGCCGAAGCGTCATTGCGACAGCGCGTAGAGCGGAGGCGAAACCCCCGCAGGGTTCCGGGCTCGGCTCGCATCGCGTCACGCCCTCCTCCGGCGGCGCGACGAGACCCCCCGAACGAGGAGGACCCACATGGCGCGACTCACCTATCATGGTCACGCGACCTGTACGCTCGAGACCGATGACGGGACCAAGCTGGTCTTCGATCCCTTCTTCGCCGACAACCCGGCCACCGACCTGACGGTCGAGGACGTGGAGGCGGATTACATCCTCTGCTCTCACGGCCACTTCGACCACTTCGCCGATTGCATTCCCCTCGCGAAGCGCACGGGCGCGACGATCATCTCGACGTTCGAGCTCGTCGGCTTCTGCAACGAGCAGGGCGTCGAGGGCGGCCACGGCATGAACATCGGAGGGGGGTTCGACTTCCCCTTCGGTCGGGTGAAGCTCACGCCCGCGGTGCACACGGGCTCGGTCGCCGGTGACACGTCGGGCACGCACACGACGGACTGCTGCGGCTTCCTGGTGCAGTTCGGGGGCAAGCGCTTCTACCACTCCGGGGACACGGCGCTCATCATGGACTTCCAGCTCCTCAAGGGGCAGGTGGACGTGGCGCTTCTGCCCATCGGAGACAACTTCACGATGGGACCGGACGACGCGGCGCGCGCCGTGGAGATGATCGAGCCCAAGGTCGTCATCCCGATCCACTACAACACATGGCCGGTCATCGAGCAGGATCCCGAGGCGTTCCGCGCCAAGGTGGGAAATCGGGCCCACGTGGAGATCGTCGCCCCTGGCTCCAGCTACGAGTTCTGACCGTTCCGCAGCGCTCGGCTGGCGGCTGATCGTCGACCCGCCGGCCGAGGGTGAGCGGAACATGGCGCTGGATCACGCGCTCGCACTCGGGTGCGGGCCCGGCGAGGCCGTGCTCCGACTCTACGGGTGGTCCTCGCCCACCGTCTCCTTCGGGCGGAACGAGCCCGCACGGGACGTCTACGATACCGAGCTCGCGCGGGCCCTGGGCATCGGGTTCGTGCGTCGCCCGACCGGGGGCCGCGCGGTACTCCACGATGACGAGCTCACGTATGCGGTCGTCGCTCCGTTGCGGGCCCTCGGGGGCCTCAGGCGTGCGTACATCCGGATCAACGAGGCGCTCGTCGCGGCACTGTCCACGCTCGGTGTGCCCGCCTCGCTCGCCGGGGGGGCAAGGGTGCCCCGCCCCGACGCGGGTCCCTGCTTCCAGGTGCCCGCCCCGGGCGAGGTGACCCTGGCTGGGCGCAAGCTCGTGGGAAGCGCCCAGGTGCGGGTCGGGAGCTGTATCCTCCAGCACGGGTCGATCATCCTGCGGGGTGATCAGGCTCGCTTGATGCGCCTGAGAGGGGAGGGCGAAGACCCGGGTCCACCCGCGGCGCTGGAGGATGCCCTGCCGGGGATGGATCGGTCGGATGTGACCGCTCGGGTAGCCGCTTCGATGCGCCTTGCGCTCGGGGGGCGCTGGACCGAGCGTGGGTATCGTTCTCAAGAGCAATCCCAGGCAAGCGAACTGCTCGAGCGGTATTCCAGCACCGAGTGGACGTGGCGCCGTTGACGGCTGCAGCGCGGCCGAGATGAGACCATGATCGAGAAAGGCGAGCGGGGCCGCGCCTTCCTGACTGTCATCGCTGTCCTGGCGGTGGGCGCTTGTGGAGGAGGAAAGGCGGGTCCCCCGGCGGCGGATGCATTCTGCGCGAGCGTGCTGCCGAAGGTCGACTCGTTCGAGGCGAAGATGAAGGCCGAGCATCCGACGCCGAAGGACCCGCGCTACGGCGGGACCGTCGTCGTGGGTACCATCGGCGAGCTCACCGACGGGATGAACTCCCTCGTCTCGAGCGACTTCGCCTCGACGCAGCACCAGGACTTCCTCAACCAGATGACGCTCATCCAGTACGACGACAGCCTGCGGCCGGTCCCGTACCTCGCGAAGTCGTGGGACGTCTCGCCCGACGACACCGAGATCACCTTCCACTTGCGTCACGACGTGTACTGGCAGGACGGCGTGAAGACGACGGCCCGGGACGTCGCGTTCACGTACGAGCGGGCGACGGACTCGCTCACGGGGTTCCCCAATCCGGCGTTCTGGGACCGATACGTGAAGGGGCCCGCCGGCGTCGAGGTTCTCGACGATTACACGATTCGGATCCACATGAAGCCGCAGTCCGACTTCCTGGATCCGTGGCGGTCGCTCGCCATCATGCCGGCGCATCTCCTCCAGGACGTTCCGCCGCAAGAGCTCAAGACCCACCCGTTCAACACGCAGTGCCCGGTGGGCAACGGCCCGTTCGTCTTCATCGAGCACAAGCCCCAGGACCGCTGGGTCTTCGGTCCCAACTAC
Source organism: uncultured Gemmatimonadaceae bacterium (assembly GCA_964519125.1). GTDB lineage: Bacteria > Gemmatimonadota > Gemmatimonadetes > Longimicrobiales > Gaopeijiaceae > SZUA-318. Next base: position 56,812 of record CAZFIS010000002.1, on the reverse strand, counting down.
GCCTTTCCCCAGGCGCTCGGCGGGCGGCCGTTCGTGGACCGCTACGTATACAGGATCATCCCCGAGCAGACGACGCTCCTCACCGACCTGCTTACCGGGGGCATCGACATCTATGTCTCGGTCCCCCCGAGCCAGGCGAAGAAGGTGAAGGACGATCCCGATCTGCGGCTCATCCACTTCCCCTTCCGCAACTACGTCTTCGTGGCGTGGAACTCCCGGCGGCCCCAGCTCGCCGACCCCCGGGTACGGAGGGCGATCACGATGGCCACGAACCGGAAGGAGATCGTGCAGTCGATCCTCCAGGGTTACGGCACCGTGGCCAACTCGACCGTGCCCCCGTTCCATTGGGCGTACGATCCGGCTGCTGCGGGAGGGCTCCCCTACGACACCGTGGCGGCCAAGAAGCTGTTGACCGAAGCCGGTTGGATCGACCGGAACGGGGACGGCGTCCGCGAGAACGCCCAAGGTGTCCCGCTGGCCTTCACGATCAAGTACAACAAGGGAAACCAGGCCCGGGAGGACATCGCCGAGATCATGCAGTCGCAACTCGCGAAGGTCGGCATCAAGGCCACCCCGCAAGTCGTGGAGTGGTCGACGTTGATCGACCAGATCACGTCGCCGAAGGACCGCGACTTCGACGGCGTGGTGATGTCGATGATCTCCGAGTTCAAGCTCGACGACACCGATCTCTTCGCTTCCTGGCGGCTCGACCAGCCCTACGCGTGGTCGGGCACGCACAATCCCACGATCGACACGCTCCTCCGCGAGCTCGCCCAGCCGATGGACCGTGCGAAGGCGAAGCCTCTGTGGGTGCGTTATCAGAGGGCGTTGGCCCAGGAGCAGCCGTACACGTTCTTCTACTTTCCGGACCGGCTGGAAGGCGTCAACAAGCGGGTCGAGAACGTGACGATGGATGCCCGCAGCGACTGGGTGAACACGAAGGACTGGTGGATCGACCCGGCCAAGCGCCACTGACCCGGGCGATGGTCCCGATGCGAAGGTTGCCGCCCGCCGCGAGAAGCCGGACGTGACCCGCTACATCGTCCGTCGGATCCTGGGCGCCATCCCCCTGGTGCTGGGGATCTCCACGGTCGTCTTCTTCGTGGTGAACCTCGCCCCCGGCGACCCCGCCAAGTACATGCTGTCTCCGGGCATGACGGCCGCCGCGCTCGCCCAGGTACGCCACAACTTCGGGCTCGACCAGCCCCTCCTCGTGCGCTACCTGAAGTGGATGGGCGCGCTGCTCACCGGGCACCTCGGGTACAGCTACACGTACGGCCGTCCGGTCCTCGGCGTGCTTCTCGACTTCCTGCCCAACACCCTCCTCTTGTCGGGACTGGCGCTGCTGCTCGCGTTTGCGGCGGGCATCGTCCTGGGAACGATCCAGGCGGTACGGCAGCACTCCGCCACCGACTCGGGACTGAGCGTGGTGCTCCTCTTCTTCTACTCGATGCCGTCGTTCTGGCTCGCCCTGATGATGATCCTCGTCTTCAGCCTCTGGGCCCGAAACGTCTGGCACTGGCCCCTCTGGTTCCCGGCCTCCGGCATGCACGCGGCGAGCGCGGATCTCATGTCGGGGGGTGAGCGACTGCGGGATGCCCTCATGCACCTCGTGCTCCCCGTGACCTCGCTCGCGCTGGTCCTGACGGCGGGCATCGCCCGGTACATGCGGGGAAGCATGCTCGAGGTGATCCATCAGGACTTCATCCGCACCGCGCGGGCCAAGGGCCTGCCCGAGCGCACCGTCATCTTCAAGCACGCGCTCCGCAACGCGCTCCTTCCCGTCATCACGCTGCTCGGACTCTACATCCCGCTGCTCTTCACGGGGACGGTCTTCATCGAGTACGTCTTCTCCTGGCCGGGCATGGGCAAGGCGATCGTGGACGCGATCGCCACCCGCGACTACCCGCTCATCATGGGCGGAACGGTGCTGTTCGCGACGATGGTGGTGTTGGGCAACCTTCTGGCGGACATTCTGTATGCCGTCGTGGATCCTCGCATCCGCTATGACTGAGACGCCGCCGGCTCGGCCCCGCTCGGTCGGTGGTGCGGCGCTGTCCGCCGTGCTTCCGGGCCTCGGCCAGATTCTCGCCGGCCGCTGGGCCTGGGGTGCCGGGACGCTGGGCGTGTGGCTGAGTTTCCTGTGGATCGCCGTTTGGCGCTTCGGGCGCGTGCGCTCGGCGCTCCATGGTCCTTGGGACGCACGCCTCGCCGTGGTGGTTCTCGCGCTGGGCCTGGTGGGCTCGTGGACGTGGAGCCGAAGGGACGCGCGCCGCTCGGACCGGTCAGCGCATGAGGGAGTGAGCCAGTGGGATCTGGCCATGCGCACCTTCTCCAGGAACGGGGCCGCCGTCTTCGGGCTGATGGCCATCGTCTCGCTCTACCTGATCGCGCTCTTGACGCCTCTGTTGGCTCCCTACGATCCCACGCTGCAGGGCAACCTCGTCACGGGGCGACTGCTCGGGCCTTCCCTGCTTCATCCACTCGGCACGGACGAGTTCGCGCGCGACGTGCTCTCCCGTCTCCTGTACGGAGCGCGGATCTCCCTGACGATCGGCTTCGTGGCGGTGGCCATCAGCGTGTCGATCGGGACCCTGCTCGGCGCCGTGGCCGGCTACCTGGGCGGCCTGATCGACACGCTCGTCATGCGCTTCGTCGATGTCGTCATCTCGTTTCCTCGCCTGGTGCTCCTCATCGCGATCATCGCGCTGTTCCGCCCGTCCATCTTCCTCATCATCGCCGTACTCGGCCTCACCCTGTGGCCGGCGACGGCCCGGCTGGTGCGCGGCGAAGTGCTCAGCCTCAGGGAGCGCGAGTTCGTGGAGGCCGCCCGGGCGCTGGGCTATTCCCGCGGTCGCATCATCTTCCGCCATCTCGTGCCCAACGCGCTGGGCCCGGTCATCGTGGCCGCCACGCTCGGGATCGGAGACACGATCGTTCTCGAGGCCGGCCTCTCCTTCCTGGGCCTGGGCGTGCAGCCCCCCACGCCGTCATGGGGCACGATGGTGGCGGACGGCAGGGTGGATCTCCTGGGAGCGTGGTGGATCTCGACGTTCGCGGGCCTCGCGATCGTGCTCACCGTGCTCTCCATCAATCTCCTGGGCGACGGCCTGCGTGACGCCCTGGATCCACGGTTGCGCGCATGAGCGAGCCGCTACTGTCGGTTACGGACCTGAGGTCCTGGTTCTCCACGGACCGGGGTACGGCGAAAGCCGTGGACGGCGTCTCCTTCTTGGTATGGGAGGGGGAGACCGTGGGCATCGTGGGCGAGTCGGGGTGCGGCAAGACGGTCACCGCGCTCTCCATCCTGGGCCTGCTCCCGCGCCCCCGGGCGAGGATCGTGGAGGGGAGCTCGATCCGCCTGCGCGGCGAGGAGTTGGTGGGTGCTCCCGAAGAGAGGATGCGCAGTCTTCGCGGCAACGAGGTGGCGATGGTCTTCCAGGAGCCCGACACGTCTCTCAACCCCGTCTATCCCGTGGGTGAGCAGATCGGCGAGGTGCTCCGCGTGCACAGAGGAGCCAGCCGACGGGCCGCGCGGAGCGAGTCCGTTCGGCTCCTGGAGGAAGTCGGGATCCCGGATGCGATGCACCGGGCCGCCGACTATCCGCACGCTCTCTCGGGGGGGATGCGCCAGCGGGTGATGATCGCGATGGCGTTGGCGTGCGAGCCCGCTCTGCTCATCGCCGACGAGCCCACGACGGCGCTGGACGTGACCATCCAGGCCCAGATCCTCGAGCTCCTGGCCGACCTGAGGAGGCGCCGGGGGATGGCGGTGCTCCTCATCACCCACGATCTGGGCGTGGTGGCCGAGACGTGCGATCGCGTGGTGGTCATGTACGCGGGACAGGTCGTCGAGTCGGGCTCCGTCACCGACATCTTCACCGATCCACGGCATCCCTACACCCGGGGCCTTCTGGCTTCGCTTCCCTCCCTGGAGGATCCGGAGCGCCGGCTCGTTGCCATCTCGGGGTCGGTGCCGAGCCCGGTGGCGTGGCCCGAGGGATGCCGGTTCCGGCCCCGCTGTCCGCGCGCCTTCGAGCGCTGTGGGGAGATGCCGCCTCTCTTCGAGCTCGCCGGCAGGGGCCGCGCCGCCCGCTGCTGGCTCCCGGAGGCACGCGACGTATCGACGGGCGAGGGGCCGTCGTGAGCGCGCCACGGGCAGGTGCCGACGTGGATCGGTCCGGCGAGCCGCTGCTGCGCGTGCGCGATCTGGTCAAGCACTTCGTCGCCGGTCGGGGGCGGCGGCGCCGAGGAGCCCCCGTGCGGGCCGTGGACGGCGTGAGCTTCGACATCTGGCGGGGGGAGACGCTCGCGCTGGTCGGGGAGTCCGGATGTGGAAAGTCCACCACGGCCCGGGCGATCCTCCGCCTGATCGAGCCGACGAGCGGACACGTCGAGTTCGCGGGGCTCGACCTCCTTACGCTGGACCGCCGCGAGCTACGGGTGATGCGGCGCCGCGTGCAGATCGTCTTCCAGGACCCGTTCGGCTCACTGAACCCACGTCTCTCGGTCGGGGCGATGCTGGAGGAGGCGCTCGCAGTCCATGGACTGGGCGGCCCCGACCGGCGCGCGAGGGTGGTGGAGCTGCTGGAGCGCGTCGGGCTCGGGCCGGAGCATGTGGATCGCTATCCCCACGAGTTCAGCGGAGGCCAGCGCCAACGGCTCGGTATCGCGAGGGCGCTCTCGGTCGAGCCGGAACTCCTGGTCCTGGACGAGCCCGTGAGCGCGCTGGACGTGTCCGTGCAGGCACAGGTCGTGAACGTCCTCATCGACCTGCAAGAGGACCTCGGGCTCACCTACTTGTTCATCGCGCACAACCTGGCGTTGGTCGAGCACCTGGCCGATCGCGTGGCGGTGATGTACCTGGGTCGACTCATGGAGGTGGCGCCGACTCGGGATCTCTTCCGCCGGCCAATGCACCCTTACACGAAGGCGCTCCTGTCCGCGGTCCCGCGGCCTGAGCCCCGCGCCGAGGGAACGGTCAAGGAGCTCGTGGTCCTGCCCGGCGACGTGCCCGACCCGGCCGCGCCCCCCCCAGGATGCCCGTTCCACCCACGTTGTGCCGATCCGAGGAAGGACGGCGCGTGCACCGCCGCCGTCCCCGAGCTGCGGCCCGGTGAGCCGTGGCGCTGGACGGCGTGTATCAAGGAGCTCGGCACGGACTTACGGGGCACTTGACACCTTCTTGGGGGTGACCCATAATCCGTCCCTCTTGCAATCCAGCGCTCCTTCCGGCGTGGCGGTTGCATGGCTGTGCCTGAACGCGACGTGACAACTTCGGCTGGAGGTCCCCTTGCTGGCGATGCGACTGTATGGCGCGCTGCTTCAACTGCCCGGAGTTCAAGCTCCCAATCTGACGTTCAAGGAGCAGATGGCTCAGTATTGGGCGAATACCGGGATCATGAGGTGGCCTCTGGCCCTTTGCGCCGTGATCGGCGTGGTCGTCATCATCTGGAAGTTGATCGACCTGGGCTCGAAGTCCTCCAAGACCAAGAGGATCATCAAGGATGTGGACGAGCTCCTGACGCAGCGGCGAATCCGCGAGGCGCTCGAGCTGACGCGTGACACCGACGCGCCCGCCGCCAACATCCTCTATGCCGGCCTCGAGCGTCACGACGAGGGCACGGAGCGGGTCATGAAGGCGATCGAGAACCAGGGACTGATCGAGATGAGCAAGCTCGAGAAGGGCCTCGTGATTCTCGCGACGCTGACGAACATCGCCCCGCTCCTGGGCTTCCTCGGGACGGTGATGGGCATGATCATCGCCTTCCAGTCCATCCAGGCTGCCGGCGAAGTCGAAGCCACCCTGGTGGCGGGCGGTATTCAGGTCGCCCTGCTCACGACCGCGATCGGGCTGATGATCGCCATTCCCGTGAGCATCGCGCACAACTACTTCGTGTCCAAGATCGACGGTCTGGTCCTCGACATGGAGGAGTCGGCGCAGAAGATGGTCGACACGCTTCATGCCATCAACGCGGCGAAGGCGGCGGGCGGCTCCAGCGCGAGCTGAAGCACCGCGACCAACACCGAGTTCGGGAGGCCGCCCGCCATCTTGGCGGGCGGCCTCTCTTTTTGCGTCTGCATCCCAACTACATATGTTTCCGCAAGACGCGCCTCGCTGAAACCGGCGCGTGCGATGTGCCTGAGAACTTCCCCCCCGCACCGATGATGCGACGTGAATTCCTGGTCGTGCTGACCGGGGCCTTGATGGTCCCCGTCACCCTGGCATCGGGTGCGGCGCGGTCGACGGGTCGGATCGAGGTTCCCGACTCGGCACTGGCCGAGATGGCTGCGGGGCGATTCTGGCACGCCACGCGTATCCTTCGTGCCACGGGGGCGGCGGACGGCCCGCCGGCGGAGGTGCTCGTGCTCGCCCGCGCGGAGGCAGGGTGGCACCATTGGTCGGCCGTGACGGATCTCCTCTCGGGGGCTCCCTGGCTGGATGCCCAAAGCAGTGGGGAGGGATGGGGCCTTCTCGGACGGGCCCGGGAGGAGGCGAGAGATTGGGAGGGCGCCGCTCAGGCGTACAGCCACTACCTGCGTGACGGCGGCGCAGACTCGTCCGACGCGGCCGCCATTCAGGCACGGCGCGCGCTCTCTCTCGGCCGGGCCGGCAGGACGGAGCGGGCGGTCGAGGCGCTGAAGGCCATCGACGCCTCGCACGATCCGGTGCCGAGCTGGGCAGCCGCCGAGCTCGTCCGGTACGAGGCGTCACAGGGCGATACCGCCGGCGTGCGCGAGCTCCTGTCCCTGGTCGTCGTCCCGAGGGCGGCGGCCGGCACCTGGCGGGCGATGGCGGATGCCCGACTGGCGGCGGGCGACACTGTGGGCGCGGAGCGCGCCTTCACGAGCGAGATGCGATCCGTGGCCGGAGCTCGCCGAGGCACGGCAGCCATCGAGATCGGCCTGCTGAAGCTCGCCCGCGGGGACACGACCGCCGCGCGCTCGCTCCTGGGGGAGGGGCTGGGTGACGCCACGGCCCGGGCGCGAGGAAGTGCCGCGGCGGTTATCCTGCGTATTTCCCACCCCGACCGACATCTGTCCCTGGAGTTGGCGAGGATCCTGGACAGCAGCGGCGCATCCGCCGACGCGTTGAGAGCCTACGATCGCGTCGTCTCGCTCTCCCGGCGCGACGGCGCGGTCGTGAGCCAGGCGGTACGCCTGGCACGAGCCCGCCTGATGGCGACGGTACGAGCCCGGCAGGATGAGGCCGTCGGTGCGTTCCGGGCGCTTTCGACCAGCGAGAGCGAGCGGATCGGAGCTGCCAGCCTGGAAGCCTGGGCCGCGCTGCGGCGTCGTCAGGGACGCATGAAGGACGTCGACACCCTCAGGAAGTGGCTTCTGGAGCGCTATCCTTCGAGTTCGGAGGCTCTCGAGGTACGGTGGACCCGCGCCCGCGACGCCCTGGATCACGGCCGCCCTTCCCTCGCCGTGAGGGAGTTGGCTGCACTCGCCAAGGCTGCTCCTCTTTCGGCCCGGGCCGGGAGCGCGCGCATGCGGTCCGGGCAGATCGAGCTCGGTCTGGGCAACGTCCATCGGGCGGCCGGGATCTTCCACGCGTATCTGCGGGCCTTTCGCGACGGCCGGCACTGGGAGGAAGCTTCCTACTGGGCGGCGAGGACCGACGTCCTGCGCGGAGATTCGGCCGGGGCACGCGCCCTGGTCTCACGCATCAGGGCGGCCGAGCCGTTCTCGTACTACGCCGTGATGGGGGCGAGGCTGCTGGGCGAGCCGTTCGCCGTGTCGGTTCCGAAAGGCGCCGATCCCGTGCGGCCGGCGTGGCTCCTCGAAGGCCTCCGCCGGCTCGACCTTCTGGACAGCGCGGGCCTCGGCGAGGGTGCGGATGCAGAGGTGGACCGCCTGAGGGCGCGAGCGGCGCGCTCCACGGCCGCCACGCTGAGCCTGGCCCGGGCACTCATCGATCGCGGGCGCACCGTGGAGGGCATCAACCTGGGGTGGAAACTGCGTGCAGGCGGCCACCCCTGGGACCTCGAGCTGCTGAAGGTGGTCTACCCGTTCCCGTACCGGACGCTTGTGGTGCGGGAGGCGGAGGAATGGAACATCGATCCGTTCCTGCTTGCCGCGCTCATCCGTCAGGAATCCGCGTTCGACCCTCACATCGTGAGCTCCGCCGGCGCCGTCGGGCTCATGCAGCTCATGCTTCCGACCGCCAAGGCGCTCGCCCGCCAGCGCGGCCCGGCCGAACTGTCCGCGAAGAACCTCACGTCTCCGGAAGTGAACCTGCATCTGGGCACGGCGTTCCTCGTGGAGCTGGACCGTCGCTACCACGGAGACCTCCCGCTGGTGCTCTCGGCCTACAATGCCGGCCCCACCCGTGCGAGTCGCTGGAGCCGTTTCGAAGAGGTGAAGGACAGCCCACGCTTCGTCGAGCGAATCCCTTTCGCGGAAACTCGAGGCTACGTCAAGAACGTCCAGCGCAACCTGGGCGTGTACCAAGCGCTGTACGCACCGGAGTGAGGTCCGCACAGCATTCTTGCACCGGCCGGCGGGCGGAGGTAAGGTAGCCCTGAACCGCGTGACGCGCGGTCGCATTCGACTCAGTGGGAGGTGCCGGCATGAAGGGAACCGTGAAATGGTTCAACGACTCGAAAGGGTACGGCTTCATCCGCTCAGACGAGGGCGACGGGGGTGATGACGTGTTCGTGCACTTTTCCGCCATCGCCGGACAGGGGTTTCGAACCCTCGCCGAGGGCGAGCAGGTGGAGTTCGACATCCGCAACTCCGAGGCAGGTCGCCAGGCCACGAACGTGATCAGGGCCTGAGCCCCGCTCCACACGGGTTTCATTCCGCCCCGCGGGCACATCTGCCCGGTCCGCGGGGCCCCCCCTTCCAGGACGATTCCTTCACGTCCGGGCCCGGCGTTGCCTATCTTGCTCGGGTGCCCGAGCCGCGCTGAGCGGCCCCTTCGCTTCCGACAGTCACGGATCCCTTGGAGATTCCTCCCAAGACCGCTCCCCGCATCTTTCTCATCGATGCGTACGCCCTCATCTACCGGGCGTTCTTCGCCTTCATCAAGCGTCCCCTGACCAACTCCAGGGGAGAGAATACCTCCGCGCCCTTCGGCTTCACACGCTTCCTCCTGGACATCCGGGAGAAGTTCTCACCGGACTACCTGGCGGTCGTCTTCGACGCCGGCAACAGCTTCCGCGAGCAAGAGTATCCGGACTACAAGGCGACGCGGGAGAAGATGCCCGACGACCTGTACGCCAGCCTGGCTCGCGTTCGACAGGTGCTCGCGGGCTTCCACGACCCCGTCCTCGAGCTCGACGGCTACGAGGCCGACGACGTCATTGGAACGTTGGCGAGAAAGGCACGGGACGAGGGCCTGGAAGCTGTCATCGTCTCCGGAGACAAGGACTTCTACCAACTCGTGGGGCCCGGAGTCCGGCTGCTCAACCCCGGCCGGGGTGGGCCGGCCGGCGTCGCGGCGGAGTGGGTGAGCGAAGAGAACGCAGCGGACAAGTTCGGCATCCCGCCCTCTCGGGTGGCGGACTATCTCGCGCTGGTGGGTGACTCCTCCGACAACGTGCCGGGGGCGCCCGGCGTCGGGCCCAAAACAGCGGTCAAGCTGCTGTCCGAATACGGTTCACTCGAAACTCTTCTGGAACACGCCGACGAGGTGAGCCCGCCGCGCGCGCGGACGTCCCTCCTGGAGCACGCCGAAGACGTGCGCCTCTCCAGACGCCTGGTCACGATCATGACCGATCTCCCGGTCGAGCTGGATCTGGACGCTCTGAAGGTTCACGAGCCGGATGCCGATCGCCTGCGGGAGATCTTCGTCGAGCTCGGGTTCAAGAGCCTGGCCGAGCAGTTCACGCGCACCGGGCTCGCGACGGGAGAGGCCGAGGTTGCCCGTGAGGAGCCGGAGGAAGCCGAATACCGGATCGTGCGTGACATCACGTCGGCTCGGGAGGTCGTGGCACGTCTGCGCAGAAAGAACAAGGTCGCCGTGGCGGCGGAGTGTTCGGAAGACAATCCGCTCACGGGGGAGTTGGTCGGCGTCGCGCTTTCGGCTGAGGAGGGGAGCGCCTGGTACTTCCCCTTCGGGCACCAGGAGGCGTTCGCGCTCACGCTCGAGGGTGAGGAGGGGGCCGAGGCCGGCAACCTGCCCGCGCTGGACGGGCCGGACATGGAACCGCTGCGCGCGCTCCTGGAGGATCCCGGTCTGCCGAAAGCAGGCCAGGACCTCAAGCGTACCGCGTTGGCTCTGTCGAGGGGAGGCGTCGAGCTGCGCGGTATGGCGTTCGACACCATGGTGGCAAGCTATGTCCTCGACCCCGGCCGGAGAGGGCACGGTCTCGACGTGTTGGGCGTCGAGATGTTCGCGCGCAAGGTGCTGACACGCGCGGACGTGGTGGGCACCGGCCGCGCCAAGGTCCCGCTCGGGGAAGTGCCTGTCGAGCGTGTGCGGGACTTCGTGTGCGAGGAGGCCGATCTCGCGCTCCGGCTCGAGGGTGTTTTCTCCGAGCAGCTCGAGGAGGCGGAGTTGGGCGATCTCCTGAGAGGCCTCGAGATGCCGCTGGTGCCGGTGTTGACGCGCATGGAGCTTTCGGGAATCCGCATCGACACAGACTTCTTCCGTGCGATGCGGAGCAAGCTCAAGGGGGAGCTCGACCTCATCCAGGAGGACATCTTCAAGCTGGCGGGCGGCGAGTTCAACGTGAACTCGACGCCGCAACTCCGGCAGGTGCTCTTCGAGAAGCTCGGGCTCCCCGTGCTCAAGCGCACCAAGACCGGTGCGTCCACGGACGCCTCGGTTCTGGAGGAACTGGCCGTGGAAGGACACGAGTTGCCCCGGCTGCTTCTGGACTATCGGGAGATGGAGAAGCTGCGCAGCACGTACGTGGAGGCGCTCCCCCAGCTCGTGAACCCGCGCACCGGGCGCATCCACACGAGCTTCAATCAGACCGTGGCCGCTACGGGGCGTCTGTCATCGAGCGAGCCCAATCTCCAGAACATCCCGATCCGTACGCCGCTGGGCCGGGAGATCCGGAAAGGGTTCGTGGCTGATCCGGGCTATCTCTTCCTCAGTGTCGACTACTCGCAGATCGAGCTGCGCATCCTCGCGCACTTCTCCGGCGACGACGCGTTCGTGCGGGCGTTCACGCAGGGGGTCGACGTCCATCGCCAGACGGCCTCGGTCATCTTCGACGTGCCCGTCGAGAGCGTGACCCCCGAGATGAGGGCGCAGGCCAAGACGGTCAACTTCGCCACCTTGTACGGGCAGGGAGCATTTTCCCTGGCTCGCCAACTCGGGATCACGCGGGACGCGGCCCGCGCGTTCATCGAGACCTACTTCGAGCGCTTCGCCGGCGTGCGCGCCTACCTGGACGAGCAGGTGGAAAAGGCGCGTACGCTGGGGTACGTGGAGACCCTCCTGGGCCGGCGGAGATACGTTCCGGAGCTCGAGGCGCGCAATTGGAGCGTCCGGCAGTTCGGCGAGCGCGTGGCTCAGAACACGCCGATCCAGGGCACCGCGGCCGATCTCATCAAGCGCGCCATGATCGACGTGCAGGCCGCCCTGGACGAGGGGCCCTCGAGCGCTCGCCTCCTGCTCCAGGTGCACGACGAGCTGCTGGTGGAGGTCCCCGAGGACGACATCGATGAGATCCGCCAGGTCGTGGTGGGGAGGATGGAAGGTGCGATGCGCCTCAACGTGCCCCTGGTGGCGGACTTCGGAGTCGGCTCGAGTTGGTACGACTGCAAGGCGTGAGGACCGCCGCCGCGGGCGCGCCGACAGGCGGATTGGGGTGACGTGCGCGGAAGGCCGATCGGGCCATGGGGAGGCCCCGCGGCGTCCCACATCCTCCCGGTGAAGACAGCGTGCCGGGACATTCGGTCCGGCGCACCGCAACCCATCACCGGAGGGAGATCCGATGAGCCGGTCCGTGAACAAGGTCATCCTCGTGGGCAACGTGGGGCGTGACCCCGACATCCAGCAGACGCACAACGGCACGAAGGTGGCTCACCTCTCGCTGGCAACCAACCGGCGAGTGGGCGGGGGCGAGGAGCCGAAGGAGCGCACCGATTGGCATCGGCTCACGCTCTGGAACCGCCTGGCCCAGTTCGTTGAGGAGTACGTGAAGACCGGAGACCGAGTCTACATCGAGGGACACCTCGAGTACGACTCCTACGAGCGTGATGGCGTGACGATTCCCACCGCCGACATCAGCGTCCGGGAGCTCGTGCTCCTGTCGAGCAACCGGGCTGCGGGCTCGGACGACGATCTCGAGGAGGCGGCATAGGCCGAAGGCCTTCCGGGCCATCCGCCAAGGGAGCTCGGTGCCGGCTCGAGAGGGCCTCCCGCGCGCGATCGCCTACAGCCAGGGACGGAACCGGGGGCTCACCGACAAGGTGAGCTCCCAGCTTCCCCCCCTCTGGAGCCCGCGACCGAGGTCCAGGTGGAGGACGTCCCAGCCCAGAGAGAGTCCGGCGCCGACCGAAGCGCGCGGACCGTTGGAGTCGTGCGCCTGCCAACCGGAGGGGAAGGTGCGCGTGGCGAGGAGCGTCTGGCCCATCGCGGCGAAGACTCTCAGTCCCACCCACGGAGGGAGGAGGGGGAGGGTACCTTCCGCGCGCACGAGCCAGAACCGGTTCCCCACCCATGCCCTGAACGGGTAGCCGGGCAGCGTGCCGAGTCCGCCCAGGAAGTAGAGGTATTGAACCGGTGTCTGCTGTGTCGCGACGCCCGCGATCGCGTCGACCCGACCGTGCCAGCGCTGCTCGCCTTCGCGGGCTACGCTCCACCGCGCGTCCGCCAGGAGCGTGCCGAACGTCCGCGCCCCGAGCCGTCCCACGGTGCCCTGGAGCGTGGCCTTCCCATCCCACGGGACGGCCACCCCCAGAGCGCCATCGATCGCACCCAGCACGCCTTCGTCCACGGGCAGCACCGGGCCGCCGCCCTCCCCCTCCCCGATCACGTCGTGCGCGGAGTGCTGTTGCTCCCAGCGGACGTCGAGCCGGAGTCCCCGGGTCGAGTCCGCGCCCGACAGAGTGAGGCGCGCTCCCCGGACGAAATAGGGATCGAGGTGGTCGCGGCCGAAGATCAGCGCCGAGAGCGTGTTGATGGCTCCCGAAGAGGCGGGCATGGGCCCGAAATCACGCAGGGCGTCCCAGTAGAGGTCGAGCGTGGGTACCACGGGTCCGCCGCCGCTTGTGGCCGAGAAGGCTCCGGAGGCTCGGCGCCGCCCGAACGCGTACCCGGCCTGGACGGTCAGGTCGGCCAGCCCCTTGGGGCGAAGCTCCGCTCCCGCCCCGAGGAAGAGTCCTTCCGCCCGGTCCCAGCGGAGCACGTCCGAGACGGACGGGACATAAAGGCGCGTGCGCCTCAGGCCACTGAGGTAGCGCTCGTGCATGACATCTTCGGCCTCGTGCCGGATCTGCGCCATGGAGGGCGTCGGCGCGAGTCCCTGCCGGTCGAGGTCGGCGAAGAGCCCTCGCTGGAAGGGGAACGACGCGAGCTCCCGGGGCGGTACGATCGTAATCCTGGGCCTCGCCATCACAGCCGGTGGCAGGTCCACGTTGAACCGATAGTGACCGATCTCGAAGCGGCCGCGGATCACGCTGCCGACCTTGAAGTCCAGAACCGGCATCTCCCTCCGGACCTCGAGCTCCTGGCGGTACGGGAGCCAGTACTTGCCCATCCAGAGCGCGTTGTCGAGGGCGATCTGGATGTGGTCGAGGTATGGGTCCACGTACGAGGCCGGCGTGAACGTGAACGTCATGCGCACGATCGCGGCGTGATCCCGGTCGAGGTACACGGAGCCGACGAAGCCGGGCTTGCCGGGGTTCTTCGGACGGACCTGCACCTCGTAGACCCTGACCTCCTTGTCCCCTCCCCCGTACCGGATGCTCAGCGAGTCGGCGAGCCGGTAGTCGTAAACGTTCTCGGCGCCGGGGCCCAGCGGATGCAGCACGGCGGACACTTCATCGCCGTTGCCGATGCGGATGAACTCCCCGAAGTCGTCCTGCACCACCGTGAGGTGATCGAGGTGATAGCGGATATTGGTCGGCAAGACCTTCTTGTCGCGACGCCCCACGATCGTCTGGTGGGTCTCGTTGGGCGCGCGCCAATAGACGTTCAGCGCGAGTTGGTCGGCCTTGACCAGCGTGCGCTGGTCTCCGTCGGGGCGGTCGACGAAGAAGTAGACGTAGCCTCGAGCCTCGGCTTGGTAGGAGCGGAAGGTGGGGTCGACCACAGTGGACCGGCGCAGCGCCTGCGCCCGTTGGACGAGCTCGAGAACGTGAGGCTTGTTCCACCCGCCCGCGGTCTGCGCCCCGAGCGGGGTCGCCATCGCCAGAAGGCCAGCCACCATCCAGGCCGCAATCCTCGGGAGGGCGACGACGGCATGGGGACGTGGAGCGGTCAAGGAAAAGACTCTGGGACTCGGAGGCGCGAAGAGGTGCAGCAGTGGTACGCATCCTCCGGGACGGCGGTTCCCGAAACGCACGAGGGGCCCCGTCCGACTCGGACGGGGCCCCTCGTGACCGCGGGCGGGGCTTCGACCCCTCGCGTCAGTTGGCGGTCCAGAATCCCGAAAGAGACTCGCCGTGAGGACTCTCCCTCAGCTTCTCGAAGGCGCGATTCCGGATCTGGCGAATGCGCTCGCGCGTGACGCCCAGGAGCGAGCCGATCTCCTCCAGCGTCCGCTCCTCGCCGTCGTCGAGGCCGTAGTAGAGGTAGAGAATCTTGCGCTCGCGCTCGGTCAGGTATGTCTCGAACATCTGCTCGAGGAACTCGCGGCGCGCGACGGACTCGACGTTCTCCTCGATGTCGGTTCCCTCCGCTGCGGAGAACCGCTCTCCGAAGCTGGCGCTGTCGCGGTCGCTCCGGTCGATGGGCGCATCGAGGCTGAGCTCCGATGCGGCCACGCGGCGCAGCGCGCGGATGGTGTCCAGGGGCTCGCCCATCTCTTCGGCGATCTCCTGGTCCGTGGGAGAGCGCCCCAGGCTTTGAGTGAGCTGCGTGTCGGTCCTCGCCAGCTTTGCCAGGTTCGAGTTCTGGTTCAGCGGGATGCGCACAGAGCGGGTCTGCTCGGCCAGTGCCTGGAGCACGGTCTGGCGGATCCACCACACGGCGTAGGAGATGAACTTCACGCCCTTGTCGGGATCGAACTTCTTGACGGCCTTCAGAAGTCCTTCGTTTCCGATGCAGACCAATTCGGCGAGACCCAGTCCCCGCCCCTGGTACTTCTTCACGTACGAGATGACAAAACGGAGGTTCGCAGTGACCAATCTCTCGGCGGCTTCCTTGTCACCCGCGCGCGCGCGCCGTGCCAGCTCGCGCTCTTCCCGGGGGTCCTGAATGAGCGGGTATTTCTCTACGTCTTGCAGGTATTGATCGAAGGAGTCCAGGCCACGAGAGGGAGAAAACATTCGTTTTTTCCGTTCCTCGATTTGAGATCGATGAGACCTGACCCGACGGGAGGGACCGCCTGTCGGGCTCCTCGGGAGAAGAACCCCGCAGGATCGCGTGCGGCCGGACCCAATGGCGGCGGAATCAGTCGAAGTTATAAAAGCCTGTTTCCACGGTCAAAGGGTTCGTCCCTCCCTCCCCCCCGACCTCAGCTGGAGAGGAACTCGCTCCTCAAGGCCTCGCGCCCGGGCCCGTCCAGGCCGAAGTAGAGACGTGCGGATCCGCGGCCGTCCGTGCCGAGGTCCACGCGGCGGAAGAACGGGCCCTCCTCCACCGTCGAGGCTCCGAGCCGACCCAGCTCCACGAGGCCGGACCTCCTGCGTGCACGGTACACGAAGGCCGGATCGTCACCGCGCACCACCACCCATCCCGTCGCGAAGCGCGGGGCCCCGGGAAGCCGGTATCCCGCGGCCTGGCTGCCGCGGAGCCCCCCTCCCGGTGCCATGACGTCGTCGGAGAGCGCTCGGCGAACCCAGCCGGGGAAGTCCTCCGGGTCGCTCCACCGCGCCCTGCCCAGAGCGCGCCACAGGCGGCCCAAGGCGAGGCGCGCTGCGAAGATGAAAGCGCGGATCTGTGATCCCGCGACGGGCAGGACCGCCGCGATGAGCACGATGGAGACCAGGGTGGCCCACCCGGGGTGGTCGAGCAGGAGCGCGACGAGGCCCAGCACCGCCACGTCTTCCGCGGCGGACACCAGCAGCGGATGGGGAGAGGATGCGCCCGTGAGCCACAGGAGCGTCGATCCGCCGGAGCGAGCCGCCTCGGCGCCGGAGGCGATGACTCCCGCCACGATGGCGCCCGGGACCAGGATCTCGAGCGGTTGACCGTCGAGGAGAAGGAGGGCCAGGAGCGCGCCGGCCAGCGGACGGATGATCGCGTGGAGGGCGTTCCAGAAGAGCGCCCCGAGCGGCCATCGCTCCGCGGCCAGCTCGAGCACGTAGAATCCTCCGACCATGACGAGCACTCCGGCGGAGTGCAACTCGCCGAGCGCACCGGGCATCGGCCCGTCCCACCAGGACGTGGCCGGAGCGACGCCGAGAAAGAACAAGGTCAGATAGAGGTCCACGCCCGCGGCCAGGGACAGAGGGAAGAGCGCGAGGAGCGCAGGCGGCACGCCCTGAAGCACGCTCACGTGCGCCCGCCGTCCTCCGCCGCGCACAGCACCAGCGAGGCGTTGATCCCCCCGAAGCCGAAGGAGTTCGACAGCATGCACCGGACGTTCTGGACGCGCCCGCCTTCGCCCACGTAGTCGAGGTCACATCCCTCGCCCGCCGTGGCGAGGTTGAGCGTCGGAGGGACCCATCCACCTTCGAGCGTCAGGCAGGCGATCGCCGCCTCGATGGCGCCCGACGCGCCGAGCGCGTGACCATAGTAGGGCTTCGTTCCCGTCACCGTGATCCGGTCCGCGCACTCCTTCAGCGCGAGTCGGATCGCGAGGCTCTCCGCGGCGTCGTTGAGCGGCGTGGAAGACGCGTGGGCGTTCACGTGGTCCACGTCCCCCGCGGTGAGCTCCGCCATGGCGAGGGCGGCGCTCATCGCCGCGGCGGCCTGAGTCCCGTCCGGACGGGGCGCGGTCATGTGGTGGGCGTCGTTCGTGATGCCGTATCCCCGGATCTCGGCGTAGATGTGCGCCCCCCGTGCCCGTGCCCGCGACTCCTCCTCGAGGACGAGCACGCACGCGCCCTCGCCCATCACGAAGCCGTCCCGGTCGCGGTCGAAGGGACGGCAGGCGTGCTCGGGATCGTCGTTGCGCTCGCTCATCGCCCGTATGATGGCGAACGCTCCGAAGCTCAGCGGCGCCAGCGGTGCCTCGACACCGCCCGCTACGGCCACGTCAACCACTCCATCGCGGACGAGTCGGAACGCGTCGCCCACGGCGATCGTGCCCGAGGCACAGCTCATGGCGTTCGTGGAGTTGGGCCCGGTGAACCCGAGCTCGATCGCCGTCTGACAGCTCGCGGCGCCGCAGTACACCGTCGTAGCCAATCGAACGTCGACCGCGCGAGCGCCTCCGCGCATGTAATTGACGAGCTGCTCCTCGGCCTGGGCGACCCCGCCCAGCGCCGAGCCCATCTGGACGGCCGCCCGCGCGGGGTCCACGCTCGCCGGGTCGAGTCGCGCGTCTTCCAGGGCGAGCCGGGTCGCGGCCAGCGCGAACTGCCCGTACCGGTCGAGCTTGCGTGCCCGATTCGGCTCCATGTAATCGGTGGCTTCGAAGCCCTCCACCTGGGCCGCAATGCGCGACTTGAAGGGCGACGCGTCGAAGCGGGAGATGGCCGTGATGGGCGAACGTTCGCGGTGGACGGCCTCCCAGAACGAAGCCTTGCCGATGCCCGAGGCGGTCACGGGGCCGAGACCGGTGATGACCACCCGGCGCGGCCTGATCCGGTCGCGCCGCTCCTCAGCCGACACCCGGCCGCCTCCGCTCCGCTTCGGCCGCCACACCCGCCAGCGTCCGCTCGGCGACCGCGTGGATGAACCACGGACCGATCACGTGCCCGGCCGCCCATGGCCCGATCACGGGCCAGCGCGGCCCCTCCCACTCGTGAACGATGCGGAGCACCGAGCCACCTCCCTCCGTCGGCGTGACAGTCCAGAGCACGTCCATCCCGCGGGTCACGCCGTCTACGTGCCGATACCGCACGACGCGCTGCCCGGGGTCGTGATCCATCTCCGAGACCCACCAGGTAGGGTAGGGCAGGAAGCCGAAGCGCCGCCAGGCGGCCATCTCGACCACCCCCGTCGCGAAGCCGTCCTTGCGATGGAAGCGCACCCAGCGGTAGTGGGACAGGAATCGCGGCCAGGCTTCCACGTCGGCCGCTACCTGGAAGCAGAGGTCGGGCTCGGCCCGGCACCCGCGCTCGTCGAGCGTCAGCACGGAGCCTCCCCCCGAGAAGCGAGCAAGCCCGTCCAGAGGCCCGGCCTGAGCAGGCTCGAGACGGGCGCGGCGTCGCCCGTCACTCGGATGACGTCGTCGAGGGCTCCACCACGCGCGAGGAGGTCCACGACGGGCCCCCGCAGCCGGGGGCGGGCCATGATCACCTCTACGACGCGTTGGAGCCACCGGCCGCCCCGGAGCTCGACCGCGAGGGTGCGGCCGTACGATCTCAGCTCCCTCCACCCGGCCGACGGGGACCGCAGCGTGGTGTCCACGGCTTCGCAGGCCAGCTCGGCCGAGCGGAGGGCGCGGTAGATGCCTTGCCCCGTGAACGGGTCGAAGTACCCGGCGGCGTCGCCCACCAGCACGACGCCCGGGGCCCAGGCCTTCCGCACGGGCCAGTCGAATGGTCCCGAGGCCCAGGGCCCCCCGACGATGTCGCAGGCCGGGTGGGCACCGAGGCGTCGCTTCAGCACTCCGAGGGCGAATGCCTCGGGGTCGGCCGCCACCGCCGGACCCCAGCGCTCCGAGTCCGCCACCACGGTGGCGTTCCACAGGTCTCCGGTGCGGTGTACCGGCGCGATGCCGAGCGTGACGCCGTCTTCCACGTCGAGCACGCCGGTCTCGTTCACCGTCCCCGGATGCGTGACGTGACACGTGAGCGAGACCTTGCGGAGCTTCGGAGCGCGCGCTACGAGCCCGAGCGCCCGGGACACCGTCGAGCGGAGCCCGTCCGCTCCCACGACCACGCGGGCGGAGAGGACGCCCTCGCTGCCGTCGCTTGCCCGCCAGGTGACGTGCGCGGGAGTGCCGGGCTCCGGGGCCGGAGTCACGTCCGTGACCCGGATCCCTTCCCACACGTCCACCCCCCGTGCCCCGGCGGCCGTCAGGAGCGCCGCGTCCAGCTCGGAGCGGGGGACCCCCAGACCCCTCAGGCCCTCCCCGAACCTCCCTTCGGCCCGGTGACCGGACGTCCGGATCGTCCACCCGGAGAGTGGGGCGGGCCCGAGGGCGAGCACCACGTCCAGCAGGCCCAGGCGCTCCAGGGCGCGCACGGCGCCCGGGTTCAGGCACTCTCCGCACGGCTTGGGGCGCGGGAAGCGGGCCCGGTCCAGGAGGATGACGCGCCGACTGCGGAGGGCCAGCAGCCCCGCCACGGTACTTCCCGCCGGGCCGCCTCCCACCACCACGACGTCGAAGCCCGCGTCCGCTGCGCCCCCGCCCGCCTCGCTCACGCCCGCCCCTCCAGCACGAGCCGCCACGGCGCGTAGCGCCGGACCCGCACGTCACGTAGGCCGCCTTCCCGCCCGACCCGCTCGAGCTCGCCGGCCGTGAAGGAGCGCAGCACCGAGAGTGGCCCGTCGTGACGAGTGATGCGGTTGGCGCGCCACAGCGTGAGCGCGAGGAGGCGAGCGCCCAGATAGTTGGGCAGGCTCCGCTCCAGGTCGCTGACGAGGACCAGGTCGCGCGACACACGGGCCATCTCGGCGACGAGCGAAGCGGCCGAGCGGTCGTCGAAGTGGTGCAGCGTGAGCGTGCACGCGACGGCGTCGAACGCCCCGTCGCGAAACGGAAGATGCAGTGCGTTGCCCCGCACTACGGCCACGTCCGGGCCGTGCGCCGCCAACTGGGCTGCCGGAGCGCTCAGCTCGAGCCCGGTCATCTCCCAGCGCGCACCACGCGAGCGGGCCCACGTGCCGATCTCCCGCATCGTCTCCCCGTTGCCGGTGCCCACGTCCAGGAACGCCACGTCGAGGCGCCGCTCGAGCAGAGGCTCGAGGTGGCGTCGGAGCGAGCGGATTCCTCCGAGCCATCGGTTCACCTGGGACACCTGCGCCAGCGAGCGGGCCAGTTCCTGGACGTCTTCGACCGGCCCATCCAGGATCTCCGGGCGCAGGGACCGCCGCGCGAGCCCCCGCAGAGGGCGAGCCGAGCCTGCGCGCATGCCCATCAGTGGCGGCTGCGCACGAGCTGGGGGTCGTCGAACCCGGCGCTCAGCCCCAGGAGCTCCTTGAGCGTCACGCGAAATACCGGAGTGTGGCGGCCCGGGACACCGACGGGGAAGGCGAGGTCGGCGCGCAGGAGATTGCGCGTCCCGGAGGGGAAGCCGAAGCGCAGCCCGAAGCCGAGTGTCCCCCGCCATTCCCCCGACCCGAGCCCGAACGGGACGTTCCCCGCCCAGGTGCGCCCCGCGTCGCCGAAGAGCGTGAAACCCGCGTCGAACAGCTTCGGCGCCGGCCAAGGGACGAAGATCCGGTCTTCCAGTGTGAGGAGGAGCCGGCGGGCCCCGGGATCGTCCGCGAGGTGCAGCCCGCGGACGCTGGAGCGGCCCCCGAGCGTGAGCTGGAACGGGGTGTCCATGGACCATCCCCCCGCTCCCGACACCCTTGCGAAGAGCGTCTGGTGCGGCAGGTGCCGGGAGCGGATGTAGCTGTACAGGTCGAACTCTCCGATGACGTCGTGCCACCCATCTCCGTTCAGCCCTCCCGAGAGGATCCGGCGACCCTGGATCCGGGCATTGCCGAAGAACAGGGACGGGCCCAGACCGCCGGCGCCATAGAGCTGCAGCCCGGATTCGATCGCGTCGGCCCCGTTGGTGTGCGGTTGGGACGACGCGTTCACGCTGCGTCCCAACGTCGCCTGGACGTCGGTGCCGAGGCGCACGTCCATCTCTCCGTCGAGCGCGTCGAGTCCGCGCACCTTGCGGTAGTGGACATTCTGCTGGCCGAGCAGGAGGTCGACGCCCGTGGTCGAGCGTCCGTGGGTCTGCCCCACGAGGAACGTCGCAGCTCCCGGGGGCGCCGGGTCGATATGCGCGTAGTTGCTTCCCTGAGCGATCTTCACGTCGCCCGGAAAGCCGCCGAATTCGAGCTTCTTGCGGGACACGGCCAGCCCGAACGTCGTGAGGTCGCCGGGCTCTCCGACCCGGAAGGCGGCCTGGGCCTCGACACGCTCGTCCAGGAGGGGAAGCAGGAGGTGGCTGTAGGGCTCGGAGCTCCCGGTCGAATACGGGAAGAGCTCGTCGTCGCGCGTGAACGATTCACCGAAGGACACCTTGCCCACCTCTCCCACGAAGGGGTACGTGAGGGCCTGGTCCACGAAAGTACCCACGCGGGTGCGTCCAGCCTGCAGCGAGCCGTACGTGCGCGTTCCGAAGAGGTGGGGAACGCCGAGCCGCCCGCCCACGTCGCGCTGCTCGTTTCGTTGGTGGACGAACGCCGACAAGAGAATGCCGCGTCCCAGGAGGTTCGCCTCCGAGACGTCGAGCACCTCGAGCTGGAGCCCGGAGTCCAGGGAGACGCCCAGGTCCACCTGGGTGGTCCAGTCGTCCTGGGTGTCGACGACGACCTTCTTGGTCCCGTCGGGGAGGTCCACTGCGGTCACGTCCGCGCTGGCGATGAAGCGATACTGTCGCAGAAGCCGTCCGGACTCCTCGAGGAGAAAGGGGTCGAAGCAATCTCCCTTCTTCACCAAGATCTCGCGTCGGATGAAGCTCTCCTTGGTCTTCATGTGGAGCGCGTTGGCAACCTTGTAGACCCACGGCACGTGTCCGCTGTGCGCCGCCTCTTCCATGTCGAAGATCGAGTGGTTGTGGACAACGACGCTGGAGATTCGTCCACGTGGGCAAGTGGCCGTCGAATCAGATTGCGAGTAAGCCGCGCTGGCGCCCAGGAGCGATAGGAGAACGGCGAGGAGGCCGACGCGAATGAGAACGACGACCTTCCGGCGATCGTGAAGCATGACGTGGGATCGGTCGGGCGCGATGGGCTCCTCCGGAACGTCGTGCTGCTCCTTGCTTCGGAGCCGCTAATCTAGCCGTGCCCATGCGGTTTGACATGGGCTTGGGCGGACGTCTACCATCAAGTTCTTCCCCCACACCGTCGGAGTTGGATCGATCATGGCTGATCGGCGCAAAGAAGCACTGGAATACCACACCCAGGGACGTCCGGGAAAGATCGAGGTCGTCCCGACCAAGCCGGTCGCCACGCAACGCGACCTGTCGCTGGCATACTCTCCGGGCGTCGCCGAACCGTGTCTCGAGATCCAGGCACACCCCGAAGACGTCTTCAAGTACACAGCGCGGGGCAACCTGGTCGCGGTGGTGTCGAACGGCACGGCGGTGCTGGGGCTCGGGAACCTCGGTCCGCTGGCGGCCAAGCCGGTCATGGAGGGCAAGGGCGTCCTCTTCAAGCGCTTCGCCGGCATCGACGTCTTCGACCTCGAGGTGGCCTCGGAGGCCCCCGACGACGTGATCCGCTTCTGCGAGCTTCTGGAGCCCACCGTGGGGGGGATCAACCTCGAGGACATCTCGGCCCCCGCCTGCTTCGTGATCGAGCGGACGCTCAAGGAGCGGCTGGACATTCCGGTCTTCCACGACGACCAACACGGGACGGCGATCATCGCGGGAGCTGCCCTGGTGAACGCCCTCGAGGTCACCGGCAAGAAGATCGGCGAGGTGAAGGTCGTCTTCAGCGGCGCAGGCGCGTCCGCGCTGTCGACCGCGACGCACTTCATGCGATTGGGTGTGCGGAAGGAGAACATCCTCGTCGCGGACTCGAAGGGCGTCATCTACGAGGGCCGCACGGCGGGCATGAACGAGTACAAGGAGCCGTTCGCCGTGAAGACGGACGCCCGCACGCTCGCTGAGGCGATGGCGGGCGCGGACGTCTTCGTGGGCCTTTCCGTGCGTGGCCTGGTCAGCAAGGAGATGGTGGCGTCCATGGCTTCCGATCCGATTATCTTCGCGCTCGCCAATCCGGATCCGGAGATTCTCCCCGAGGAGGTGGCCGAGGTCAGGGACGACGCGATCATGGCCACGGGGCGTTCCGACTATCCCAACCAGGTCAACAACGTTCTCGGCTTCCCGTTCATCTTCCGGGGAGCCCTGGACGTCCGGGCCAGGGCCATCAACGCCGAGATGATGCTCGCGGCCACGCACGCGCTGGCGGAGCTGGCCCGGGAGGAGGTGCCCGAAGCGGTCCGGGGCGCCTACGAGGGGAACGAGTTCAGCTTCGGGCGCCAGTACGTGATCCCGAAGCCGTTCGACGACCGCGTGCTCTTCTACGTCGCACCAGCCGTGGCGCGGGCGGCGATGGAGACCGGAGTCTCCCGGATCACGCTCGACCTGGACGAGTACCGCGACCGGTTGCGGGCGAGCCTCGGGCCGGGGCGCGAGGTGATGCGCTGGATGACTCATCGAGCGCGCCGGCGCCGGGCGCGGGTGGTGCTGCCCGAGGGCCACAACGAAGCGATCATCCGCGCCGCGGTAGAGCTCGTCGAGGAGGGGGTGGCGCACCCGATCCTCGTCGGCAGACGGTCCCGCATCGAGGAGAAGGCGTGCGGGATGGGTCTCAAGCTCGACGGAGTCGACATCGTGTACGCCGCCGACCTCGAGTCCGAGCGGCACGCGTACGCCGATGCGCTCTTCGAGGCTCGCGGCCGCAAGGGGCTGACGCTCGCAGAGGCGCGCTGGAACCTGTACAAGCCGTTCTACTTCGCGGCGTCCATGGTCAACGGCGGCCAGGCCGACGCGCTGGTGGCCGGCATCGAGGCCAACTACGCCGAGATCATCCGGCCCGCACTCCAGGTGATCGGCGTGGCGCCCGGCATCCACCGGGTCGCGGGTCTGTACATGCTGGCGTTCCCGAACCGTGAGCTCCTCTTCCTCGCCGACACGACGGTCAACATCGATCCCGACGCCGCGACGCTCGCCGAGATCGCCCTCCAGACGGCCGGGTTCGTGCGGGAGCTCGGCATCCGCCCGCGCATCGCCATGGTGTCGTTCTCCAACTTCGGCTCGGTGCCGCACGAGGAGTCGAACAAGGTGTCGGCGGCCGCCGAGATGGTGCGCGAGGCGGACCCGGACCTCGAGATCGACGGGGAGATGCAGGCCGACGTGGCGCTGGACCGCCTCATGCTGAAGGGGACGTTCCCCTTCAGCCATTTGAAGGACGCGGCGAACGTCCTCGTGTTCTCCCGCCTTTCCGCAGCGAATGCCGCCTACAAGCTTCTCTACAAGGTGGGCGGGGCCGACGCGATCGGGCCGGTGCTGCTGGGCATGCGGAAGCCCGTGCACATCCTGCAGAGGGGGTGCTCGGTCCAGGATGTGCTCAATCTCGCGACCATCGCGGCGGTAGACTGGCAAGCCCGATCCAAGCAGATTTAACGTTCGTCGAACGCTCATCCTCAGCGCTGCTGCTCCCTCCAGGATGTCGCTGTCGCGCTCGGGAGGCGGGCTTGCCGTCGGCCATTGACCGAGCAGGTTCGGCCACGTCCGGAAGGGGAGGGCACTTCAATCATGGCCACACAGATTGCGAAAGAGTCGAAGATCGCCGCCAAGACGATCTCAGGGCACTACGGTCTCGAGAATCACGGTCTACAACCCACCAAAGAAGTCCATTGGAACCTGCATCCCGCGGCCCTCTACGAGGCGTCGCTAGGTCGCGGAGAGACGCACCTCGCCCACATGGGCGGCCTCGCCACGGTCACCGCTCCCCACACCGGTCGCTCGCCGAAGGACAGGTTCATCGTCCGTGACCGAGTCACGGAGAGCACGGTGGACTGGGGGCAGGTCAACCAGCCGATGTCTCCGGAACACTGGGACCGGCTGCGTGCGGACGTGGTGGCGTACCTCGACGGACGCGAGCTGTTCGTGCGGGACGCGCGCGCCGGAGCCGACGAGGAGTACGGCATCAACGTCCGGCTCGTGTCCGAGCAGGCGTGGGCGTCTTTGTTCGCCTACAACATGTTCCTCCGCCCGACGCCGGAGGAGCTCCAGAGCATCGTTCCCGACTTCACGGTCCTGCACGCTCCGCTCTTCCAGGCGCGCCCGGACGACCATGGCACGCGCTCCTCTGCGGTCGTCGCACTGAACTTCACGGCGAAGGAGGTCGTCATCGCCGGCACGCGCTACGCCGGCGAGATCAAGAAAGGGGTCTTCTCGGTCCTGAACTTCCTGTTGCCGGACGCCGGAGTCCTGCCGATGCACTGCTCGGCCAACATCGGCCCGGACGGCGATACGGCGCTCTTCTTCGGGCTCTCGGGCACCGGCAAGACCACGCTCTCGGCCGATCCCGAGCGAAGCCTCATCGGCGACGACGAGCACGGGTGGAGCGAGCGCGGGGTGTTCAACTTCGAGGGCGGCTGCTACGCCAAGACGATCCGGCTGTCTCGCGAGGGTGAACCGGAGATCTACCAGGCGACGCAGATGTTCGGAACGATCCTCGAGAACGTCGTGCTCGACGATGTGACGTCCGAGATCGACTTCGACGACGACTCGATCACGGAGAACACGCGCGCGTCCTATCCGCTGGACTACATTCCCAACAGCGTGCCGGAGGGCAAGGGCGGCCAGCCGGACAACGTGGTCTTCCTCACGGCCGACGCGTTCGGCGTGCTCCCTCCGATCTCCAAACTGACGCCCGAGCAGGCGATGTACCACTTCCTGTCGGGCTACACGGCGAAGGTCGCGGGGACGGAGCGTGGGATCACGGAGCCGAAGGCGACGTTCAGCGCGTGCTTCGGCGCCCCCTTCCTGCCCCGCCATCCCGGCGTGTACGCCGAGATGCTCGGACAGAAGCTCCGCCAGACCGGAGCGAACGTCTGGCTCGTGAACACCGGCTGGAGCGGCGGCGGTTAC
Organism: uncultured Gemmatimonadaceae bacterium; assembly: GCA_964519125.1. Lineage (GTDB taxonomy): Bacteria > Gemmatimonadota > Gemmatimonadetes > Longimicrobiales > Gaopeijiaceae > SZUA-318. The sequence continues at coordinate 30,859 of CAZFIS010000002.1, read as the reverse complement.
GGCGTGGGCACCCGGATGAAGCTGGCCTACACGCGCGCGATGGTGAGCGCCGCGCTGGAAGGCGCGCTGAGCGACGTCGCGACCGAGACGGATCCCGTGTTCGGGCTGCACGTCCCCACGGCGGTGCCCGACGTGCCGAGCGAGGTCCTGCATCCCAGGAAGGCGTGGAAGGACAAGGACGCCTTCGACGCCGGGGCGGCCAAGCTCGCCGGGATGTTCAAGGAGAACTTCACCCAGTTCGCCGACCAGCTGCCGGACGCGGTGCGCGCGGCCGGACCGAAGTGAAGAGTCTCGGTCTGGAGTGAGGGACGGCGCCCCCGGAGGACATGCTCCTCCGGGGGCGCCGTCGTTGGGTGCGCTAGCGCGTCCCGTGCCCGGCGCGGTCTCACCCGAGCGGCCTCACACCTACGCCACCCGTCTCTTCGTCGCCCACGCCCCCGCGATCGTCCCGCACAGAGCGAGCAGCAGTAGCCCTCCCCCCGCTGCGGAGCGCGGGAGGGACGGACCCGCGCGGTAGTGGTATAGGTTGGCCCGCGCCCACTGGACGATCCAGTCGCCCATGTCCATGCCGAACGCGTCCTGGAACGCCTGCGGGACGTCCTCGTTCGACGTCCAGAAGCGACGAAACTCATCGGGGCCGTACGCCCGCTCCAGGTCGGCGAGGAGATAGCGGCCGGGGTAGCCGAAAGCCGTCATGGCGTGCGCGTCTCCCACGCGGTAGAACGGAGCGCGCTCGGTGACGAACCGTGCGGCGCCGTCGTCGTGATGCGTTCCGAAGGCGTCGACGCCCTGCAGAGCGCCGAGCGCGATCCGGCGGCACATCTCGCTCCGCCCGGCGAAGCAGCCGTCGAGGACGACATCGCTCGAGGGAATGGTCCACCACATCGCCGACTCCGGCACCGGTCGCCACGACCGAAATGCCCGAGTCAAGGGGTTGTCCGGTTGCGCCGCCGCGTCCGCCTGCGCGAACGCGATCCCGCCGTCCTTGAGCCACTCTGCGATGCGGGGACCCGGGAGCCCGAACTCCACGAACGGGCGGCAGGCGCCGATCAGACCGTACAGCGACTCGGACCGATAGGGAGCCATGACCCGGGCATACATCGGTCTGGCCAGGTCCCTACGGGCGATGAGCGCCAGAGTCACGCAGTACGGCCGTCCGCCGACGGTTCCCGCCATCGTCTCGGGCACCGAGCTCGAGAGCGGCGCGGTAGGCACCCCGGGCGCCTCACCCTGGTCGCGGAACTGGACGTAGTAGCCGAAGAGCACATGGGGGTCCACCGTCGAAAGACTCGTCCATTCACGGCTCAGCCGCCGGCGGATGCCGGCGACCGCGCTGTCCTGGATCTCGGGTGGTGCACCGACGGCCCTGCCGTGATCGGCTTCGGAGGCCAGGCGGGCGGGCAGGGAGTCCGCCCAGCGCAGGCGCTGGATGAGGGCTTGGGTCTGCTGCACCTCGCTGCGCAGCACTTGCATGCGCTTACGCGTTGCGGTGGGTGCCGGACGGCTCGCCAGACTCGGGGCCTCCGGGGGGAGCTCCTCGATGGCGACGAGCGCGCACCCCGCCAGGACGAGACCCATCCAGTACTTCATCCCAAACGCCATCTCGTGCTCCTCATGGCAAGGGCCGCGAACAGGAGGATCCAGAAGCCGGCCGTGAGCATGCCGCTGCCGAAGCCGGCCGCCACGTCGGGGCGCTGCTCGACGACCCAGCGTCTCCACGCCGCGCACAGCTGGTCCACGCCGAGGCCCGAGGCGTCAGTGAGCGCTTGCTCCGGGGACGCTACGGTATCGGCGAGCAGGCGCTCCCACGCACCTCGTCCGCCATGCTGGAGTGCGAGCCAGAGCAACGACCCCCGCGCGTCGTTGTTGAGCGTGCCCGGCCTCCGGAGCGGCCGTATGCGGCGCGTGTACAGGTCCGCTACGACCCGGGAGCACGCGCTCTGTCGGCCGGCCCGGCATGCATTCTGGAGCGCTTGCATGCGGCGATCGCCCCACTCGCCCCCGTAGTCCATGGACAGCGCAATGTCTCGCTGCTCCTGGGGTGTGAGCCAGCTCTTCCACGAGTCCGCGCTCACCTCGAGGCCCAGCGCCTCTGCGCACGCGTGCGCGTCGCCGGCCAGGCACGCGCGGTTGGGCTTGGCTGGTGTCGTCGCGAGCTCCCGATAGACCGCCGCTCCGTCGACACCGCGTACCGGCCCGGGCCTCCACCGTCTTCCGATCCGCGTGCTCGACAGATCGGAGGACAGCGCCATGCCGATGGCCTGCCGGATGCGGTCCTCCACCGTGGCGCGCGACTCCCATCGCCGCTCGTCGGCGCGCTGCACATCCCCTTTCACGGGAATGAGGCTCAGCGTGTACGACCACTGGAACGTGAAAAGAGTGTGCTTGAAGGCCGGGCTGTCCTCGACCTCGGGTTGGTACTCGCGCCAGACGGAAGAGAACATCTCGCGTGCCGTTCGTGCCTGGTCCGGTGGCGTGACGATGCGAAGCGGCCCTACGGAGATCGTGTCGAAAAGAGGACCTCGCGGCGCCGCGGCTCGCTCCTGCTGAGCCTTCAGCGCGTCCAGACGGGCCTGCTCCCTCGCGTTCGCCTCGCTGGCCTTCGCGTAGAGCGGCAGGATCGAATCCAGGTTCCGGACGAGCGCGGCCTCCTCGGCCTGGTGGAACTGCTGGGCTCCGAGCGGCGCACCGGGGGCGAGCGCCAGAGCCGTCGCCGCCACCGCGGCCCACACGACCCTTCGTCGCTCAGACATCGATCAGCGCCCAGTTGCCGGCGAACACGTGCAGCGGTCCGGGCAGGGAGAGCAGCTCTTTGACCATCAAGCTCACCAGGCTCGTGTGCTCGAGGATGGGGAACTGCGTCGAGAGCACGCCGTTGAAAAGGCTGGCCGCGACGATCACGCCGGTCACGGCCGTCACGACCCACACGGTCGTGCGGATCGTGCCGGCCGCCATCGCGAACACGACGGCGTACGCGAGCAAGGTGGCCGCGAAGAATCGGACGGCCAGCAGCCCTGGATACGCGTGCAAGCCGGTCGGGAGCGTCACCGACGCGGACGCGACCAGCGCGCCGATCCAGAGCGCTCCGGCGGGAAGGAGCGCGAGCACGGCGCCCGCGCCCATCTTGAGCGTCGCGTACTCCCAGCGCGGAATCGGCAGCGAGAGCGCGTAGACGTGGCCGAGCTGGTGGTCCCAGTTCCAGGAGGAGAGCGCCAGCGTGGCCCCGATCGCGGCCGCCAGCACGGGATAGAACATCGCCCAGATGCGCGTCTGGTCCACGACGTGGTAGGCCAGCGTGTTGATCCCGGAGCCGACCGGAGGGGTGCCCAGGCCGTGCACCGTCACCAACGGCAGGCCGAACGACGCGATCACGAACGGGATCAACGCCACACGGATCTGCTTCCAGTGGATGAAGAGCATCGGTTGGTACATGAGCTCAGCCCTCACGTGAATGGGTGGGCCTCGAGGAGCGGAGCAGCTCGACGAAGCTCTCCTCCAGATCGAGATCGATGACGTCGCGGAGCGTGGCGCCCACACGGTCGAAGTAGTGTCGCATGGGATCCTCCCAGCCCCGCACAATCCACGTCTCCCCCGAGCGGGGGCCGTTCGTGCGCTCCCGGCTCAGGATGGTGAACGGAGCCTCGTCGGTGAGTTCGGGAGCACCGTGAACCCGGATCCGCTTGATGCCGTTCTTGAACTGCTGCATGGGCATCTCAGCCAGAAGGCTCCCGTTGTCCATCACGCCCACCCAATCGCAGATCCGCTCGAGCTCGTGCACCAAATGGCTCGAGATGAAGACCGTGGCGTTGGTCTCCGAGACGTAGTCGAGCACGGCCCCGAGGACGTCGCGCCGCACCACCGGGTCGAGCCCGTCGGTCGGCTCGTCCAGCACCAGCAGGTCGGGCCTCTGCGCGAGGGCGAGCAGGATGAGAAGCTTGCCGGTCTCACCCTTGGACATGCGTGAGATCTTCCGGTCGGAGTCGAGGCCGAGGCGGAGGGTGAGCTCCTTGGCCCATCCCCCGTCCCACAGGGGGAAGAACGAGGCGTGGTAACGGAGCTGCTCCGCGACGGTGAGCGCGGGATAGACGTGCGGCCGCTCGGGCACGTAGCCTACGCGCTTCAAGATGTCGGGAAGGTTCCGGGCCAGCGTCATCCCGAGCACGCGAATCTCGCCGCGGTCGGGCTTCATCATGCCCATCAGCAGGCGGATCGTGGTGGTCTTGCCCGACCCGTTCGGCCCGAGAAAGCCGTAGATGGCGCCCACGGGCACGTTGAGGTCGAGCTCCTTCAGGGAAAACGACTTCCCGGCACGCCACTGCACGCCGACGAGTTCGATCGCTCTATTCACGGATTTCGACTCCTGTCTCGGCTTGCAGGGCTTCGGCGAGCTCCTCCACCCCGATCCCCAGCCTGGCGGCGTCCTGGAGAAGCTTGCGCACGAGCTGCGTGGCGCGGGCCCGGCGCTCCTCGTCGCGCACGCGGCTGGCGACATTCAGCACGAAGGTCCCCTGCCCGTGGAGCGTCTCGACGAACCCGTCACTCGCGAGGTCCCGGTAGGCTTGCACAACGGTGGCCGGGTTGACGCGCAGCTGATGCGCGAGCTGGCGCGTGGAGGGCAGGGGATCCCCGGCGGACAGCTCACCCGACGCGATCGCCACGCGCACGCGCGCCGCGATCTGCTCGTAGAGCGGGGTGGGGCTGCGGGGGTCGATCTCGTGGAACATGGAGACCTCAGCGGGCTCGCGCCGAAGACGAGTCCGCGCCGGCCGCCGGTCCGCATGACATCATCCCCGGCTGCCATCCCGGCGGAACCGTGGAGCCGTAGGCCAGGCCGCAGATACGGTCCAGCCCGGGGTGCGTGAACACGGCGGCCCATCCCCGGGCGTCACCCTGGACGATGTCCGCCATGACGTTCGGGTCGGGTTGGAAGGCCGTGAGCGAGTCGATCTGATCCGAGTAGCTCCCCACCTTCGCGTAGTGGACCTCCTGGGCGATCGCCAGCTGCCTGATGACGGATTTCGTCGCGGCCAGGAACTTCTGCCGATCGGCCTGGACGACCGGCAGCGGAGGAGAAGCGACGAGCCAGGAGGGGGTCTCGCGCACCTGTCCGGTTCCACCGTAGGTGTAGGTGCGCACGAAGTTCACGTCGTTGTCTCCCCTCCACCGGCCCGTCATCTCGTCGGGCCGGATCTCCTCCGGATCGAAGCGAACCGGAATCGCCACGCTGGCGGAGGGGTGTCCGTCCTCGTCGACCACCGTCCACAGGTGGCGGTCGCCGGCCGTCACGCCGGGTTCGCGGATCCAGAGACGCCCCTCCTGGTCGGGTCGCACGTACCGGTAGCCCGGGCTCGAGACCGGCGGAGGCAGCTTGTCCAGAATCGAGCGGATGCTCGCTCGCTCGGCCGCCGTGAGCCCGCCGTCCACCCAGAAGCGGCCGTACAGCCAGACGTCGAGGGAGAAGATCGAGTCACCGGAGATGCGGTCTCCGTCCGCCTGTCCCACGAAATGACCCGCGCTGTCGAAGACAGAGATGTTCCGCCGGAAGGCGTCTTCCGCGAGGATCGAGTCTCCCGTGGAGATGTGAAGGTGGGAGAGGCTCCTGAACTCGCCCGGGCCATCGCCCTTTCCCCCGATGCGCCGCACGAACGTCCCAGCGGGGCCGTACTCCAGGATCTCTTCGGCCATCGCGTCGGCGACGAGGAGGTCTCCGGAAGCGAGGTGGCGCACGGAGACGACGTTGCCGAAGACGTAGTCGGAGTCGCCCTCGATCTTTCCGATCTCCTGCTTGGGCTCGCTGGAAAGCTGCAGAACGGCGAGATGAGAGGGGATGCTCGCACGCTCCAGGCCGCCTCCGCATCCGGTCAGGACCAGCGCGCAAAGCGCGAGCGGAGCCAGCGCCCGACCGCCTCGATTCTTGCTCGTGCGCGGCTCCGAATGGGCTGCCTTCACAGTCTCCTTCCTCCCCGTGGCGCGGGCGGGCGAGAGCTCGCCCGCGCGTACGCTGTCTGTGTTACTGTATCGGTTAACTAATACAGTAAGGCAGTGGCCGCCCGGAAGTCAAGCAACTGGCGCCGAAGGCCCGATCGTTCGAATGTTCACGTCCGTTGTTTTCGCCGGCGCGCTTCGCGCGTGCCCTTCGCCTCCGGGCCCCTCCCGTCCGACGATCCGATGACCAGGCCTCCACGTACGTTCGACCGCTCCCTGGTGGAGGGTCCCATCGGGAGCGCCGTCTGGAAGCTCGCCTGGCCGACGATGCTCCAGAACGTGATCGGCGGGCTCCAGGGCCTGGTCGACCACACCATGGTGGGCCATTACGTCGGCTACACCGGCAACGCCGCCATCGGCGTGTCGTGGCAGATCTACCTGGTCGTGGTCGTCTTCATCAGCTCGCTCTTCTCGGGGATGGGCGTGCTGGTCGCGCGCTTCGCCGGCCAGGGCGACTCCGAGAAGGTGAACCGCACGGTCTACCAGGCCTTCCTGGTCGCCGCGCTCCTGTCCGTAGGCGTCCTGGCGCCGCTCGGCTACTTCCTGGCCCCGTCGCTCCTCCACGTCGTCAACGCGACGCCGACCGTCCAGGCGGAGGCGCTCCCGTACCTGCGCACCCTGTTCGTGTTCAGCTTCGGGACCCTGATGTTCTTCATGGTCGGAGGGGCGTTCCGCTCCGCGGGCGACGCGCGCACGCCGCTCCGCCTGGGCGTGGCGCTCACGATCCTGAACATCATCCTGAACGTGATCTTCATCGCCGGGGTCGGCCCGGTGCCGGCGTTCGGGACGCTCGGTGCCGCCATGGGCACCGTGATGTCGGGCGGCATCATCAGCGTCGTCGCCCTGTGGATCATGTTCTCGGGCAGAGCGGTGGTGCAGTTCCACCGCGGCATGAACCTCAAGCCGGACTGGGACATCATCCGCGAGCTCTTCCGGTTCGGACTCCCCACCGGCCTTCAGGGTGTGGCCATGAACGTCGGGGGCGTCCTGCTGCTTCGCTTCGTGGGATCACTCCAGGAGAGCGCCGAGGCGCAGGCCGCCTACGTGATCGCCTACACGCAGCTCTTCTCGTTCGTCACCTGGTCGTCACAGGGGCTCCTGGGAGCCGCCGCGGCCGTCGCGGGACAGAATTTGGGGGCGCACAGGCCCGACCGCTCGGTGCGGGCGGTTCGGGCCGCCTCGCTCATCGGGCTCACCGTGGCGGTCTCCGTGGGATTCTTCTTCCTCGTCATGCCTCAGACCCTGCTGAGCGCCTTCGGCATCCAGGACCAGGCGGTGGTCCATCTGGGTGCGACGCTTCTGCGCGTGCTGAGCCTGTCGGGGCTGTTCATCACGGTGGCGCTGGCGCACACCGGCGGGCTCCAGGGCACGGGCGACACGAAGAGCCCGCTCTACATCTCCGTGGTCTCGCAGCTCGTGATTCCGCTGGGGATCTGCTTCGTGCTCCAGAGCACGACCGGACTGCATGCCATGGACATCTGGCTGGCCATCCTGTGCGGGCACTTCGCGAGGGCAGTGCTGAGTGTGATCCGGTTCCGGCAGGGGAAGTGGCGGAAGATCAAGGTTCACATCGAGCCCGCGAGTACCTGAGTCCATGGCGAACCGCTACTGGCTCTTGAAGAGCGAGCCCGACGTCTTCAGCATCGACGACCTCGAGAGTGAGGGCTCCACTCCGTGGGATGGCGTGCGCAACTACCAGGCACGCAACAACATGCGCGCCATGAAGGCGGGTGACGAGGTCCTCTACTATCACAGCAACGCCAAGCCGCCCTGTGTGGTGGGGATCGCCCGGGTGTGCCGGGAGGCCTATGCCGACCCCACCCAGTTCGACCCGAAGAGCCATTACTACGACCCGAAGTCGGACCCGGACGATCCTCGCTGGTCGTTGGTGGACGTCGAGTTCGTGGCTCGTCTGCCGAGGATGGTCACCCTCGAGAAGGTGAAGGGTGAGAGGGACCTGGCCGACATGGAGCTGCTGCGCTACGGACGCCTCTCCGTGCAGTCCGTCACCCCGGAGCAGTTCGAGCGCGTGAAGGAGATGGGCGGGCTCCTTTGAGGGTCGTGCTTCGGCGTGGAGCGTCCGTTCGTGGACGGACGTTCAGGGCGTCACCGGCTCGGGCACGGTTCCCGTGAGCGCGTGGTAGGCGGCCTCGCCGATGGCCGCGTCCTGCGCGCCGACGCCCGTCAGGTCGCACACGATCGTCTCGTCTCCTTCCCTTCCCGACCGCTCTCCCTCCAGGATCTGGCCGAGCTCCGCGTGCACATCCTCCGCGCTCATGAGCTCGGCCTCGACCGCGTGATGGAGCTCGCCCAGCTTCACACACTGCCTGGTGAGGTCGGTCACGACCTTGTCCGCGCCGGCCACAAGCGCGGGCTCGAGCTCGATCTTGTCGGGCCCGTCCGAGCCGACCGCGATCACAGTGACTCCCGGACGCAGCCATTCCGCCAGAACGATGGGCCTGCGCGACGGAGTCGCGGTCACGACCAGGTCCGCTCCCGAGACGGTTTCGCGCGCGGAGGCCATGCTCTTCACCGGCACCCCGAGCGACTCGCTCATGCGCTGCACGTAGTCCTCGGCATGGGAACCGCTGCGCGACCATACGCGGACGGACGCGATGGTTCGTACGCGCGCGGCGAACTGGACCTGCATGCGCGCCTGCACACCGGCCCCGAGCACGGCCACCTCGAGAGGACGGCGCGGAGTGAGCTGCTCCACGGCGATCGCGCCGGCTGCCGCCGTGCGCACGTCGGTCAGGTATCCGTTGTCCTGGAGGATGGCGCGGGGAAAGCCGGTTTCGGCGTCGAAGACCATCACGAACCCGGCGCCGGTCGGCATGCCGAACTGGATGTTGCCGTAGAAGCCGGTCGCCACCTTGAACACGAACGACGCCGAGCCGGCCAGGTGAGCGCCCTTGACGTGGATCTCCCCGTGGACCTCCGGGAACTCGACGCTGAGCGGAGGGGGCACGCTCGCCTGGCCGCGAGCGAGCGTGCGGAACGCCGCGTCCATCGCCGCGAGCGCCATGTTCTCGTTTACCGCCCTGCGGATCGCCCACTCGTCGTAGACGCGCAAAGCCGGCCGGGCGCCGGTGCTCATCTCGCTCAGGCGCCCTGAACGGAAGCACGAGCCTGGGCCAGCCATTGCCGCGGCGCCATGGCACGGCGGCGCTCTCTGGGCCGAAGGCGGAACCACTGGGCCACCAGCAGGATCTCCGCGGCATCCTCGGGCTCGAGGCCCGCAGGGCCTGCATCCACCTCCCCGTACACCTCGTCCACGGCGCTCACGACTCTTGCGCGAGCTTGCGCGCTCTTCGGGTGCGGCATCTCACGGCGGATGCGTCCCTTACGGATCAGGTACACGCGGTCGTCGCCCCGGAAGCCGGGCACACGGTAGACCAGGTCCAGATCTTCGACGCGTCCACGGAACGCGAGCAGCTCATCACGGAACCGCTCGAGCCGGTCGATGCGGTCCCGCAGGATCGCGGCATACTCGAAATCCATGCGATGCGCGGCATCGGCCATGCTCGCCTCGAGCTCGCGCAGCGGTGCCGACGTTTTGCCCTCCAGGAAGCGGCGCGCCGTCTCGACGGCCCTCGCGTAGTTCGCCTCCGCAGGGCGCCCGCAGCACGGCGCCAGGCAGGTCCCCAGGTCCGCGCGCAGGCAGCGGGGCGGCCGCGCTCCCTTGAAGAGCTCGAGCTGATCGTCGAAGAAGACCGGCGTGGGCCCCGGGCAGTCACGCAGACCGAGAACATGGGCGAGATCGCGGACCGTCGCGGCCAGAGTGCCCACGCGCGGGAAAGGACCATAGTACGTAGCTTCGTCCTCGGCGACGCGGGTCACGGGGAGGAGGCGCGGTGCGCGCTCCCGTGTCACCTTGACGAACGCGAACATACGCCTGCGCTTGTGCTGCACATTGTACCGCGGGAGCCGCTTCTGGATGAGCTTCATCTCGCGCACGAGCGCGGCGAACTCGTTGGGGATGTACTCCCAGGTGACGTGTGACGCCTCGCGAATCAGCTCCCATGCCTTGTCGCCCCGGGGCGCCCGGAAGTAGGAGAGCAGGCGCGTGCGCACGTGCACCGACTTACCCACGTACAAAAGCTCGTCATCCGGTCCCATCATACAATACACCCCGGGCCGGTTCTCGGCACGGGCGCGAACGTACTGTCTCAACGCGGGGTTGACGTACATAAGGGTAAAAACGTGGCGTCTTCGCGTTTTTTTCGGTAGGGTGGCAAGATAGGAGGGGGGTCGGCGGGGCGCCACGCCGTCCCGTCCAGTCATTGCTCCCCACCCCTTCTCCGGGTACTCTCCGGCATGACCACTCCGGGACCGGGAAAGATCGTTCGGGATCCCCTCTGGAACACCATCCGTCTGGATCCGACGGCCGTACGCATCGTCGATACCGCCGAGTTCCAGCGGCTCCGCTACATTCGGCAGCTCGGCCTGGCCCACCTGGTCTACCCGGGTGCCACGCACACGCGCTTCGACCACGCGCTGGGGGTCTACCACCTGACCGTGACGGCCCTCAGGCAGCTCCACGACCGTGGGGGAGTGCCTCCGGAAGTCTGGGAGGGCGAGGAGCTCGTTCCGTACGCGGCGCTGCTCCACGACATCGGCCATTACGCGTTCTCCCACGCGCTCGAGGAGCTCGAGGGGGATCACGTTCCGGCGCACCACGAAGAGGTGAGCCGGCGGTTCTTCGCGTCGCCCGCGCTCCGCGACGCGATGGCTCCCCTGGGCCTGGCGGCCCCGGAGCGGATCTACGAGCTGATCCGGGGCGGAAGCCCGATCCCCCTCCGGGGTCTGGTGAGCGGAAGCCTCGACCTGGACAAGATGGAGTACCTGCGCCGCGACGCCCGTTTCTGCGGTGTGCCGTACGGTGAGGTCGACGTGGACCGGCTCCTCCAGGGGCTCGTCCTGCTTCCGGACCCAACGTCGGGCGCGTACGAAGTCGGCGTGCACGAGAAGGCCGTCGCCGCGCTGGAATCGCTCCTGTTCGCCAAGTACCAGATGTTCCGCAACGTCTACTGGCACCATGGCGTGCGGGCGGCCACCTCTCTGTACAAGCGCATTGTGGAGGACGCGGTGCGCGGAGGCCTGCTGGATCCCGAGGAGTTGGTCGGGCCCACGGATGAGGAGTTGCTGTACGAGATCGGGAGGCGCGCCCAGGAGGACGACTCGGACATCGCCGAGCGCCTGGCCACGCGGTGGCTACCGGCCCTCCGGCGGAGGCATCTGCCGAAGCGCGCGATGGAGCTCACGGCCGCAGACCTTCAGGGTCGCCAGGTGGAGGACTGGGCGGTCGGGGACTCGCCCTGGAAGAGGGCGGTGGAGGACGAGCTCGCGGCCGAGCTGGGGCTCGAGTCGGGGGAGGTCATCATCGACTTCCCCGTGAAGCGGGCGATGTTCCAGCTCGACGTCCTGGTCGAGCGCCGCGGCGGCGGAGTCGACCGGCTGGGGCCGGAGGGACTCCCGGGCGTGGTGGACCTTCCCCGCGTGGCGATGGGCCTGTATTCCGCAGCCCGGGTGCTCCGGGTGTTCACGATGGAACGGCGCGAAATCGCCGCGGAGCGCGTTCTGGACAAGATCACGCGTCCCGCGGAGCTGGCGTGAGCTACTGAGGGTCCTGGATCCGTACGAGCGCCACCGTGATGTTGTCCTCCCCCCCGCGCTCGTTTGCGGCGTCCACCAGAACGTCGGCCGCGGCGGCGAGCGCCTCCGCATCGGCATCCGCTGCGACGTGCTCGTCGAGGAGCGCGGCGAGCGACTCGTCATCGACCATGCCGGTCAGGCCGTCCGTACAGAGCATGTACAGGTCTCCGGGGCGTGCGAGCCCCGCCTCGAACTGGGGCCGGGGTGCCTCGGGCGATCCGATACACTGGGAGAGAATGTGCCGGTAGGGGTGTCGATCGGCCTGGAGTCCGCTGAGCCTGCCCTCCTCCACCATCTCCTGGACCCACGTCTGGTCCCGGCTGAGCTGCACCAAGCTCCCGTCGCGCCATTGGTATGCGCGGGAGTCGCCCACGTGTCCGAGCGCCCACACGCCCGTTCCTGCCGGAGTGGCGAGCACGGTGAGCGTGGTTCCCATGTCGGTGAGCGCGGGATCGGCATCACCCGCTCGGCGCACGGCCAGATGCGCCGCCTCGAGCGCCGCCTCCAGGGAGGAGGCCAGGACATCGGCCGCGGAACCGGCTTCGGCGGCGGGCAAACGGTTGCGCAGCACATCCTCGATCGTGCGAGCAGCGATCCGGCTGGCCACATCGCCGCCCGGGACTCCTCCCATCCCGTCGGCCACACAGGCGACACCGAAATCCGGGAGGAGCGCGAGGGTGTCCTCGTTGCGCGCGCGGAGGCGGCCGATGTTGCTCGAGCCGACGATGAGGGGAGAGGTGGGCACGAACCAAGGTAGAGAACGACGAACACATGGGGCAACCGGGCCGTTTTTGCGGTTCCCGGACGCCCCCGAAGGGGGGAGGAACCCGCCCGGAACACGGGTTTACCAGAGGGAGCGGCCGGGGGGCGCCGGGCGCGGCCGAACGAGAGTTTGAAACAGTGGAACGCCCGGGGGGGGCGGGAGTATCAGTGGGTCCGAAGTTCTTGACACTCCAGGGTCGTCGCAGCACAATAAACGGCTCAAGATCTTGGGGGTTCTTGACGGTCGGGCCCTACGAAGGCCCCGCCTTATCGATACTGTGACACGCGCCAGGCCCACGGGGCCGGACCAGAAGGAGCATAGATCGCGATGGCCACTGCAACCGCGAGCAAGCGTCGTAAGCGCAAGGGGAAGAACCTCCTCACGGGCTTCGACGCCAGCGTGGAGGAGCAGAGCGCCCTCGACCAGTATCTTCGCGACGTCAGTCGCCATGAGCTCATTACGCCCGAGCGCGAGAAGGAGCTCGGAGCGAAGGCTCTGAAGGGCGACGAGGAGGCGATCCAGGAGCTGGCGCGGGCCAACCTCCGATTCGTCATCAGCGTGGCGAAGAAGTACCAGAACCGGGGCGTTTCCCTCACGGATCTGATCCAGGAGGGCAACGTCGGCCTGGTCACCGCGGCGCGGAAGTTCGATCCCGAGCAGGGCGTCAAGTTCATCTCGTACGCCGTGTGGTGGATCCGGCAGGCGATTCTAGCCTCCCTGGCCAACCACGGCCGCGCGGTGAGGGTGCCCCTGAACCGTGCCAGCGACCTCGCGCGCATCTTCCGGGAGAAGGAGCGTCTCAAGCAGGAGAAGGGACGCGAGCCGACCACCGAGGAGCTGTCGCAGGCCACCGACCTGACGCCGGAGCTCGTGGAATCGCTCCAGACACTGAATGCCGCCGAGATCCGTCTCGACGCGCCCATCGGCGATTCGGAGGACTCTCAACTGGTGGAGCGCTTCATCACCGAAGAGGCCGCCGAGCCCGAGGTCGAGGTGGAGAGCCGGCTGCTGACCGAGGCGATCACCGATGCGCTCTCGACGCTGGAGGCGCGCGACGCCAAGGTCCTGCGTCTTTACTTCGGCCTCGAGGGCGAGCGCGAGCACACGCTGGAGGAGATCGGGAACATGCTCGGCGTGACGCGCGAGCGGATCCGCCAGCTTCGCGACCGCGCTCTGCGGCGCCTGCGGGAGGGAGAGAAGGGAGGCGCCCTGGAGTCCTTCGCGGCGTGATCTTCCGCCGGCCCCGTCGGCTGGCCGAGCATTCAAAGGCCCCCTGCCCGATCCCTGGATCCGGCAGGGGGCCTCGCGTATAGGAGCGCGAGCGTGGAGGACGCACCTCGGCCAGGATTGGTATGCGGCACGGTCGGGGGGGTGTACCGCGTCCGTATGGACGGCGGCGAGGAATTGGACACAGCGCTGCGGGGTCGTCTCAAGCTGGAGCGGCGCACGGGCGACCGCATCGTGATCGGGGACCGCGTGGAGGTTGGGCGTTCGGGTGACGCCTGGGTGATCGAGGGCGTGGCGGAGCGGGTGTCGGAGCTTGTGCGGCGCGGGTTCGGGGGACGCCGCCCCAAGGTGATCGCGGCCAACCTCGACGCTGTGCTGGCGGTCGTGGCCGCAGCGGACCCGGATCCCAGCTCCACGCAGGTGGATCGTCTGCTCGTGGTGGCCGAGGCGAGCGACCAGCACCCGATGCTCGTCGTCAACAAGTCCGACCTGTCCGCGTCCACCGCGTCACGGCTCCGTGCGCTCTACGAGGGGATCGGCTACCGCGTGGTGGTCGTGAGCGTGGTCACGGGCGAAGGTCTCGAGGAGCTAGCACACGAGGTGTGCCATGGCACGACCGCGCTCATCGGCCCGTCCGGGGCGGGCAAGTCGAGCCTGCTGAACGCACTGGAGCCCGGTCTCCACCTGAGGACGGGTGAACTGTCGCACCGCACGGGTGCGGGGCGCCACACGACCGTGGGCGCGCGCCTCCTGTCCCTCGCGTGCGGAGGGCTCGTCGCGGATACACCGGGCTTCGCGGACGTGGGCACATGGGGTGTGGCCCCCGAAGCGGTGGAGCGGTGCTTCCCCGAGTTGGTGCCGTTGCTGGGAGAGTGTCGCTTCCGGAACTGCACCCACCTTCAGGAGCCCGACTGCGCCGTACGCGCTGCCGTACGGGAGGGGCGGATCGCCGCGAGTCGCTACGAGAGCTACGTCACCCTGCGTGGGGAGGCCGGGAGCGACTCCGGAGGGGAGTGACCCGCGTCGCCCCTGTGGCCGTATCCACGCTGACGTGTACGGGCCAGCGGTAGACCGCCTCCAGGACCTCGGCGCGCAGCACCTCGCCGGGAGGGCCCGCCGCTGCCACATGCCCCGCGGAGAGAAGGAGGATGCGGTCCGCGAAGCGCCCGGCGAGGTCGAGCCCGTGCGTCACCAGGACCACCGTCATGCCCTGCTCCGCGAAGGCCTTGAGGAGCTCGAGGATGGCCATCTCGTGGTGGATGTCCAGGCTTGCGGTCGGCTCGTCGAGAACGAGCACCCGCGGCTCCTGCGCCAGCGCCCGCGCGATGCGCACGCGCTGGAACTCGCCCCCCGAGAGCGTCGTGACGTCGCGCCGGGCCAGATCGGCGATGTCGCACTGATCGAGGGCGCGCTTCACCGCTTCGCGGTCGGCGTCCCGCTCCGCGCCCAGGGCGCCCAGCCAGGGATAGCGACCCATCGCCACCATCTCTCGCACGGTGAGCGGGAACGCGATCGTCTCATTCTGGGGCACGACGCCCACGGCGCGCGCGCGCTCCTTGCGCGTCCAGGACGCCACCGGCCGTCCGTCGAGGAGCGCGCGTCCAGACGAGAGCGGAATCGAGCCCAGGATCGCCCTTACGAGCGTTGACTTCCCCGATCCGTTCGGTCCGAGCACGGCGTACATGGATCCTTCCGGAACGTCCATGGCGACCCCGTCGAGCGCCGGCCGGGCGCTGCCGGGATAGCGGACCACGAGTCCTTCCGCCGTGAGCCTCATGAGGACCCTGTCAGGCTCCGCCGGAGCAGAAAGAGGAAGAGTGGAACGCCCACGAACGCCGTGATGACCCCGATCGGCACCTCCGTCGGGGCCAGCACCGTACGTGCCACGACATCGGCGAGCGTGAGGAACGCGCCCCCGGCGACGAAAGAGAGCGGCAGCAGCGAGCGGTGGTCCGAGCCCGACACCAGACGCACGGCGTGGGGCACGACGAGCCCCACGAATCCGATGACGCCCGCCACCGCCACGCCCGCCGCCGTGATGAGCGACGCCACTCCCAGAGCGACCCTCTTCACGCGCTCGACGTCCGTGCCGAGGTAGCGCGCGGTCTCCTCGCCGACGGAGAGGAGGTTGAGCGGCCGCGCCAGGGCCATGAGCACGGCGGCCGAGGGAATCGTGTACGCGGCCACGATCGCGACCTTGCGCCACTCCGCTCCGGCGAGGCTTCCCATGATCCAGAGCACGATGCTCTGCACGGTGCGCGCCTGAGAGATGGAAACGATGAATGCCACGCAGGCGCCGAAGAACGCCGCCACCACCACGCCGGCGAGCAGCAGCACGCGCACATCCATGCTGCGGCCCGACGCCGTGGCCACGCGGAAGACCAGAACGATCGCGAGCAGAGCTCCCGCGAAGGCGGCGAGAGGGAGAGCCGCCGAGGAGGCTCCGGCCAGCCCAAGCGCGAGAACGAGCACGGCGCCCACCGACGCTCCCCCGGAGATCCCGAGGATGTAGGGCTCCGCGAGCGGATTGCGGAGGATCGCCTGGAAGGTGGCTCCGGCCAGGGCGAGCCCTCCGCCCACGAACACACCGAGAAGCGTACGCGGCAGGCGGATCCCGACGACGATCGTGCGGGTGGTGGCGTCGCCGTGCCCCATGAGGGCCTCCAGCACCTCCCGGGTCGGAATCGAGACCGGCCCGAACCGGACGCCCGCCACGATGGAGGCGCCCAGCGCCGCGACGAGCAGCACCGCGAGCGAGCCGCGCCTCACGAGAGCGAATCTCCGTGGATGAGATGGGCGAGGTTCCGCGCCGCCGAGACCACGTCCGGTCCCGGGATCTCCAGCGCTCCACTGACCACTTCTACGCGTGCGCCCGGCACGAGGCTCCGCTCGAATGGGGTGGCCTTCGGTACGAGCAGGACATCGAGGTGGCGGGCCACGAGCTCCTCGGGGCTCACGGCCGCGTACAGGGAGCCCAGGTCCTCGAACGCGTTGCGCCCGCCGGCGATCGTGATCAGCTCGTCGATGTAGGTGCCGGGACCGGCGACCCAGGGGGGGGTGCCCCCGAGCACGTAGGCCACGCGCGGGCGAGACAGACCGGCCACCGAGCTCCGCACCGCAGCGAGGCCCTGTTCCATCGATTCCACGAGGGAGTCTGCGCGCTCGGCGTGTCCGGTCACCCGGCCCAGGATCTCGATGGTCGTCTTCACGTCCTCGATGCGGTCCGGGCGTACAGCCAGATGCGCGATACCGAGTTGGTCGAGACGTGCCGGCGTCTGGGCGTCCTGCTTGCCGGCGAACAACACGACGAGGTCGGGGTGGAGCGCGACGATGGCCTCCACACTCGGATGGATGCCTCCTCCTACGGACGGAAGCTGCCGGGTCCAGGAAGCCGTGTCGAAATCGGTACGTCCCACCAGGACATCCCGGGCACCCAGCGCGTCGAGGGTCAGCGTGGCGGACGGGACCAGCGAGATCACGCGGTGCACGGGTCGGGAGAAGATGTGCCGGACCCCCGCGGCGTCCACGACCTCGATCGAGTTCGAGCGCCTCGAGCCCGATTCGTCATGCGTGGAGGCCGACTTGGCGGAGCAGCCCGGCGCGACCAGGAGCGCCGCAAAGAGCGCGACGAGCGCGTGCGGCGGAAGGCGCCGCCGCATCACTTTCCCGCAGTGGATCCGGACCGTACGCCGCAGGGGTCCTCGTACGTCGTTGCCCAGCTACCCGCATGCTCGCCCAGGAGCGCGAACCATCGGGTGCCGCTCCCGAACATGTCGAGAAGCACCTCGCTGCGCCCGTCTCCGTTCAGGTCGAGGTGATCCACGTACCGCGGGGCGCCCTTCCCGTCCGTGTCCGCCTTGCGGTACCACACGAACTCCGAGCGGTAGGTCGTGCTGTCCCGCTCCGCTCCCATCACGAAAAGCGCGTAGGCGTTGGCGCCGGGCGCGGCGGTGGATAGGCGGTCCTGATAGAGGAAGGTCGCCGCGACGTAGGGTCCGGGCGCACCCTGAAGCTGGAAGACCTGGATGTTCGCCCGCGAGTCGAGCAGGGATGAAGGCCAGGTGGCTCCGACCTGGCGAATCGCCTGGGAGGCGAGGGTCAGGGACGCGACCCGCTGATCGTAGTTGTCCCTCAGGGCTTCGTACGGGCCGTACGGTCGCCTACCGGCGGCAGAACCGGTGAGCGCCAGGAAATGTTTGGCGCCCGCCGCCGCGGGAACCAGCTCGACAACGCCGGTCACCGTCGGACGAGGTACGCAGTAGCCGCTGTCGACGCCGGTGTCCGCCACCGTGAGGTGACCCACACGCACACCGTCCGAGAAGAGGACCAGCTCCGAGCCCGGAGCCAGGAGCTGCCGGGTGAAATAGGCGCGGTATCCGGGGATCGCCTTGTCCGAGGGGAACGGGGCGAGCGAGTCTCCGGTCACGGCTCCGACGACGGTCAGCGTGGCCGAGTTTCCATCGCGCGTTCCGGTCAGGAGGATCGGGCCGGCGGGGAGGGGAACATGGACAACCGGAGGGGTTGGGCCGGATTTCCGGGTCGGCGCCGCCGTCCGTGGACCCTGCACGGCCGGCTGCTGTAGGTGGACGCTGATGCCGCCCCACTTCACGTTGTCGCAGCCTGAGGGCACAATTAAGATGACCGCGATCGCGAGCCAGCGTCGTCGCATGGATCCTTCTTCGGGGAGGGGTCTCGTCCCCCGTGACCGGGAGAAGTCCGGAGGTTGGAAAGCTAGCGTGGAGGGGAGTGGGGGCAACACCGATCTCCCGATCGGCTCGTCTCGAATCGACCGCGTGGTGCCATGTCCCGGTGCGACGGGCAGGGCTCTGCCGTGTCGTCAGGGGGTCGCGTGGTGAGCGAACGGGACGGTGGCGCGGTGCTGCGCGAGGTCATGCGCCACTACCCTACAGGTGTAGCGGTGGTGGCCGCGCGCACCCCGGAGGGGGATGTGCTCGGCATGACCGCGACGTCGTTCACGTCGGTCTCGCTGCGGCCGCCGCTCGTCCTGGTGTGCGTGGATGTGGCCTCGTCGTCCCACGACCGTCTGGTTGCGGGTGACTCGTTCTGCGTGAACGTCCTGTCGGTGGACCAGGCCGAGCTCGCCGTTCGCTTCTCCATCGAGCCGAGCGCGAGCCGGTTCGCGGGCGTCGCGTGGCGTGCCTCCCCACGGGGCAACCCGATCCTCGAGCGCTCGGTCGCCTGGCTGGAGTGCGAGGTTGCTGCCGTGCACCCCGGGGGCGACCACTCGATCCTGGTCGCCCGCGTCCTGGAGACGGGCGTCACGGGCGGCGAGTCGCTCGTCTTGTACCGCGGCACCTACCGGAGCTTCGGCCCATGAGCCGCGGGCTCCGCGCCGTGCGCTGGCTACCGCCCTTCCTCCTCGGGGTGGCGACGGCGACGAGCGCTGAGATCGGAGCGGTACTCCTGCTTTACTCGGGCCCGCAGATGCTGCGCTCGCTCACCGTGGTGCTGGTGGTGGATTGCGCGGCCCTCGGGCTGGGCCTCTGGTCGGCGCCCGGCCCCGGGCCGGGCCTCGACGACGACGTCCGGCGGCGCTGGCTGCTGTATTTCACGTCGATTCTGGCGGCCACGGTCTTCGCCGGCGCGTGGAGCCTGCTGCGGCACCTCGGGAGCACGGGTCTGGAGCAAGGTCTGGGCCTTGCGCTCCTCGCGGCGCTACCGCTGTACGCGAGCGGGGCCCTCCTCGGCGCGATGAGTGCCGGCTCGGTGTCGGAACCGTCCGTCCATCCGCCCCGGGTGGGCGCTTCGGCGGTGGCCGGCGCCACGCTCGGGTTTGCCGCCACCGGCCTCTCGCTCGCTCACGTGCTTACGCCGGCCTCCCTGCTTCTCACGGCCCTCGCGCTGGTCTCGGCGGGTGGGCTCGTGCACGGGGCCATTCTCGAAGCTGGTGCGCAAGCGGCGAGTGCCACGGTGGGCGATCCGGAGCCGCCTGCCGGTCCCGACCGGCCTGCCGACCCGGAGTCGCCTGCCGACCCCGACCCCCCCGCCGCCGCCCCATGATCGTCGCGCACCTCTCCGATCTGCACCTGGGCTTCCGGGCCTACGGCCGCGTGGAGCGCGGAACGGATGTTCGCGAACGCGACGTGGCCACCGCCTTCGAGCGGGCGGTGCAGGAACTGGTGAGAGTCGCACCCGACGTGGTGGTGGTGGCGGGCGATGTGTTCGATCGGCCAAATCCGCCTGCGGGCGCTCTGGTCGTCCTGTCACGGGGTCTCGAGTTGCTGCGTGCCTCGCTCCCGCACACGCCCGTGCTGATGGTGGCGGGCCCTCGCGACACGCCTC
This sequence comes from uncultured Gemmatimonadaceae bacterium, assembly GCA_964519125.1. Classification (GTDB taxonomy): domain Bacteria; phylum Gemmatimonadota; class Gemmatimonadetes; order Longimicrobiales; family Gaopeijiaceae; genus SZUA-318. Next base: position 10,926 of record CAZFIS010000002.1, on the reverse strand, counting down.
GCCGCCCAGGGGATCCGGGCGCGCTCGCGGTGCTGGACACCTTCCCGAACGTGGAGGCGGCCACAGCGCTGGCGCGCTCCATCATCATGGAGCGCCTCGACCTGCACGTCAGCCTCGTACCCTACCGGTCGGTCGTACGGGAGCCGGTTGCTCTTCCCGAGCCCGAGCCCCGGGTTCGCTGGAACCTCCTGGTCGTGCACGGAAGCATCGGGGCTCGCGGCGAGCGGGGAGTCCCGGTCGATCCGAGAGATTGGAGCTACGTCGCGCTCGGTGGTGAGCACCGCCGTCGCAGCCTGGGCACCAACATTCAGTACCCGGGCTCGCTCGAGCGCGTCGCGCTCGACCCGTGGGACGAGGCTGCCGATGAGAAGGGCTTCCTCCTCGTGGATCTGGAGCGGAAGGAGTCCCTCTTCCACCCGATCGCGGGCAGGGCGGTGGTCGCTCTCGCGCCCATCAGGGTCCTTCCGGGGGATCCGGAGCGACTTCGGCGCCGCGTGAGGGAGGTGACCGCCGAGGTCCCGGGGGGGATCGACGGCAAAATCGTTCGGCTGCGGCTGGACGGAATCGAGCCCGAGGAGCTCATCGCGCTCCAGGGCGAGCAGCTCGACGGGCTCCGGCGCCGGGCGCTCCACCTGACCGTGGAGGTGGGGAGCGGCCTCCATGTGCCTCAGGAGGCGTGGCTGTCGGCGGATAGCCCACGGTTGGTGAGGGATGCCCTGGAAGCGGAGCTGGAGCGCGACGGTGTCCGCGACGCGGCCGCGGTGGAGCTCGCGGACGGCCTGGTGCGGGACGCCGACGGGGCCGCGTCGGCCGGGCCCCTCGGTACGCTGAATGTGCTCGAGGGTGAGATCCCGGGTGTCGGCCGTGCGAGCACGTCGATTCTGCCCGGGATCACGGCGATCATCGGCGGCCTGGGCCGCGCGCGGCGGGCCGTGGCGGGATTCGTGATCCGGGAGGCGGTCGGTGGCGGGGCCGGACCGCTCACCGACCTGTGGGCGGGGCGTGGCGGCGAGACGCTCGACGGTGCCCTGCACCAGGCGGTGGAGGCCGTCGCCGGCGCTCGTGGCCTGCACGTTGTGGACGTTGCGCTCGAGCGCGCTCGAGCCCTGGGCGGAGAGGCATCGGGCTCCGACACGGTCGAGGGCGCCGCCGCGATCCGCAATGCCGTGCGGGTCGATGCGGCTCGGGTGGCCGCGGAGCTGAGGGCGGCGGAGCGGGAGCAGCGCGCGATGCGGGCGGACGCGGTGGAGCTCGGGGGGGACCTGGAGGTCGCTACGATGGACTGGCTCCGGGAGCGCCAGGACGCCGAGACGACGCTGGGGGCCTACAGGGATCGCGCGCGTGAGCTCAAGGGTCGCCTCCGCCGTTTGGAGTCGGGCGGTCCGGAGGCGCCCTGTCCCACCTGCGGGCGCATCCTCCAGAGCCATTACGACGAGGTGCTGCGGGAGCTCAAGGAGGAGTGGGAGGGGGTGGTGCAGGACGGAAGCTGGTGGCGGCGGCGCCGGGAGCAGCTGGAGCTGAAGCCAGTGCACCTCCAGGAGCTCGAGAGCCGTTCCGTCCGCCTGCACGCCACTTTGGACGCGAGCTTGGAGCGGGTCGAGTTGCTGCGGGCGCGTTTGGGAGAGATGGAGGAGGCAGCGGACGGGGCGCCCCTCCGGACCGCAGCCCCGACCGGGGGCCCCATGGACTCCCTCGTGGCCGCGCTGAGGCGCCTCCGCGAAGCGCGCCTCTCTCGTGCCCGCACGCTTCTGCTGGCCCGTGCGTCGCGCTACATCGGCCGGATCTCCGGAGGGCGGATCCTGGCCATCACGTGGAGTGGCGGAACCGCCCATCTCCAGGGAGACAGCGGGCCCCTGAGTCCGCTGTCCGAAGAGGACCTGGCTGCGGGTCGGCTCGCGCTCCGCCTCGGCGCGGCTTCGCTCGTCGCGGTCGGCGGACAGGTGCTGGCCTCCCTCCTGGTCGAGGAGCCGTTCGATCGACTGGACATGGAGGCGCGCCTGCGCACGCTCGTGCTGCTGCGGGAGCTTCTCCAGGAGATCCCGACGATTCTGTTGTTCAGCCGGGGAGAGGCCGTCGACGCGCGTCCCGAGCTCTTCGACGCGATTCTGGAGCTCAGGGACGATGCGCTCGGCGGAGCGTCGCCGCTGAGGCCCGCCCACGCCGGCGCGGGCCGGGTTCTTCTCAGTGAGCCCGCACCCCCGATCGGGAGGCGCGTCTCGCAGGCGTGACGTCGGCCGGTCGCGAGGCCCTCACGCCGCCGTCGGTAGGCCCCCGCGGTTGCGCCTCGAGGGGAGCTTCTACCCGACCTCCCCCGGCGCCCACAGCCACGCCGCGCCCCGCACCCCGCTCGAATCGCCGTGCATGTTCCGGACGATGTGGGTCGACACCTCGTCGGTGAACACGTACGGGGGCAGCGCGGCGAGGGTCGCCTCCGCCAGGTTGGGCAGGTTGGACATGCCGCCTCCGAGCACGATCACGTTCGGATCGATCAGGTTGATCACGGATGCCAGGCCCCGTGCGAGGCGGTTCACGTAGCGCTCGAACGTGGCACGCGCGTCGGCGCTTCCGGCTTCCAGAAGGTCTACGATCTCGTGCGTCGTCCGGTGCCGGCCGGTCACCTCCTCGTGGTCGCGCGCCATTCCCGGACCGGACACGAATGTCTCGATGCACCCCCGGCGGCCGCAGTAGCACGGCGGGCCGGGCGACTCGTCGCCCGTGGGCCACGGCAGCGGATTGTGCCCCCACTCCCCCGCGATGAGCTGCGCACCGGCAAGAATACGGCCGTGGACCACGATCCCACCGCCCGCTCCCGTACCCAGGATCACGCCGAAGACGATCTCCGCTCCCGCACCGGCACCGTCGGTGGCTTCCGACAGCGCGAAGCAGTTGGCGTCGTTCATGAGTCGCACCGGCCGGTCCATGCGCTCCGACAGGTCCTCGTCGAACCGGTGACCGATGAGCCACGTGGAATTGGCGTTCTTCACTCTCCCGGTGGCCGGCGAGATCATGCCGGGGATACCGACGCCTACGGGCCCGCTGCCACCCGCCTCCGCCTCCACTTCAGCCACCAGAGCCACGAGGGCCTCCAGCGTACCTTCGTAGCTCCGCGGTGTGGCGATGCGCCGGCGCGCGAGCTCCCGTCCACGCTCGTCCAGCGCGAGGGCCTCGATCTTGGTGCCACCCAGGTCGATGCCCACGCGGACGCTCACGCCGGACAACCCTTCAAGAGGGCGCCGTCACCGCGCCGCGGACCACCCGAGACCCTCTGGTGTCGGCCAGGTCGGCAGCGTCGATCATGTGGTCGCATGTGCATTCGGGGCAGCCATGACAGGAACTCGAGACGCTCTCCTGCGTCGAACCCGGAAGGCCGTCGGGGTCGGCGAGCTCGTGCGACGCAAGAAAAGTCCTACGTCCCGACTTTCCGTGGCCGGGCCGTCGACACAACGTTGTACGCAGAGATGCAGGTCTAGCAAGGGCGTCCACCGAGCCACGAGACCCAGTATGCAAGTCAGGATCCTCTCCGCCGCGGACGTACGTGCCGCCATCGACATGCCTGCCGCCATCGAGACGATGCGCTCCGCGTTCACGGCTCTGTCCGCCGGGGAGGCCACCGTCCCGGTGCGCCTCGTGCTGGAGACGCCGCACGGCACCACCCTGTTCATGCCGGCCTACATGCACGCTTCGGGCGCCACAGGCGCGAAGGTCGTGTCGGTGAACGTCGACAATCCCTCCAGAGGCCTGCCGGCCATCCACGCGGTCGTGCTCGCCCTCGAGGCGGAGTCCGGCCGGGTGCGCGCGCTCATGGACGGCACGTGGCTCACGGCGCTGCGAACCGGGGCGGCGGGCGGGCTGGCCGCCGACGTCCTGTCCCGGCCGGACGCGTCGGTCGTCGCAATCTTCGGCGCGGGTGTGCAGGCCCGAACGCAGCTCGAGGCGGTGCGGTGCGTACGTGCCGTGAGCGAAGTCCGCATCGTGGACCCCGTCCGCGCCGCCGCCGAGCGGTTCGCCTCCGAGCTCGACGGCGTGGAGGCGTGGGTCGCCGAAAGCGCGTCGGACGCCGTGCGCGGTGCCGACATCGTCGTGACGGCGACCACCAGTGGCACGCCCGTCTTCCCGGGCTCGGCCGTCGAGCCGGGCACGCACGTGACCGGCGTCGGGTCCTACACGCCCGAGACGCGGGAGGTCGACGCGGACTTGATCCGCCGGGCCCGGGTCGTGGTGGATCAGCGCGAGGCCGTTCTCGCCGAAGCGGGCGATCTGATCATACCCATCGGCGAGGGCATCGTGGACGAGGACGTGATCAAGGCCGAGCTGGGCGAAGTGATCGCGGGCCTACGTCCGGGTCGCGAGTCTCCGGACCAGATCACGTTCTTCAAGTCCGTGGGCAATGCCGTGCAGGACGTCACGATTGCGGACAAGGTGCTTGCGTCCGCGGCGCGGCGCGGCCTGGGAACGGTGGTCGATCTGTAGCGCGCTCCGCCGGCATTCCATACGCCGCACGGAGCTTGCTCCTACCTTCAGTTCCCGAGCGTCGACCAGGCCTGGGCGCGTTGCTGGTAGTAGTGCGCCTTCTTCTCGTCGCCCTTCTGGATCTCGCCCTGCGTGACCGCCAAGTAGGCCCACAAATAATAGTTGGGGATGCCGATCGTCGAGCGATCCGGCCAGTGGCCCCACTTGTCCGGGATACCGGTGTGGTGCTCGAAGACGTGGTCGAGAAGCTTCTCCGTGCGGGGGACATCCACCCAGTTCCCCGTAACGGCCACATAGGGCGACTCCTCCATCTTCATGACACCTGGGTCGGTCGAGTCCGGAAGCGGGCCATTGTGCAGCTTGAACGCCAGACCCTGGCGCACGAGGTAGCCGTTGACCCCGAGGTCCGACGCCGCGTTCCCGCTGGACGCGAAGTAGATCGGGCGCTGACCGATGGCCTGGTTGATGATCGTGAGCGCGTACTGCTGCCACGGGTAGAGCGACTGCCCCGCGTGGAGCGTGTCGACGATGTTGCCCATGCGCAGGACCTGGTCCTTGTCGAGCGTCGCGTAGCTGCCCGCCACACGCTCGATGACCTCGTTGGACAACGGCAGGATCGTCTTGGTGGGTGCCTCGATCGGATGGCCGAGCACGATGGGCGTCTTGCCCGCGGGCGCCTGGGCCGAGTCCGCGACGTATGCCGCCGACGTGTTCGCGAAGGTGTAGGGCCTCTGGCAGATGTTTCGCGTCCAGTCATCCGAGGCCTTGACGCCGGGAGGGCACGGCCGCGTGATGTGCTTGGCCTGCTCGACGTACCACGGCGTGTTCAGGTAGGAGGTCACGAGCACGGTCACGTCGCGGCGCACGCCCTCCACCTCCTGCTCGTACCAGAGCGGGAAGGTGTCGTTGTCCCCATTCGTGAAGATGACGCCGTAGGGCTCCACGCTCATGAGGAGGTTGTAGGCCCAATCACGGGCGCTGTGGTCGTTCGCGCGGCTCGCCCAGCTCCAGTTCAGCACGAGCGGGATGAACGCCAGCCCGAGGATCGGGGCCGACTTCATGAATCCGACCCGCATGTCGTGAGCCACCTCGCGCCAGAGCGTCGCGATGCCCATCCCCGACCACAGCCCCCACACCGAGAACGAGACGATGAAGAAGTAGTCCCTCTCCCTCACCTCATGCATGCTCATGTCGTGGATCGACGGCTTGAGCGAGTACCCGTACTTGAAGTTCATGTAGTAGACGAGTGCCACCGATACCGTCAGGAAGAGCGTCAGGAAGAACGCGAAGCTCTCCTTGTTGCGCTTGGCGTGCTCGATCGCCCCCCAGACGCCCAGGCCGGTGAACAGCATCGTGAACGGCAGGCGCAGCGCCGCGAACACCGTGTTCGTCCCGTCGAGCGAGCGAGCCCACTGCCAGTCGAAGTACTGGAGGTAGTTCGTGAGCTGCCAGCGGAACGGCGCGAGGCGCGGCAGAAGAGGCGGCTTGTCGTACTGTGTGCGGTTGAGCACGGCCGAGAGGTTGGAGCACCCTGCCTTACCGTAGGTGACGATGGCCGCAAGCGCCGAAGGCAGGCTCGGGCACGTCGGCGACGCCTCGTTGATGACCGGATCGAGCGCGGCCCGCAGCGGCAGCACCAGGTGGATGCTCAGCCCGAGCAGCACGGCGACGGCCCCGAAGACGTAGAGCTTCCAGTTCGCGAGCGTCCGCGGGTGCACGATCACGACGAACACGGCGATGGCCGGTGCCACCAGGAACGCCATCAGGTGGTTGCCCACGCTGAGGGCGAGGATGAATGCCATCAGCACCAGGATGTTGTCGTTCTTCCCCTCGCCCCGGGTCAGGTTCTCCTGCCAGCGTACCGCGAGCCACGACAGCAGCGCGATGGTGAGCAGGCTGACCGTGTAGACCTTCTCGTTGACGTCCGACTGGTTCCACACCGTATACGCCGTGGCACTCACGAGCACCGCGGCGCCCGCGCCGATGAGACGAAAGCGTCGGTTCTCGGAGAAGTAACCCAGGATGTGGAAGACGACGAGGAACCAGAAGAAGTGCGCGCCGGCGCTCATGAAGGCGCTGAACAGGTTCACGCGGATCGCGATCGGCAGGTGCGTGAACGCAAGCAGCACGGTCCACGCGCGGGCCAGCACCACGAACGTCGGGTTTCCCGGGGGATGGGGGATCCCGAAGATGTGTGCCGTGGCGATGTACTCGCTCGTGTCCCAGAAGGCGGTCGTGCGGGAGAGCGTGATCGCATAGAGCGCGAACACGAGCCCGCCCGCCAGCGCCGCCCACGCGTAAGGTGGGCGCGCGGAGGGATCCGCCGCTGCGGAGGAGGTCGGCTTGGCGATGCGGTCCTGGTCGGCCATGCTTCCTGTGCGTCCCGGTTTGTGAAAGCTCGAAAGATAACCCCTACGGGTCCATCACACGCGGGCTGCGCCCCCCTTGGGAGCCCTGCGGAGGTGCAGACATCCCCACTCGTCCACCGTGATCGACCATTCCGGGGGTACCCAGGTGGTCGCGCTGTACTCCTGGACCACCGCCGGTCCTTGTAGTGCGTGACCCGCGCGGAGGTCCCTTCGCCATACGCGGCGGCCTTCGATGCGGCGGCCCTCAAAGAAGATCGAGGCGGCCTCGGTCGGCGGTTCGCCGGTAGCGTCCGGAAGTCGCGGCACGTCGACTTCCACCGCCGGAGCGGTCACGACGGCGCGGAGCGTCACCGCCTCCACGGGGGCGTCCGGCCGCCGGTAGCTGTAGCGCTCCTCGTGCGCCTGGTGGAAGCGCTCGACCCAACCGTCAGCGGGTACCCGGAGCTCGAAGCTCTGCCCGCGGTAGCGGGCGTCGACCCAGCGCTCGGCGATGAGCGTCGCGGGGTCGGCTCCCTCTTCCAGCATCTCGCTGTGCGCCTGGCCCTCCAACTCCTCGAAGGCCCCGGCCACGAGCGCGTCGACGTCGCCCCCCTCCGTCGACAGCAGAACGGTGCGCGAAGCCTCGCGCGTGAGGGGAGAGGCCAGCATCCCGTAGGCGGACAAGAGGCCAGGATCGGGCGGCACGAGGGCACGCTCGGCTCCGAGGCGGCCCGCGAGCTCCGCCACGTGCAGCGCGCCTGCGCCTCCGAACGCGACGACGGCGAAGTCGGCCGGGTCGTAGCCCCGCTCCACGGAGATCACGCGCAGCGCGCGCTCCATGGCGGCGTCGGCCACGGCCAGGATCCCCTCGGCCGTGGCCTCCAGGCTGGCACCCAGCCCCTTGGCGATCGTCTCCAGGGGCTCGCGGATCGCGTCGCGGTCCAGTCGTCCCTCGCCCCCGAGGAATGCCCCCACAGGCAGCCGTCCGAGCCAGACGTGCGCGTCCGTGACGGTCACCCCCGTGCCGCCACGGCCGTAACACACCGGTCCTGGATCCGCGCCGGCGCTCTGGGGCCCGACGCGCAGCGCGCCGCCGGCGTCGACGCGAGCGAGAGATCCTCCGCCCGCACCCACCGTGTGGATGTCGATGACCGGAATGGCCACCGGCTGCCCGTCGATCTCGAACTCCCGCGTGTGGAGTGGCTGTCCCGGGCAGAGCGAGACATCGGTCGACGTGCCTCCCATGTCGAAGGAGAGCACGCGATCGTGACCGGCGCGGCGGGCCCAAGTGAGCGCGCCCACCACGCCCCCCGCGGGTCCGGAGAGCACCGTGTGCACCGGCTCCCGGCGTGCCCGCGCGACCGGAATGGCCCCGCCGTCCGACCCCATGATCGTGACGCGCTCCGCGCCCGACTCCTCGGAAAGGCGGCCGAGGTAGCGCGACATCACGGGCGCCACGTAGGCGTTCACGACCGTCGTGCTCGTGCGCTCGTACTCCCGGAACTCCGGGAGCAGCTCCGAGGACACCGACAGCGGGAGGCCCGTGGGCGCGAGCGCCTCGGCGACCGTCTGCTCGTGCTCCGGATTGGCGTAGGAGTGCAGGAGGCACAGGGCGATGGATCCGGCGTCGCGCTCCGTCACCAGGGTGGCGAGCGCCTCGAGCACGGCCGGATCGAGCGGCGCGATCTCCTCTCCGCGCGGGCCGATGCGGCCGGGCACGCCGATACGGTCGTCGCGCGCCACCAGCGGAGGGGGACGGTGCCCGACCAGCGCGTAGAGCTGGGGGCGGTTCTGCCGGCCGATCTCGATGACGTCCTGGAAGCCCTCGTTCGTGACGAGCACGACGCGGGCTCCGCTCCGCTCCAGCAGGGAGTTCGTCGCCACCGTGGAGCCGTGGAGGAGCACCCAGGGAGCACGGCCTTTCAGGATGCGCCGTGCCCCGTCCAGGACGGCCTGGGCGGGGTCGGACGGGGTGGAGGGAACCTTGAGCGTCTCCACCCTCCCGTCGACGAGGAGCACCAGGTCGGTGAACGTGCCGCCGGTGTCCACGGCGAGCAGGGCCGTTGACGCCCCGGGGGCGCGCTCGGACATTGGGGCGCTCATGGACGTCGGCCCACGGACCGGCACGCCGCACTCCACTCAACGGTCATCGATGCAGTCCTTCCCTTCGTTCGACCAATTCCTGGCCCACGCCCGCGGCTCGCGGCTCGTCCCCGTCTGGACGGAGTTCCTGTTCGACGTCGACACCGCCGTGACCGCCTACGCCAAGCTGGCCCGCCCTCCGTTCGGCTTCCTGTTGGAGTCCGTCGTCGGCGGCGAACAATGGGCCCGATACTCGTTCCTGGGAACCCGTCCCTCGGCCGCGTGGCGGCTCCACCGCGGGCAGGTATCCTGGTGGACCCCGGACGAAGGATGGCGGCCCGTCCAGACCTCCGATCCCCTGGCCGACCTCGACGCGCGCCTCCGGGAGCGCGTCCCTGCGGACGTCGACGGCCTGCCCCGCTTCTGGGGGGGTGCCGTAGGGTACTTCGGGTATGACGTCGTACGCCAGATCGAGCGTTTGCCGAACCCGCCGACCGACGACCTGAATTTGCCGGACGGGATCTTCCTTTTCACCGACACCGTGCTCGCCATCGACAACCTTCGGGGTCGGGCGATGGCCATCGCCGCGGTCCCTGTCGAGGACCATCTCGACCGGGAGGAGCTGAGGCGTCGCTACGACGACGCGCTGGCGGGCGTCGGGGCGCTGGTGCGCGAGCTGAGCGAGGACGCGCCTCCCCCCCCGCTCACGCTCCGAGCCGACTCCGAGGGCGATTTGAGGTTCGAGAGCTCGATGACGCGCGAGGAGTTCGAGGCGGGCGTCGAGCGGATCCGCGACTACATCCGCGCCGGCGACGCGTTCCAGGTGGTCCTGAGCCAGAGGCTCGGCATCGAGCTCGAGGCCACGCCGTTCGAGCTGTACCGCGCGCTTCGCTCGCTCAACCCGTCTCCGTACCTCTACTTCCTGGAGCTCGACGGTCTGACGCTCGTGGGGAGCTCGCCGGAGGTGCTCGTGCGCGTGGAGGACGGCGTCGTGACGGTGCGGCCGATCGCGGGCACGCGGCCGCGCGGAAGGACGGCGCAGGAAGAGCAGGAGCTGGCGAAGGACCTGAAGGCCGACGAGAAGGAGCTGGCCGAGCACCGCATGCTCGTCGACCTCGGCCGCAACGATGTCGGCAGGGTGGCCGAGTACGGGTCGGTCCACGTTCCCGAGCTGATGGTCGTGGAGCGGTACTCGCACGTGATGCACCTGGTGAGCCAGGTCGAAGGACGGCTCCGCGAGGGGATGAGCGCCATGGACGTCTTCCGGGCGTGCTTCCCCGCCGGCACCGTGTCGGGCGCGCCGAAGATCCGCGCGATGGAGATCATCGACGAGATCGAACCGACGCGTCGGGGCCCGTACGCCGGCGCGGTGGGCCACTTCAACTACGGCGGCTCGAGCATGGACACCGCGATCACGATCCGCACGGTGATGGTGACGGAGGGCAAGGCGTACGTGCAGGCGGGCGCCGGCATCGTGGCCGACTCGCAGCCGGCCATGGAGTACCAGGAGAGCCTGAACAAGGCGAGGGCGCTCCTGCGTGCCGCGGCGATGGTGGGGTCGGCGGGGTAGGGGGCCGCCGGCCGATGCGCTCGCCCGACCCGGGCCGGTACGACCGCGCGGACTTCTACCGCAGGTGCGGGCGCTCGGGGCTCGATCTGCCGGTCGTCTCGTTGGGGCTGTGGCACAACTTCGGACGGGAAGCCTCGTTCGACGCCGCGCGCGCCATGGTGCTCCGGGCCTTCGACCTCGGCGTCACCCACTTCGACCTCGCCAACAACTACGGCCCACCTCCCGGGGCGGCGGAGGAGACGCTCGGGCGCATCCTCCGGGAGGATCTCGCGCCCTGGCGCGATGAGATCGTCATCGCCACGAAGGCCGGCTACGACATGTGGCCCGGTCCCTACGGCGACCGTGGCTCGCGCAAGTACCTGCTGGCTTCGCTCGATCAGTCGCTCGGTCGCCTCGGCGTGGACTACGTCGATGTCTTCTACCACCACCGTCCCGATCCGGACACGCCCCTCGAGG
>CAZFIS010000001.1:0-79622 GCA_964519125.1 uncultured Gemmatimonadaceae bacterium | reverse complement strand
TGGCGCATCGAGCGCGACTACTTGTACGTCAAGAACCTGAACGGCGCCGACTGGCCGGCGATGAAGAAGCGCTACGAGGTGCTCCTGCCCTGGGTGCGCCACCGCGCCGACCTCACCCAGATCCTCGACCAGATGCAGGGTGAGCTCTCGATCGCGCACAGCTTCGTGGGCGGAGGCGACCTACCCAAGGCCGACGCGCTTCCCGCCGGGCTGCTCGGTGCCGACCTCGTGGTGGCCAACGGGCACTACCGCGTCGCACACATCTACACCGGGGAGAACTGGAACCCCGATCTGCGCTCGCCGCTCTCGGCGCCGGGAGTGGACGTTCGCCCGGGCGACTACGTGCTCGCCGTGAACGGCGAGCCCCTCGTGCCGCCCATGAACCCGTACGCGCCGTTCGTCGGCACCGTGGGGAGGCAGGTCCGGATCCTGGTGAACGAGCGACCCTCGACCGAGGGCGCCCGCAGCGTCACGGTCATCCCGATCGCCAGCGAAGCGGGCCTGAGAACGCGCGCGTGGATCGAGGCGAACCGCCACCTCGTGGACTCACTCTCGGACGGCAAGCTGGCCTACGTCTACGTGCCGAACACGGGTGAGGGTGGGTATGCCAGCTTCAACCGCTACTACTTCGCCCAACAGGACAAGCAGGGCGCGGTGATCGACGAGCGCTTCAACCACGGGGGAAGCATCGCCGACTACATGGTGGACATCATGAGCCGCAAGCTGCACGGCTACTTCAACCAGCGCCTCGGCGACCACTACAACGCCGTGACGGCACCGGCCGCGGCCATCTGGGGACCCAAGGTCCTCCTCATCAACGAGATGAGTGGATCGGGCGGGGACATGTTCCCCTACATGTTCCGGCAGATGCGCATCGGGCCGCTCATCGGCACGAAGACGTGGGGAGGCCTGGTGGGATGGGGCGGCGAGCCACGTCTCGTGGACGGTGGCTTCATCTCCGCGCCCAGCACCGGCTTCTACAACCCGGACGGGCAGTGGGACGTGGAGAACAAGGGCGTGGCGCCCGACATCGAGGTCGAGCAGACGCCGGCCCTGCAGATCGCGGGCCACGACCCGCAACTCGAACGGGCGGTCGCCGAAGCCATGAAGGAGCTCCGCGACCACCCGGTCGAGCTGAAGGGAGAGCCCCCCGCGCCGATTCGCGTTCGGCGCGGGGGCGGGGGGAGCTAGTTCCCTCCCCCCGACGGGCACACAGGCGCCGCGAGCGCCGGTGAGGACGGCTGGACCGCCTGGATGCCGTGCTTCTTCAGCACGGCGTTCAGGGCGGTCAGGTCCTTGCCGTTCACCCTCTGCCAGGCGCCCAGCGTCTCGGCCAGCTTCGAGCAGCCGTCCGCCCAGGCGGCATCCATCGCCGGAGTAGGCCTCGTATCGCCGGACTCGAGCTCCTCGAGCCCCCGGATCATCGAGGCGTTCATGTCCACGAAGCTCACGAGTCCGGCCGGACCCGCGACGCCGCGGAAGAACGGCCGCCTTCCGGCACCCACCTCACCGGCCACCGAGTCGAGCGCGGCCTCGAACGTCTTCACGGCCTTGGCGACCGCGCCCGCCGGATGCGCTCCGACCGCGTCGTCGACGGCCTTCTTCAGCGCTACCGCCCGCGTGTGCCCGCCCCACGCCTCCCGGATTCCCTCGTACGTCTTCATCTCCAGCGCGTGTTGGGCCTCCAGATCCGCCTCGGTGGCCGGCGAGCGCGGGTCGTTCTTCACGGTGACGGTTTGCGTGTAGCTCTTCCCGTCCACCGTGAGCTTCACCGTGTACTCCCCGGGGAGCGCGAGCGGCCCCTGGGGCGAGGGAGGCGTGAGGTGAGGGTTCGCGTTGATGTCGAACGTGTGGTGGAACGCCGGAGGATCGTCGTAGCGGATGTTCCAGTTCACGCGGTTCAGACCGACCGCGGTGGGCAGGGGCTCCGGCGTCTTCAGCCAGTAGTTCGGCTCCGGCGCATGGGCCGCCAGCGGAACGGGCGCCACCGGTGCGCTGGACATGTGACGCACCTCGTTGCCCGCCGCGTCCAGGACGTCGAGCGTGACCGTCCCCGACGGCGCGGAGGCGAGCGAGTAGTAGATGAGCGCCCCGGTGGGGGGGTTCAGGGCATGGGGCACCTCTTTGTGGAACGGTGTGTCCTGGTTCACGTTCCTGCGCACGCGGATGGCCTCGCCCGGCTTGAACAGGTGCGCGGGCGCGCTGGCCATCTCTGCCGTCATCTGGCGGAGCGGCGAGATGTCGTCGAGGACCCAGATCCCGCGCCCGTAGGTGCCCACCACCAGGTCGTTGTCCTTGATGACGGCGTCACGGTACGAGGTGTTCGGCAGGTTCAGGCGCAGCGACTGCCAGTTGTCCCCGTCGTCGAACGAGACGTACATCGACGTCTCCGTGCCCGCGAACAACAGGCCCTGCTTCTTCGTGTCGGCTCGGATCACCCGCGTGAAGCTCCCGCTCGGCTGGCCGGTCGGCAGGCCATGCACGATCAGCGTCCACGTCTTGCCGAAATCCTTTGTGCGGTAGAGGTACGGGTGGTAATCACCCGCCCCGTGCGTGTCCACCGCCGCGTACGCCTCCGCCGGGTCCTGGTGCGAGGCATCGATCGCCGGAATGTCGGAGAGGTCGGAGTCGGGCAGGTTCGGAATCGACACGTCCTCCCATGTCTTGCCGTTGTCCCGGGTCAGCTTGATGAGCCCGTTGTTCGTGCTCACCCAGATCTCACCCTGCGCCACGGTCGAGGGCGAGATCGCCTCGATGAGGCCCTGACGGGGACCCCCGCGGCGCCCGCGCCCCCTCATCGCCTGTCCCTCGGGAGGAGGCGTCACGCCCTTCGGGTAGCCGAGATTGGGGCTCATCTTCGTCCAGTGCATCCCGCCGTCCGTCGTCGCCATCAGGTACTGGAACCCGGCGAAGAGCTCGTGGGGATTCCACGGCGCGAAGATGAGCGGGTTCGTGGACGTGGAGCGCAGGTGTGCGTTCGGGTCCACGCCCGGGCTGACGTTGACGATCTGCTCGCTGGGGTAGCTGATCTTGAGGATGCCCGAGCCGCTGGCGTACACGATCTTCGGGTTCAGCGGATCGGCAAGGATCGTTCCCCACTCCCATCCTCCCACCGGACTCCAGTCGAGCGGTCCGATCTCGCCGAAGTTGCCCCGGCTGCGCGTGCGGATCGCGCCCGCGTCCTGCTGCGGTGCGTAGACCCAGTACGGCCACGAGTTGTCCACCGAGATGTGGTAGACCTGCTCCGTGGATTGGTTGTACCACGGGCTCCACGTGTCGCCTCCGTCGAGACTCACCGAAGCGCCCTGGTCCAGGCCGACGAACATGCGCTGGCCGTTCGTCGGGTCGATCCACATCTGCTGCGGATCGTCGCCGCCGGGGGCGCCGATGAACCCGGTGAACGTGTTGCCGCCGTCATGCGACTCGTAGCCCGCGGTGTTGATCGTGTAGACGACGTCGGGGTTGTCGGAGCTCACGTACACGCCGCAGTTGTAGCCACCCTGCCCGTTGCGGATGCGCGTGTCGGTCGAGTCCATCTGACGCCAGGTCGCGCCGCCGTCGTCCGAACGATACAGGCCCGTGTTCGAGATCACGAAGACCCGTTGGGCATCGGTGTGCATCGCCACAGCCACGGAGGTGCGCCCGTCGAGCCGGGGCAGCCCACCTCCGCTGACCCGCGTCCAGGTGACGCCCTCGTCCGTGGACTTGTAGAGCTGCGTGTCGCTCGGTCCGTTGCTGGGTGGGCGCCGATAGAAGGCGGGCCCCCCCGGCCGGTTGAAGTGCCGGTCGGTAGTGGCGAAAACGACGTTGGGCTTGTCGTTCGCGAAGGCCAGCTTCTGGACGCCCGTCGAGTCGTTCGCGAAGAAGGTGCGCGTCCACGTCTTGCCACCGTCGGTGCTACGGAAGACGCCCCGCGCGCCGCTCTTTGCGTGGACGTTGCCCTGCGCGGCCACCAGGACGATGTCAGGATTGGTCGGGTCCACGAGGATCGAAGGGATCTGCTTGGTCTCGTCCAGCCCGAGATGCTGCCACGTCTTGCCGGCATCCGTGGACTTGTAGACACCGTTGCCCTCGTTGATCCCGCCGCCCGTGATCATGTCGCCGGTGCCCACGTAGACCGTGTTCGGGTCGGACGGCGCCACCTGAATCGCGCCGACGGACGAGACGTCCTTCACGGAGTCGAAGATCGGATTCCACGTGATCCCCGCGTTGACGGTCTTCCACACGCCCGCGGCGGGAAGGCCGGCGTAGAAGACGCCCGCCTCTCCCCGACCCACCGCGCCGGTCACCGCCGCGACCCGTCCGGCGCGGAACGGCCCGAGGTTTCGCCATACGAGCCCGCTGAGCAACCGCGGGGGAACCGACTGCGCCGCCGCGGGCGCCGCCATACCCAGAAGGGCGGCAGCTGCGATCCAGATCCACCGACCACCAGACATCCGTTTCATCATCATGACTCCATCGAGGAGGGTCTCCCGACACGTCAAGGTCTGGATAATAGGAAGCATCCCGGCCACAAAACAGTTGCAGAGCATGCCCTGTGGATGCGGACCGAGGGCGTGGACCCTATCCTTCCCTTCGCTCGTTCCGCCGCTGCTGGAGCCGGCGCTCCCAGCGCGCGGCGGCGTCCACCGCTCTACTTCGGAGAGCAGATATGATGGACTCGGCCCGCCTTCCGCTCGTCACGATCCTCACGGCCTGCGTCCTCGCTTCGGCGTCCGTCGCGGCCTCGGCCCAGGAGCGGCCGAAGCAGGCCGACTCGCTCGCGAACGAGACGCCCGCCCACTTCACGCCCGTGACCTCGAGCTTCGACTACGTGCGGCGCGACGTGATGATCCCCATGCGCGACGGCGTGAAGCTGCACACGGTCATCCTCATCCCGAAGGGAGCGAAGGATGCGCCGATCCTCATGACGCGCACCCCGTACGACGCCAGCTCCCAGGTGACCCACGAGGTCAGCGCGCACATGGGTCCGGCGCTCAGCGGCTACGACAACGCCCTGGACGTGATCATGCGGGGAGGCTACATCCGCGTGATCCAGGACATCCGGGGCAAGTACGGCTCCGGGGGCGAGTATGTGATGAACCGCCCGATGAAGGGACCCCTCAACCCGACGCAGGTCGACGAGTCCACCGACACGTGGGACACGATCGACTGGCTCGTGAAGCACGTCCCCGAGTCGAACGGCCGCGTCGGCATCCTGGGGATCAGCTACGACGGCTACCTGAGCCTGACCCCGCTCGTGAACCCCCATCCGGCACTCAAGGTCGTCGTGCCCATGAACCCGATGGTCGACGGCTGGATGGGCGACGACTGGTTCCACCACGGGGCGTTCCGCGAGCAGAACATGCCGTACATCTACTCCCAGGAGGCGTCACGCACGAACGAGTACACTTGGTGGACCGACTCCTGGGACGACTACGACACCTACATGAACGCGGGCTCGGCGGGCGAGCTGGGCAAGGAGCGCGGGCTCGAGCAGGTCGGTTTCTGGCGGGAGATCCTCGCGCACCCGAGCTACGATCGTTGGTGGCAGCTCCAGGCGATGGACAGCATCCTCGGGCGCGAGCCGCTGAAGGTGCCGGTCATGCTCGTGCACAGCCTCTGGGATCAGGAGGACATCTACGGCGCGCAAGCGGTCTACCGTGCGCTCGAGCCGAAGGACACGGCCCACGACATGGTCTACATGGTCATGGGTCCGTGGCACCACGGCCAGGAGATCGCCGACGGAAGCTCCCTCGGTGCGCTCGAGTTCAACAGCAACACGTCACTCTACTTCGAGCGTCACATCCTCGGACCGTTCCTCGCGCATTACCTGAAGGACGGTTCGCCGCCCGACAACGTCGCGCCGGTGACCGCATACGTGACGGGCGCGGACCGGTGGGAGCGCCTCCAGGCGTGGCCGTCGGGGTGCCCGAGCGGATGCACGATCCAGGGGACGCCGCTCTACCTGGAAGCGGGCCTCAAGGCAGGCTTCACCAAGCCGGCCCCGGGGGATGCGGCGTCCGACTCCTACGTGTCGGATCCGGCCAAGCCGGTGCCGTACCGTGCCCGGCCGAGCCAGCCGATCGGATACAGCGGCCGCCTCACCTGGCCCGAGTGGCTTGTCGACGACCAGCGCGAGGCGTCGGGCCGTACCGACGTGCTCACGTACGAGTCGGGCGTGCTCACGGACTCGGTGCAGATCAGCGGACGACCGCTCGTGCACCTGATCGCGTCGACGACGGGCACGGACGCCGACTGGGTCGTGAAGCTCATCGACGTCTATCCGCCCGAGTACGCGCCGAACCCCCCGATGGGCGGCTACCAGCTCCCCATCGCCATGGACATCTTCCGCGGCCGCTATCGCGAGAGCTACTCCGATCCGGAGCCGATCACGCCCGACGAGCCGCTCCTCTATCGCTTCCACCTTCCCACGGCGAACCACGTCTTCCTGCCCGGACACCGGATCATGGTCCAGATCCAGTCGAGCTGGTTCCCGCTGTACGACCGCAATCCGCAGACGTTCGTCAAGAACATCTTCTGGGCGAAGCCGAGCGACTACCGGAAGGCGACACAGACGATCTGGCACAGCCCGGAGCACGCGAGCTGGATCGAGCTGCCGCTGGTCAAGCGAGCCGAGAGATGAACTTTCGGACTTCCTTCCCCCTCACCCACCGACGGCGAGGGGGAAGGAAGCCCGAGAGCTTACCTCAGGGCTCAGGACCCCGAACCCCGCGCGCCCGCCACCGTGAACGTGATCGGGAACTGCACCCACACCGGCACCTTCTTGTCCCGGTTCAGGGCGGCGGAGAAGCGGTACACGTCCGCCACCTCGATGGCCGCGGCGTCGAGCGGTGGGTATCCGGAGCTCTTCCAGACCCGGCGGTCCTTCACCACGCCCTTCTCGTCGATGAGGAAGTACACGACGACCGTTCCTCCGATGCCCGCGTCGCGCAGGACGGGCGGGTAGGCCCGCTCCATCTCCCGGATGACCGCATCCTTGTTCAGGATGGCCGGGGCCACGGTGTAAGGCGTGAAGACCGGAGCCTTGGTGATGTCCACCTCCGTATTCTGCTGCGGAGGCGGCGGCAGGTTCTCGACCTGGTTCTGCTCGAACGTGGTCGGCGCGATCGTCACGTCCTCGTTGACCGCCGTGGTAGCCATCACGGGCACCGCGGGACGCGCGATAGCCTTGGGTGCCGGGGGAATCACGACATCCGGCGGAAGGTTGACGCTCACCACGTCGCTATTCGTGACCGTGATGTCGTCGGCGCGCAGCTCGGGCCACAGAGCGAAGAGCCCGTAGTGGACCACCGTCGCGGCGATCATCGCGCCCCAGAACACGGAACTGAAAGACCGCTTGAGGCGCTCGTTGGCGCTGGGAATGCGGTCGGAGTCGGCTGGTTCGGCTCGAGGGCTCATCATACCCCCCTCAGGAAGCCCCCTCCGAGCCCGGTACGACCGGGCTCGCCGGGCACTCCCAATGGTTGCTGCAACCCCACACCCGCTACCTATAATATACCACTGTTGGACTCTTTCTCTTTCCCCCACCCCACCACTGCCTGACGGAGAACCCGATGCGGCTGTCTATCGTCGGCCTCGCCCTGATCGCGATCCTCCCCATCCCGCTGGCCGGCCAGGCTGCCTCGGGAACACCGGTCCAGCAGCCCGACATGGTCGATCCGGCCATGGACCAAGGGCCAGGTCCGTTCTCGTATTACAGCCACCCCACCGACGTGATTGGCGTCATGGACGGGCGCGGGACCGAGGTCACGCCGGAGGGCTACCTCTACACAGGCTACGGCGAGCTGATGTTCCTGGCCGGCCCCACGCTGACCCCGGTGAGCCAACGCGTGCGGACCCTGCGCGAGGGGTGGCTGCCCATCATCGAGTACGAGGCCCGGCGGGGTGACGTGGCCTATCGCTTCACGATGTTCGCGGCGACCCTCGACGGACGGCCCGAGAGTCCCGTCGTGGACTTCGTCCGCGTAGTGATGGCGAACACGGGAAGTCGTGACGCGCGTGCCCGGGTGGCCTTCGCGGCCCGTTACACGGGCCCGTCGCACGGCGGCAGCGGCAGGGCCGACAACCGCTTCCCTCGCCCGTCCACGGCGCAGCGGAAGGGGCAATACGAGCAGCCGGGAGTCACATTCGACTCGACCTGGACGTACGGCTTCGACCAGGGAGCGTTCCTGCGCGGCGGAAAGGTCTTCTACCTCTTCCCGACCGATCCGACGCCCGAGCTGCGCCCGACCGAAGACGCCGAGGGACAGCTCGGTGGGACCGTCGCCGCCAGGCACCTGCGCGTGCAGGTGACCGAGCCGGTCGGCATGGCGATCTACGACGCGATGCTGGCGCCGGGCGACTCCGAGTCAGTGGTGGTGAAGCTCCCCTACGCGCCCACCGCGCCCGACGACCCATGGCTGGCGCGCGTGCGCGCAGCGGGCTTCGACGAGTACCTCTCGCGCACGGAGTCGTTCTGGACCGACATCGTGGGCCGCGGCATGCAGGTGGACGTGGCCGAGCCCAAGGTCGTCAACACCTTCCGCACGAGCCTGGTCTACGATCTGTTGGCACGGGACAAGATCGGCGACGATTACGTGCAGACCGTGAACGAGTTCCAGTACCATGCGTTCTGGCTGCGGGACGCGTCCTACATCGTGCACGCGTACGACGTAACCGGTTATCCGCACATCGCTCGCCAGGATCTGGATTTCTTCGCCGGCTGGCAGCAGCCGGACGGAAATTTCGTGAGCCAGGGCGGTCAGTACGACGGCTGGGGCCAGACGCTGTGGGCGTACGGACAGCACTTCCTCTTCACGCACGACACGGCGTTCGCCCGAGGCGTCTATCCCGCGGTCCAGCGCGCCGTGCATTGGCTCGACAGCGCCCGCGCGTCGGACCCCTTGCACCTGGTGCCCTCCACCACGCCCGGTGACAACGAAGACATCACCGGCCACGTGACCGGCCACGACTTCTGGGCGCTGGCGGGGCTGCACGGCGCCATCTACCTGGCCGAGGGGCTGGGGCACCGAGGGGATGCGCGGACCTTCGAGCGCGACTACAGGTCGCTCCGGCGTGCGCTGCTGCGACGGCTTCGGGAAGTCACGGCGAAGACGGGCGGCTACATCCCACCCGGGCTCGACGTGAAGGGCGGGCAGGATTGGGGCAACATGATGGCGGTGTATCCCGAGCGCGTGCTCGCCCCGAACGATCCCATGGTCACGGCGACGCTCGACAGCACCCGGGCCAAGTACGCCGAGGGAATCATGACCTATGGCGACGGCTACTGGTTGCACGACTACCTGACCATGAAGAACACCGAGACCGAGGTCATCCGCGGCGATCAGGAGACCGCGGTCCAGGAGCTCTACGGCGTGCTGCTCCACACCAGCTCCACGAACGGTGGATTCGAGACATCGATCCGGCCGTGGGGGAATCGCGACTTCGGAGGCAATCTGGCACCGCACGGGTGGTATGCCGCCAACTACCGGACGCTGCTCCGCGACATGCTCGTCCGGGAGCAGGGCGACACCCTCCACCTCCTTTCCGTGGTGTCTCCGGCCTGGCTCGGCGCGGGTGACAGCATCGTGGTGAGCGACGCGCCCACGACGTTCGGCACCGTCGCCTTCCGGCTGCGCGTCCTCGGCGACACGGCGGCCACCCTGAGCCTGACGTCGAGCTTCACGCACGCTCCCCGTGCGCTCGTCGTGCATCTGCCGTGGTTCATGCAGGTGCGTTCGGCCGAAGCGGACGGACGCTCGGTCCGGGTGCGCGACGGGGCTCTCGCCCTCTCTCCGCGGACGCACACCGTGACGCTCCGCTGGACACGCCGTGCGGGAGATCCGGCGCTCAGCTACCAGGCGACGGTCGAGGCATACGAGCACGAGTACCGGCAGCGCTGGGATCGCTGGGTGCACGGACGGCAGTAGAGGACCGTGGAGCCCTCCGCGGGCGACAAGGGAAGCGACCAGAGGGGCGGGTCCTAGGACCCGCCCCTCGCCTTCCGCATCGCCGACTCGAGCTTCGCCTCACCCACCTGCGCCTCCTGCCGGAGCTCCTCGTACACCGCCTTCTGGGCCGCTGTCGGCTCGGCGTACGCCAGGTCGATGTCCGCGGCCAGGTAGGCCAGGTGACTGCGCAGCTTGGTCTCGTGCAGTAGGCTCCCCTCGCTCGAGTGCAGATCGAGCTGGACGAGATCGCCGATCTCCCCGGTCAGCGCATCCACCGCCGCACCACCCCCCCCGGCCGACACCAGGCTGTCCCGCACGGCGATCGCCTGGTTGAGCGTCCGGTCGAGCGAGTCCAGCGCCTCGTGGATGCGGAGTTGGAGCTGGAGCCGGTCTTCGAGGTCGCTCCGGGTCGCCTGGATCCGGGGATCCAGCGTCACGTCGAAGCTCTGCTCCATCTTCCGGCCGGCGTAGGTGAGCACGACCCGGTAGCTGCCGGGCGCGACGACGGGGCCGTCCACTTCGTCGGGCAGACCGCCGGCCGCGATCGGCGGCTCGAACCCGTTCACCTCGGTGGCATCGGCGTAGCGCAGGTTCCACTGGAAGCGGTTCATCCCCGGGGTGATCGCGGTGAGCTTCCTCTCCGCCTCCATCTTGCGACGCACCGGGTTCTCCTCCTCACCCGGCATCGAGACGATCCCGGACTCATCCTCCACATGCAGGTCGAAGCTGCGGACCGTCTTGCCGGTCGCGTCGGTGAAGGCGAGCGTCACGGGCGCACGGCCGTCGTAGCCCCTCGGGATCTGGAAGAACACGGTCGCGCCGAAGGGTGGGTTCTCGCCGGCGTCGCCGCCGCGCCGACCGCCCCCGTAGGCGTGCGTCAGCCAGGCCCCCTGGGGAGCGAACAGCGCGGCGCTGTCGGCGGGCGGCGCGGCGCGCTTCGTCATCTGCTCGAGCAGGGACAGGTTGTCCAGCACCCAGAACGAGCGGCCGTGCGTCGCGATGACCACGTCGCCCTGGCGCGTATCGACGGCGACGTCACGCACCTGCACCGGCGGAAGCTCGAGCGACAGCGGCTGCCAGTGCCCGCCGCCGTCGAGGCTCACGTACACCGTGCTCTTCGTGCCGAGGAAGAGGAGGTCGGCGTCGTCCGGGTCCTGCCGCACGGCGAACGCGTACGCGTCCTTGGGAAGTCCGTCCGTGATGGCCGCCCAGTGCCGGCCCGAATCGGTCGTCTTGAAGACGTACGGCGTGAAGTCGTCCCACATGTAGCGTCGCGCGGTGAGGTACGCGGTGGCCGCGTCGGTGTGGGACGGCTCGATCGAGCTGATCCGCGACCATGTGGGCAGCCCCGAGGGTGTGACCGCTTGCCAGTGCGCGCCGCCGTCCGTGGTCACGTGCACGAGCCCGTCGGAGGAGCCCGCCCAGATGACGCTGTCGCTCTTCGGGGAAACCGCGAGAGCCGAGATGTACGGATAGATCTCTGCGCCGGACTGGTCGAGGTCGATGGGCCCGCCGGTGGGCGCTTCGGTGCTGGCGTCGTTGCGCGTCAGATCGGGGCTGATCTCCTTCCACGTGCGGCCGCGGTCGTCGCTCTTCAGCACGTACTGAGCGCCGACGAAGAGCTCGTTGGGGTTGGACGGCGAGAACAGGATCGGGTGGGTCCACGCCAAGCGATACTTCAACTCACCCGAGGACGCACCTTCCTGGTACTTCGGCCACGGGCTGACGCTCTGGTACTGCCCGGTCTTCTGATCGTACCTGAGGAAGATGCTGAAGTAGCCACTTCCGTAGGTGACGTCGGGGTTCCCGGGCTCGGGCACGACGGGCGTGCTCTCCCCGTAGGCCGCCCTCTTCCACGCGCTGAGCGGGATCGAGCCCTCGCTGCTCGCGCTCGGGCCCTCGGTGGAGCCCTCGTCCTGCTGCGCACCGTAGATGTGGAAGGGGAAGCGGTGGTCCAGATTCACCGAGTAGAACTGCCCGGTCGGCTGGTTGTGCTCCGTGCTCCAGGTACGGCCGCCGTCCGTGGACACCGTGGCGCCCCCGTCGTTGCCCTCCAGCAGGATCTTCGGGTCGTCGGGGTTGATCCAGAGCGTGTGGTTGTCACCGTGCGGGGGACGCAACCGGGTGAACGTCCTCGCTCCGTCGTGCGAGACCCAGAGCGCGTCCACCTCCGGCATGTAGACGGTGTTGGCGTCCTGCGGATCCACGAAGATCGCCATGTAGTAGAAGGCCCGCTGCCTGACCTTCCACTCGTCGTTCACCCGCCTCCACGTCGCGCCGCCGTCGTCGGAGCGGAACACGCCACCGTCTTTCGCCTGCACGGTCGCGTACACGACGTTCGGCGCGCTGGCCGCAACGGCCACGCCGATCTTGCCGAGCACGCCGGAGGGGAAGCCCGGGTTGGTCGACAGGTCCGTCCAGTGCTCGCCTCCGTCCGTCGTCTCGTAGAGCCCGCTGCCCGCGCCCCCGCTCGACAGCATCCATGGCGTCCGCTGTGCCTGCCACGTCGCGGCGTACAGCACGTCCGGGTTGCCGGGCGCCATCACGAGGTCCACCACGCCCGCGCTGTCGTTCACGAACAGGACCTTCTTCCAGGTGCGGCCGCCGTCCGTGGTCTTGAACACGCCTCGGTTCGGTCCGGGCACGAAGACGTGTCCCAGCGACGACGCGTACACGACGTCGGGATCGCTCGGGTCCACGACCAGGCTGCTGATCGTATGCGTGTCCTCCAGCCCCGCCCTCGTCCAGTGCTCGCCGCCGTCCGGGGAGCGGAAGACACCGTCGCCCGAGATCATGTCCCCACGGATGTCGCTCTCGCCCGTTCCCACGTACAGAACGCGCGGGCTCGAGGGTGCCACGGCAATCGCGCCGATGCTCGCGCTCGAGCCCGGGAGCTTACCGTCGGTGATGTTCGTCCACGCGAGGCCGTAGTCCGTGCTCTTCCACACGCCTCCGTCCACGGCGCCCATGTAGAAGAGGTCCCGCTCGCCGGGAACTCCCGCGACCGCGACCACGCGGCCTCCCACGTACGGCCCCACGCTGCGCCAGTGGAGCGCGCTGAGCACGGCATCGGCCGTGCCTGCGGCGGGCGCCGTGGATTGCGCAGCAGCCCCGGCGGACAGCACGAGCGCGGCGGCCAGAGCGACGAAAAGGGTCGCGGGAAGAAAGGCGATCCGGCGGGCAGGACGTCGCATCGTTCGTAACTCCGGAAAGAAGGTTGTCGGTCGGGAGTGTCCGGTCATCCACAAAGATCCGTCATCGAGGCTCACTCACCCGGCCGACCCGGGCCTGGAGCGAATCCGCGAGCAGCCGCTCGAGCCGCCCCGTGGTTGAGCAGTTTACAGGCACTCCCGATACACCGCGCGAGCGCGCCACGGCGTCGAGGCGGGTGAGGACGACGGTCCCCTGCGCCGTGGAATCGATCTGCGTGAGGGCGAGCATGCGGACCTCGTAGGTATCCGCGGCGGACCCCGTCGTGGTCGACCCGCACGTGAGGAAGCGGCCGAGCGGTTGGCCCGCGAGGCTCTGGGGCATGACCTGGCGGTCCGGGATCCCGAACACACGTCCCCGGGCGTCGACCACACCGGCACCCTTCAACCCGATGGCAGCATAGGCATCGGGCAGCGCCGCCCACGCCGCGCCCGGATCGACCGCGAGCGCGAGGCGGACCGCCGTCCTGTCGGTGCCCAGATCGAACCCGTAGACCCTGGAGTCACCCTCAATGCGCGTGTAGCCACCTCTCGAACCCGTGTCGAGCTCGCCTCGCCCGGACGAAGCGCACCCCGTCGCGAGCGTCGCCGCCGCAAGCAGCAGAGCCGCGCGCCGCACGCCCCTCGAGATTCCCTCGCCGAGCATCGATTCGTAGTCGATCGTCATCGTGCCACCTCTGGTCCTTGGGTGTCCGCCGCGATGCGCGGGCGGGGGCAGCGCATCCGAACACTCGTGCGCGCTCCCCCGCCCCGCAAGCTTGTCGCGAAAGCCCCACGGCACGTGCCCTATCGGCCGCGCGGCACCGCGCACAGCCCGCCGTTCTCGGTGCACCCGGGCTTGCTGATCGTCCGCTCAAAGAGCTCGAAGATCCGGCGGTACTCGTCCGTCCACGATGTGGGCTCCACGAAGCCGTGACTCTCGACGGGATACGGCTGGAACTCCCAGTTCTCCTTGCCGAGCTCGATGAGGCGCTGCACGAGGCGCACGTCGTCCGAGAAGTGGACGTTGGTGTCCACCATGCCGTGCAGGATGAGCAGGTATTGGTCGGGACGCAGGTTCTGCGCGAAGTAGATCGGTGACGACCTCTTGTACGCAGCGGAATCGTTTTGCGGCAGGTTCAGGATGTCGCTCGTGTAACCGTGGTTGTAGTGCGCCCAGTCCGTCACCGAGCGGAGCGCCGCGCCGGCCCTGAACGTCTCGCCCGCGGTGAACATCGACATCTCGGTCATGAACCCGCCGTACGAGCCCCCGTACATGCCGATACGACGGGGGTCGACGCCCTCGTGCGACACGAGCCAGTGCGCTCCGTCCACCTGATCGCTCATGTCCTTGCCACCCATCCACTCGTAGATGGCGGTGCGCCAATCACGCCCGTAGCCCGCGGATCCACGATAGTCGATGTCGAGCACCGTGTAGCCGCTCGCCGCGAGGAAGTGGTTGAACATGTACTCGCGGTAGTAGTCGGACCAGTAATTGTGGACGTTGTGCAGGTAACCGGCCCCGTGCACGAAGATCACGGCCGCGCCATTCGGCTTGGCCCCCATGTCGGAGGGGCGGTAGATGCGCGCCGGGACCATCACCCCGTCCCGTGCCTGGAAGTGGATGATCTCGGGCTTGATCCACGGGAAGGTGAGCCACTCCTTCGTCGGCGAGTGCGTCACCTGGGTCATCGTCATGGGGCTCTTCGCGTCCGCGAGGAAGAGCTCCTGAGGTCGGTTCGCGACGTCGTGCACGAGCGCGAGCCGGCGTCCGTCGGGAGACGGCGTCACCGTATACCGCCCGTCACCCCGGGTGACGGCGCGGAAATCCTTTCCGTCGAAATCCAGCCGGTAGACGTTCTGGTTGAACGGCGAGCTCTTGTCCGCGGTGATCAGGAAGCCCGAGCGGTCCTCGGGAATGTCCACGCCCGACACCTCCCACTGCCCGGTGGTGAGCGCCTTGCGGTCCGTCCCGTCCGGGTTCACGGAGTACAGCTGCGCCCAGCCGGTGGCCTCGCTCACGTACCAGATGCGCTTCGTGCCCGGCACGAACCCGACGCAGCCGAAGCACGGCCCGCCGACCCAGGCGTCGTCGTGGAGGTGGTCCACGAGCGTGACGTCGCCGCTCGACGGATCCACCGACCAGAGCCACCAGTCCTTGTTGTCGAAGGAGCGCGACAGGACGAAGCCCATCGTGCCGGCGTCGTTCCACCCTGCGTTCACCGGGCGCGGCTCGCCGCTCCCCTTGTAGTCGCCCGGGGCGATCGGCAGCCAGGTCATCCGGCCCGTCGCCGTGGTGATGAGCCCGATACGCCCCGTCCCCTGTTCCTCGCCGACGAGAGGCCGGCCCGGGATCTCGTGCGTGAATCCGTCCTCCGTGACCCATTCCGGAACGATGGGACGCTTCACGTTCGCGGCCGGTGTATAGGTGGCGATGAGCACATGGGCACCGTCGGGCGTCGCGTCGAGGGAGCGCACGCGCTCTCCCTTGTCGAGGTAGAGCGTCTGGGGTTCCTCGGCCCTCCGGGCTTCGCGTTCCGCTTTCTGTGAGTCCTGTTCGGCTTCGATCCGGCGGACGTGCGCGAACAGCTCGAGTTGCTGGTCCCTGAGGAACTTGGCCTCTCCGGTCGGCTCGGGGGGGGTCTTCGCCTCCGGCCCCTGCTCGATGCGCGTGAGCTGCTCCCACGATCCGTCGACGAGCGAGGTGCGGAAGAGGTTGTCACCCTGGCGGTAGATCACGCTCTTGCCGTCCGCCGAGAACCTCGGCGACGTTTCCGCGTCCGCCGTGTGTGTCAGGCGCCGCGTCTTCATGGTGCGGCGGTCGACGAGCCAGAGGTCCCCCTCCACGCTCGAGATGCGCCACCTCCGGTCGGGCGAGATGTCGCCCGGGGCGATGAGCGGCGCCGCCTTGCGGGCCTCGTCGCCGGTGAGCTTCTCGGGCTCACCACCCTTGGCGCTCAGGCGGTAGAGGGAGCGGCCGACGTTCCAGGCGAGCCCGCCCGGCCGCCAGCGGAAGTAGAGCCACTGCGAGTCGTCCGTCCAGCGGAGGCCAATCGGCGCCTCTCCCACCAGTTCGGGGCCCCGCATGATGTTCTGGATGGAGAGCTGGAAGGTCTGGCCACGCACGGGCTCGGGAACCCAGGTGGCGGTGCTCTGTGCGGTCACCGGGGCGGGTCCGAGAGCGAACAGGGCCACGCCGAAGGCGGCGAGACCGGGCCATGTCTGCCGACGAACGGAAGCCATCGATCGAGCTCCTGAGGAAGGAATCCGGCTGCACGCGAAACGGCCACCCGGAGGGAGGGAGCCGGGCGAACGTTCCGTCGGGTCGAGCGGAAGGGTATCTCCTTCGCGGGTCCGGCGCACGCCGGACCCGCAGGCACGCGACTACGTCACAGGCCGACCGCGAACACCCACAGGGTCTTTCCAAGCACAGGGCTGCGGGTCAAGGCGACCGACACGTGCGGTTGCACCCGGGCCAGCGAGAAGTTCCGCGTCGCCCGGATCGTGTAGTTCATCACGTCTCCGGCGCTCGCCCCGTAGTAGTAGGGACTGTTCTTCAGGAGAAATCCGATGTTGGCGTCCAGGTCGACGATGCCGTCGAAGGAGTGCTCGCCGCCCACCTTCGCGAACAGGGAGTGGTCCGGGTCGTCATAGGCATTCCAGGCGAGCGTGAACGTCAGGGGCACGACGGAGGGCGTGAACGCCCCGCTCAGCTCGCCGGTGTGGCCCCCCGCGGCCTGGCTGAAGTCGAAGAACCCCGCATACTGCGGGTAGTAGTAGTCCTGGGCATTCAGGTCGAGCTCGCCCGCAGAGAAGCTGTGTGACCACGAGAGGTACGTATCGATCTCCCTGTAGCTCCCATCGAACGGGAACGAGGCCCAGACTCCGAGATCGAAGCTCCCGTGCTCCAGGTAGACCTCCGGCTGGAGGCTCGGGTGGTTGTTGAGCACCAGCCCACGCCAGACGAACTGCGAGACGAGCTCACCGTCGGCGCCGACCGACCACGCCGATGACGAGTCCTCCTGTGCCCTCCCCGTGCCCGGAAGGAAGGCGCTCATCGCGGCGATCAGGAGGACGGTGTGCCGCGCGGAACGGCGAATCCGATGGGTCACGATGTGTCTCCTTCAGAGGATGGGCGCAACGGCCGAATGAGAAGCAAGGCACCCGAGAACGTCCGGGGGAGTGCCAGAGGGACCTCCTTCGCCGCCTGCTCCGCGGGGAGATCCTTGAAGAGCGAAAGGGAGCCCGAGAGGGAATCCATGTGCTCCGACTGGAACGAGTGGATCACGCAGTAGTCACCCTTCGTCAGGGGGGCTCCCGTGCCGGCGGCGACCCGGACCTCGGGGTCACCGACGATCGGACGCGTGAACCAGGCGATCTGGAGGGCGGAAAGGTGGAACAGGTTCGAGATGGATCCGGCCACCTCTTCGGGCGATCCATGCCGTAGTCCCCGCTCGAGCACGCGGTTCGCGGCGGCGGCCTCGATGGCGAGATCCAGGGAGTCGCCCGCGGATACCTCACCGACCCAGAGCACCGTATGGCGCGGAGTTTCCGTCCATCCGTGGAAGCATCCCGGCGAGATCTCTCCCAGGGAGCTGTAACCGACCTCCAATCCCTCGGGCGGGGGAGCACCGTCCAGGCGTACCTCCTTGTAGGCAGCCGCCATGTTGTGGCTGAGTTGGAAGGCGTCTCCGACCAGCAGGGCGCGACGGCCCCTGGACAGCACGTCGGACAGGATACTCGCCATCGTCCCCAGGGTGTTGGACAGGTCCTGGACCTCCTTCACCCCCGAAACCTGGACCGGAGCCCGGTACTCGCCGGCCGCGACCGTGGCGCCGACACGTCCCAGCTCTCTTACCTGCCGCCCGATCCGCACGGACAGGAACAGCGCCGCCGCGATCCCGAGCCCGGTCACGAGTAGCACCAGCAGGGCGAAGTCGCGCCGAAGCGCCTGGGTAGCCGATGTCATGCGGCTCGCGTCGATGATCACGGCCGCAACCCCTCGCGGGTTCGAGGGGTTGCCCGAGGCGTAGATCGGGGCCGCCGCGACGAGCGCTTCGGGATACGGCCCCCAGGGCCCGACACCGCCCACGACCTCCTGGCTCTTCAGGTTCGTGAGCTTCGAGGTCCACAGCGCCTGCTTCACCGTAAGGGCGGTGCTGTCACGGTCCCAGGAGAGGACGGCGTGGCCCGCGGCGCGCGAATAGAGGACGATGGCCTCCACCTGGCCATGGCCAGCGAGCTCACGGAGATGCGCCATCGCCCGCCGCTCCGCGAGCGCATCCCCCGTCGACAGGCGGTCGATCGTGGCCCCGCCCGTCATGTCCGCCACCGTGACCGCGAGGGCCACGGACTCCTGGTGGAGCCCCCAGAGGATCTCTTCCCTGGCCGCCCGATCGGCGAGGAACCCGACCGCGAGCGCCAGAATCAGAAAGATCGGAGGGATGATGACCAGGTTCTGGAGTCGAATCGTCATGACCCGGCCCACCCGCCCCGCCACTCGTTCAGCAGGTTCACGAGGAGTGGAGGATATTCGTGGACCAACGTGAAGAAGTGCGCCCGGCCGAGCAGGAAGCACGTGGCACCCTCCTCCGGATCGGCGGTCAGGGCCGTGTCCAGAGGCTGCCCGGTGAGGAGTGAGGTGGCGCCGAAGACCGCCGGAAGCGGTCCAGCCCGTTCGTCGAGCACCCGCCCGCTCGCGACGAGGTAGAGGTGCCTGAGGGGCTGGCCGGGGCGGGAGATCGTTTCTCCTGGCTCGTACGTCCGCACGCGGCATACGGCGGCGATCGAGCCGACCTCGCTGTCGTAGAGCCGCGAGAACGCCGGCAGGCCACGCAGGAGGAAGATGCGATCGGCCAGGGTCACCGTCGTGCTCATGCCGTCGCCCCCCGCATGCGAAGGACCCAGGCCGGCCCGTGCGCGTCCCCTGCACCGGGCGAACCCAGGACGAGCGAGAGCGCGGACCGGGAGGGCACCCGGAACGCCTGGCCGGGAGCCAGGTCCACGGGCCGCTCCCGCCCTCCCTCCGACGCCAGGACGGCCCGCACGGGCGAGCCCGCGGAAACGATCACCCGACCTTCCACGGCGTCGACGACCACGAAGCGGAAGCCCTCCCCGTCGTGGAGCCGCTCCAGCGCCGAGAGCAGCGCCTCCGGCGACGCCGGCTCGGCTTCCGCGGCCCGCCGGGCGAGCAAGGCGGTCTCCTCCCGGTCGGCCAACCCGGCCAGAGCATCCGGGCCTTCCGGCCGGAGCCACACGGCGGTGAAGGGGCGTTGGGGCTCGCCCACGACGGCGAATCCCGAAGGAGCCGGCGCGTGGGGGCTCGGCCCGCGCCACTCCACGCTTACTCCGTCGGGAAGCGGATCGGCCGAAGCCGCGCGCCGCGCCAACTCGCGAGCCAGGTGTCTCCGGGTCCGCATGGACTCGACCCGACTGGTTTCCTCGTGCAACTCGTCGACCAGGGACGTCAGGGTGTCCGTCATCTCGTTGAAGGAGCTCGTCAGGGCGGCGAGGTCACGCAGGCGGGGCAGCTCGATCGGCTCGCCCGCCCGGCCGGCGGCTACGCGGGTGGCCCCTTCCTGGAGGGCCGCCAGCGGTCCGGCGAGGCGCAGGGAGATGGCCAGCGAGCCGAGCCCGCCGAGGAAGAGGATCACGACGGTGACCAGGCCGACCTTGGCCAGGGCGAGTTGCGTCCGGTCGCGGATCGTGGAGACGGAGATGTCCGTGCCGACCATGCCCACAGACCTTCCGTCGTGCCCGAGGATCGGCGCGAACGCCGACTTCAGCAGGCCCCACTCCGGTGAGTACTCGATCCGTGACGAGTACACGGAGCCCCGCTCCATCAAGGCGTCCATGCCACGCACGTCCGCCTCGGTGTCCAGCGCCTCCCGGCTGCCGATGGGCGAATAGTCCGGGCCGAACGGTGTGCTGTCGATCACGTACTCGATCGAGTCCCCGGGCACCAGGTTCTGCGTATACAGGTACGTGATGTCCAGCGCGTCCCTGATGCGCCGCATCGGCACCACGTACTCCTGGTAGGTCGGGAGATTCTCGTTGCGGTACCCCCGCCGGAACCGCTCGGCCTCGACGGTGAGGTCGT
The DNA here is from genome assembly GCA_964519125.1 of uncultured Gemmatimonadaceae bacterium. Lineage (GTDB taxonomy): Bacteria > Gemmatimonadota > Gemmatimonadetes > Longimicrobiales > Gaopeijiaceae > SZUA-318. The sequence continues at coordinate 59,403 of CAZFIS010000001.1, read as the reverse complement.
CGAGCGAGATCTCCATGAGGCGCCTTCCGGCCGCGAATACGGTGGGGGCGACGGGGCTCGCCGCCAGCGCCCGCACCTCGTGCAACTGCCCGGGGTCACCCTCGTCGTCGGTACTCTTCAGGACGCCCACCTCCCGAAGCGGCGCGCCCAGGCTGTCCGCGACCAGGACGCTCCCGTCTCCCCGGAGTCCGTACAAGGCTCCGGTCCGAGGCGACACCGCGACGGCTTCGACGCTCGTCTCGCTCGTCCAGGTCTGCGTGGGCGCACCCTTCGGCCCCGCCAGCGTGTAGCCTCTCAACCCCCACGGACCCGCGACCACCAGGTGCTTCCCCGACGCGTCGATGGCGAGAGCGCGTGCACCCGGCTGGACGTGACCCACGAGCACGGGCCGGACGGAGGACGGCGCGAACGCGAACAACTCCCCGGTGGCAGGGCGCACGGACAGGAGGCGCGCGTTCCCTGCGTCGTAGGTGAGGCCGCTCAGGCCGCTCACCGGGACGGTGTCGAGCGGCGTCGCACCCCCGTTCGTCACGTCGATGGTCACGAGCCGATCGTTCGCCGAGTCCAGTCCCCACAGGAGCGGCTTCGACGGATCCGCCGCGATCCCGGTCAGGCGCGTCGGCCGACTCAACGCGAGATGGGTGTCTCCGTCGATGAAGGCAGCCACACCCGTGCTCACCGCCTCGAGCTTCTGTTCGAACCCGTCGTTCAGGATGACGTCGTAGAGATCCTTGTACGTCACCCACCCCGAGACCGCCGCGCTGAACAGCAAGCACGGGGTGAGGACCATGAGGGTCAGGCCCCGGAGACTCTGCCTAGAGCGCTCGGACACCGTGCACTCCCGCTGCATGGCGGATGAGCTCGATGCCCAGCGCAGAGCTCACGTTCGCGAGGTCCATCACAGGCCGGGACCGGACGCACACGACCGTTACCCCCTCCGAGACGCCCGTGGAGGCATAGGTTTCCGCCGTCCCGAGCGCCTCGCCGCCCAGGAGGATGCCGGCCTCCACGACCTCTCCTTCCACGCTCGCCCGACCCTTGGCGATGACGAACGCACGGTCCGCCGGCTCACCCTCGCGGAAGAGGTAGGCTCCCGGCTCGAGCTCCATCACCTCCGCGCGCACGGCGATCTCCTCGAGGTCGCCCACGCGAAGGTTGTCGAAGAACGGCGCCGCGGCCAGGAAGTCCATGATGTCGACCGGGGTCATCCCCTCCTGGCCTTCGGCCGCCAGGGTGACCACGGTCTCGCGGTAGATCTCCCCGCGGAGGTCCGCCAGGCGGCTGCGCAGCTTGGCCAGGATCTCGGGGTTCTCGGTGACCCACGAAGCGTCGGCGGCCGCGGCCGCCTCCGAAGCGAAGGGGCTCTGCAGGGCCGCGTCCAGGATCTCCTCGACCGACGGGCCCACCGTCAAGCCTTCGCTCGCCCCCGCCTCGGATGCCGCTCCGGGATCCACGAGCAGGGAGCGCAGGCGCTTGAAGAGATACCGCGGCACACCCTGCTCGACGGTCTCCAGGGCGTTGGCCCGCTCCTTCGGGAGATCCGACCGCAGCGAGGACGACAGCATCTCGAAGGACGGGAGCCTGCCGGCGATGTGCAGGACCTCGAGGATGAAGTCCACCGTGCGATCCTGCGTGTCGCGGTAGAAACGGCGCAGGATGCGGATGCCCGACGTGGAAAGCGACACGGCCGTCAGCGTGCGGTGGAAGGAGCGGAACTGGTCGGCCTGCGCCAGCTCCCGCTGGATAACGCCGGGCCATAAGGCTTCGAGCTGGGGGCTGGCCGCGGTGCCGAGGAAGCGCGCAGCGATCGCGCGCGCGGGGTACGCGTGGCGACGATCCGTGAACACGGCGACGGACGCCGGCACGCTGCGCAGCCCCATCCTCTCCAGGACCCGCAGGACGCTGCGCCGCACGGGAGGAGAGAAGTCGACCGAGACGTCGAGCAGACGCGCGATACACGTAGGGTCGGCGATCCTCCCGAGCACCTCCAGCCCGTCGTACTGCCCGCGGTCGCCCACGAGAGCGAGGCTGTCGAGGATGTCGGGAACCAGCGCAGTGGAGTTCGGCGTCACGATGCTCCGCAACGAAGCCAGCGCCTCGCGCTGCACCGCCTCGCTCCCCCCGACGAGATGAGAGGCCGCGAACCGGGCCAGCGTCTCGTCGCGCAGCCTCCCGATGGTGCGCAGCCCCGCGACGATCTCCGCCTCCGAGCCGCTCAGGAGCCGTACGAGCCCTTCCGCCGCGAGGAGCCTGTCCTGGGGATCCCACGACCGCCACAGCACGACCACGGCCGCCGCCACCTCGGCGGGCTCCTCCGACCGGACGAGACCCTTCACCTCGGTGGGCATGATGAGCCCGTGGCCTCCCATCTCCTCGAGGAACCTCGCTCCCAGCGTATCGCTCCCCTGGTCGACCCAGTCGAGGAACTCCCGTGTGGCATCCGGCCCGGCCCGCTCCAACAGGGCCTCCACGAAGAACCGCGCCTCCGAGATCCTGTCGTCTGGCGTCCTCTTCAGGTACTGGAGCGTCGCCTTGAACCCCGCCTGGGGATTGTTGATGGACAGAATCCTCAACGCACACCGCGCGAGCTCGCCGTCGCCCTGCGCGGCCATCTCCCGAAGCCGAGCCTCCTCCGCGGACCCGAGCCCCGAGAGCGCTTCTGCGGCGGGCCGTGAGAGGTCCAGCCACCCTCTCCTCAGGTTCTTCACCAAAGACGGGAGGTAGGCGTTCCTCAGCAGCACGGCGATGCCCAGGTACCCACCTGCCAGCAGGAAACCGAGCGCGGCGATGCGCACGGAGGGAAGGAAACGCGCGAGCAAGAGGAGAAGGGCTCCGGCCAGGGCCGTGGCGAGCGGCTCCGCGAGTCCCTCCACGGCGGTCCGCACCTGCTGCTTGACCGCCTGCGGCACCGCGTTGAAGAGAAAGTTCTGGTTGTTGTACTCGATGGAGGGGAGGATGCCCTGGAAGGCGACGAACCCGAAGATCGCCGCTCCGACCCCCCCCTGAAACAGGAGGAAGTAGAAGACCGCCAGGTAGGTCAGCGGCTGGAGGATGGCGACGTTACCCACCCCCACCCTCAAGACCAGCCGATTGAAGACGAAGAGGCTGAAGAGGACGTTGAAGACGTTCACCAGGACGAGGAGCCGACCCAGCAAGGATCCCAGTTGGGCCTCGTTGAGCGGCCCTGAGAGGATCCGCAGGTACTCGTATTCGTTGATCGAGCTCAGGAAGACGACCGCGACGATCGCGCTGACCAGGATCAGCACGAAGCGGGAGCGGAAGAGCGCGACCCTCGTCTCCTTCAACTGCTCCCACAGCCCGGTCTCGCCTTCGAACTCTCCCTCCTGCAGGATGTCGAACCGCCTCCTGATGCCGGCCACGACCGGAAGGGAGAGCAGCGCGATGGCCGACCAGAACAAGTAGAGCCACGCGACTCCGATCGTCTGGGAGATCACGGCCACCAGCCCACCGCCGATCATGGCTCCGGCGGCCATTCCGGCGCTGAAGAGGGGGAACAGTCGCTTCGCGTCCTGGATGTCGAAGAACGTGTCCGTGAAGTTCCAGAAGAGACTGTACAGGGCCGTATAGCACAGATCGGCCCAGATGCGGGCCACGTAGTAGACAAGCCCGACCCCGCCCTCCGCTGAGCCGCCCGACGAAGCCAGCGCGATCCAGACGAAGAGCCCGCCGCCCCCGATCGCCAGCACCACCAGCGTCCACTCGAGCGTACGCGGGGTTCCCAGACGGCTGATGAGGAAGGCGAACGCCGGCACGTACGCCAGCATGACGAACGGCGTCGCCATGAAGACGAACGGCAACTTCTCGAATCCCACCCTCGACAGGAACAGCGTATCCGAAGCGGTGAGCCCCACCATGACCCCGCCCTGGATCAGCCCGGCCAGCAGCGCGAACAGCAGGACCTTGCGGCCCTCTCCGGGCTCGAGCTTGAACACCCGCCTCAGAATCGATTCGGACGTGCTCAGGGGTTTGGCTCCGGAGGGCAAGATCGCACGCGCTTTCTCAGACCGTGGGGGCGCTGGATCTCGGACCGAGGACGATATCGGCGGCGTCGTTCCGGAACGGACGGGTCTTGAGCCAGGAAGTCAGACCCAGACGCGCGGCCCCGGATCCGGCCGTCAACACCGTCGCGGGAACGTCCTCCGCGCGAAGGACGAGGCGAATGACGAAATCCACGTCACCCCTCAGATAGAAGGTGACCATGTCCCTCAACGGCTCGAGGGCGTCTCCTCCGGGCAGGAAGCGCTGGAAGCTCTCCAGATCGAGGGGACCGAGTACGACTTCGATCATCCCGAGCTGGTCCCAGACCCGGTGACCGAGGACGGCATCCACGCCGAGCTCCCGATGGCCATCGACGGCACCCAGCGCCGTCCCTTGATCGAGTTCGAGCGCGTGCCAGCGCCCCACGAACTCGCGGACGTGGACGCCCCCGTCATACTCGCTCCGCGCTCCGAGCACGGCATGGAAGTGCGCCGCGAGCAGGCCCTCCAGCCCTACGGCCGTACGACGCCCCTGGGAGAGGGTACCAGCATAGAAAAGAAGCGAGCGATCCGCGAACCCCATGCGGTCCCGGAGAGGGGAGGCGCCGAGGCCCACGAGGGCGAAGCCGATGTCTGCGAGCCGGCTCTCTTCGGGCGGCTGGATCCGCAGGCCCACGCGATGCTTCTCGCGGGCCCGGTACAGCAGGGAAACGAGTCGGTGGTTGAAGATGTCCAGGAAATCGCGCGCCGCCGTATCCCGGTCTGCGATCCGTCGCAGGATCAGCTCCGTGAACGGGCGCGGCAACGGGCCCTGCTCGCCCGCCAGTCCCAGGAAGCTGACCACCACTTCGGCCGGCTCTTCCGGAAACTCCCCCAGGCGCACGTCGACGATCTCACTGGCCGGAAAGGCCAAGGACGGATCGGAGCGGAATCGCACGGCCTCGAGCGACGGATCGGACCCCGTGCCGACGGGTGAGGCGCCCACAGCCATCGCTTCCAGGATACGCACCACCTGGAAGAAATCGAAGGCGTACGCGCCCTCGCGAAGCTCCTCGACTACAGGAGCTCTCGTGTTCCTGCGAGCGGCGGCCATTTTTTCCAGATCTCACCCGGTCGGCGAGCGTCCTCCACCACCAACCGGGTAAAGGAGTTGATCGACGCGTACAGCGCGAAAAAATGCCGCAGCGTCGACGCGAACAGAAGCGGGTTCGCGCCGGGGAATGCGGCGGGATCGAAGACCAGTCGCACCTCCGTGCCCCGAGCGAATCCTCTCCACGCCTCCCTGCCGAGGCGCTCGACGACCGGGCGGCTGCGCATCTCGCGGATCCCGTTGATCTGCCGATGCGCCGACTTGTTGTCGTAGTCGCTGTACAGCAGCAGGATCTCGCGGAGCGCTGCCAGCCCCTCCGGGCCGTTCTCCAACGAGAGGTGGTTCAGGGACAGGTGCGAGACGAGCCGCCAGCGTGTCTCCCCACCCAGCGGAGGATCGAGTTGGGGCGTGGGCTTGTGGAGGGTCTCGATAGACGACACGGGGGCACCGATCTCGGTCGTGAGCCGTGCCCCCACGGGGAGCTGCCCAGCGAGCCGCCGGTTGGTGCACAGGGTATGCGCGTAGACGGTCTCACCGGCGGGGACTCGCGGGTCGAAGTCGAGGTCGACCAACGACAACATCATCTGCGTGCCGGGGATCTCCCGCCGACCCGTGGGGACGCGCCGCGTCACCCAGAACACGCTTTCCACCTCGCGCGACGACGCGTGGCCGAACGAATAGTAGGGACTGAGCCGCTTCGGCTCTTCCTCGTCGTCCATGGACGAAGACACCGAAAGTACCGAGTGGATCTCGGTACTGGCCTCCCGGTGCACGTCGGGAACCAGACGATACTCCGACTTCGTCTGGTCCAACCGGACGGGCTCGGTCGTCTTCGGGAACAGGTTGATCGCGGGTGTGCAGCCCAACGCGAACGTGTCCGCGTCGATCATCAGGTCCGTCTCAGGGGACCGCCCGAGCAGGAGTAGAAGATCGAACGCGTTGCCCGACATCCCCCGGTCCAGCCCGTCCACGTCCACGAAGAGGAATTTCCGCGGAAACGTGAAGTACTCCTGCAGGAGCCGATATCCGGGTTGGGCCTGGCGCGGATAGGGCAGCACAGCCTCGTCCGGACCGAACCCGACGGGGCGGACCGAGCCCGAGCCCAGATCAACGGGTCGGCTCGAGCCCTCCTGCAGCAGCATCACTCCCTCGAGCTGCGCGAAGATCAATTCGTAGAGATCGGTCGCTGCGCGCATCTCACGGTTGAGATAGAAGCGGAGCGAGGTCATCTCCAGGTCTTCGAGTGCCATCCCCTCGACTTCGATGTGGATGCGAATGACGCTGACGATGTCGCTGCGCCCGTCCAGGAAGTCGTACTGGCTGCTCGACTCGAGACCGGCGTAGGTCACCCGCAGGGGCCACAACGTGACCGGGTAGCAGGTCCGGAACCTGGCGGACAGCCCCCCGGTGCCGCGAGCCTCCGCGTACAGTGGCGCGTGCGCCGGGACCTCATACCCGGTCGTCAGCATCCCCTGCTCCGGATCCGGCTCGAAGCGCACGACCGTCATCGACGGGACGGGCGTGAGGTAGTGGGGATACAGGAGGTCGAGAAGCGCCGAGCTGATCTCGGGAAACTGCAGGTCGAGGTTGCGCTGGACGCGCGCCGTGAGGAAGGCGAACGCCTCCAACAGTCGCTCGACGTGCGGGTCCGGACTCTCGTCCGGGCTCAACTCCAGCCGGTTGGCGACCTTGGGATATTCATCCGCGAACGCCGAGCCCATCTCCCGGAGATAGGTGAGCTCGGACAGGTAGTACCGGAGGAGTTCCGCTTGCGCGTCGTCTGCCATCTGCGCCTTGCTACCCCCGTGAGGGCCCTCCTTCGAGCGCCAGTGGGAAAGAGACGGGCTCGAGCATCGTGCCCACCCGGACAGCACCGTCGATGTGGACGATCAGCATGCGATCGTTGCCTTCCGTGGGCTTCACAATCACGTGAGGGTCGATCATCCTGGGCTCGAAGGCTCGAATCGTCGCCTCGATGAGTCGAGCCAGCCGCTCCTGGGACACAGCCGAGCGGGTGTACCAGCCCGAATAGTCGGGGAGGCCCCAATCGAGGACCGTCCACTCCCTCCCCTCCAACTCCTCGGGAGGCGTCGGAGACCGTGTGTTGAGAAGCCGCTCGAGCTCCCGCCGCACGGACTCCAACATCTCCTCGAGCGAGAGAACCCGGAGCGGCCGCTGCTCGACCGGATCGGACGGATCCAGATCGACCAGTCGGTCGAACAGCAGCGCCCGGGCTCCCTGCGTGGACCTCGTGTCGCGAAGCAACGTGAAGCTCAGCTAGCAGCCTTGTTCAGTGCCACATCCCAGGAGGCAACCGCGTTGCCGCCCGCGCCGCCCGCTTCCTTCTGCGCGTAGTAGGTCCACTCGATCTTGCTGTAGTTCCACGTGATGGACTCGACGGGCTTGCCGCCGCCTCCACCGCTCACGGAGATCGACGAGATGATGGCGTCGGTCAGCGTGTAGCTGAAGAACTTGATGATGTTGCCGTCGTCGTTGCGGCCCACCAGGATCTCCACCGAGCTGTAGACGTTCGCCGAGTTGCACCCCTGGAGCAGCGAGGGGGTCGCCTTGTCCACGTCCTTCGTCACCGCGAAGTCCTGGTGAATCGGCCGGCCGGTCGTGCGGTCGGCGTTGCTGACGTTGGCCGTGACCTGCTGCGCGATCCCGTGGCTGTATGAGAACAGCTCCATGTAGTCCGCGTAGCCGTTGATCTGCGTCTGGCCCGGAACGTCCTTCACCTTCATCAAAACGATGTCCATCCAATCCTCCTCGTGTGGCTCTCGAAATCATCCTTGGCAGTTCTTCGACGGCGAGGGGCGGGCCCGGACCACGGGCCCACGCCCCCGTCCGCCTCCGGGAATCCGATCAGCCACCCGCGGGCGGGGGCAACTCGGCCACCAGGCGCATGGACGCGGTCAGCTCCTCGAGCTGGAAGTGCGGCTTCAGAAACACGGTCGCCGAGTAGACGCCCGGCTTACCCGCCACCCCGACCACGTCGACACGCGCTTCGCTCAGCGGATACTTCGCCTTCGCGGACTGAGGGGCGTCGTCGTTGATGAGGACGTAATCCGAGATCCATCGGTTGAGGAAGTTCTCCACGTTCGCCCGGGTCATGAAGCTTCCCACCTTGTCGCGCATGATCGACTTGAGGTAGTGGGCGAACCGCGACGCTGCGAGAACGTACGGGAGCTGTGCCGAGACCCGAGCGTTGGCGTTGGCCTGAGGCGTGTTGTAGACCGTGGGCTTCTGCGCCGTCGCACCGCCGAAGAAGGCGGCGTAGTCCGTTCCCTGGCAGTGGCACAGGGCGATGAACCCGAGGTCGCTCAACTCCTTCTCGCGCCGGTCCGTGATGGCGATCTCCGTGGGGCACTTGAGCGCGATGTCGCCCTCGTCCGTCTTGAAGGTGTGCGTAGGCAGCCCCTCCACGATTCCGCCACCCTCGACGCCGCGAATGGCGGCCGTCCAGCCGTGTTGCGAGAACGCGTCCGTGATGCGCTGCCCGAGCGCCCATGCCGCGTTCCCCCACAGGTACTTGGAGTGATCCCGCCCGTCCACCTCCTCGACGAAGTCGAAGCCGTCGACCGGCTTCGTGTCGGGACCGTACGGAAGACGCATGAGGATGTGCGGCAGGACGAGAGCCACGTAGCGGGAGTCCTCGGTCGCGCGGAACGAGTTCCACTTGATGAGCTCCGAGCTCTCGAAGACCTTCGCCAAGTCGCGCGGCCCGCCGAGCCCCGTAAAGCTCTGCAGGTCGAACATCCGGGGGCTGGCCGCTGCGATGACGGGAGCGTGCGCGGCCGCCGCGACGTTCGAGAGCTTCTCGAGCAGTGCGATGTCCTGCGGATGGCGTCCGAACTCGTAGTCACACACGAGGCAGCTGTAGGGATTGCCGCCGAAGGTACCGTACTCTTCCTCGTACAGCATCTTGAACAAACGGCTCTGGTCGAACTCCACCGCCTTGTCCAGGTCCGCCTGGACCTCCTTCTGGCTCGCCGCGAGCACCCGGATCTTCAAGCGCGTTCCGGTCTCGCTGTTGAATACGAGATACGCGAGCCCTCTCCAGCTGGCCTCGAGCTTCCGGAAGTCGGAATCGTGCATGATCTCGTTGAGCTGCGCGCTGAGCAGCTCGTCGATACGAGCGATGCGAGCGTTGATCATCGCCACCGTGTCGGCCGAGACGGTAATCTCTTCCGAGAGAACCTGGCTCGCGAACTCTCCCACGAGGTGTCTCGCGTGAGCGGCCTGGGCGTCGTCCTGGGCCATGCGGCCTTCCGAGATGATGCGATCGAGCAGGCTCATCTCCGCGGTCGCCGCGCCTCCGCCGTCGGTGGACTCTGCCTTCTTCGTTGCCATGGGACCTTCTCCAGATCAATGATGGACGTTGGCTGGTCTTGTGGGATTCAGGCTCCGCGAGCTACTCCCCGGATTCCTCTTCCGGCTCGGCCGTCGCGTCCTGAATCTCCTTCAGGCCATCGGTGTTCTCGACGATCTCGCTGAGCAGGCGATCGAGCTCGTCGTTCCCGTCCAGCTTCGCCCGCAGGTCGCTCAAACGCTGACGCGCCTCGAAGAGCTTGCGCAGCGGCTCCACCTGCTGCACCAGGTTCGCGGGGTCGAAATCGTCCATGCTGGAAAAGGTGAGTTCGACGTTCAGCTTCGAGTCCTCCTCCGTGAGGCGGTTGGCCACCTGGAACGCGACCCGCGGGCCCACGGCCGACATCACGTCGTTGAAGTTGTCCCGGTCGATCATGATGAACTTCCGGTCCTTCATGGGCGGCGGAGCCTCCGCGGGGCTCCCCGCCAGGTCTGAGATCACACCCATGACGAACGGGAGCTCCTTCTTCTGGATCGCATCTCCGATCTCCACGTCGTACGTAATCTGGACCCGCGGTGGACGGACGCGATCGAGCTTGTGCTGAGTGCTTTCTGCCATGGTTAACCTCCTCACTGACAGCCGGAAACGAGGACGGCCCCGCCGCCTACGCGACGATGACCCACACACATCAGGAGAACCCCACCCTCCCGCTTCGCCGCATCAACGTTCATCATCCGGCTCGATGCCGAGGAACGTGAACAGCGCCTCCAGATTGAGACCTTCCCGCACGAACTCGCGCAGGAGGTCGTCCAGGCTCTTGTCTCCCCACGAGACCGCCTTCAAGACCAGATACGGAGTCGGGCTGTGGGGCTCCACCTCCTTCAGGTAATCCGCGGCCTCGCGAAGCATGCGATAGGCATCCGTGCGCCCTCGGATCCGACCTCCCTCCCGCGGGCCGGGCTCGGCCGTCCCGGCCGACACGGTCGCTTCGGACTCCTCGGGGCTCGTCTCGTCGGCCATTTCGGATTCCCCTTGCGTCTCGGGTCTGAAAGTCCCCTCCCGCACGACCACCCCGATCCACGTGCGGATCTCGTCCAAGCCCTCCCGGAAGCGAACCAGGCTCGGAGACTGCTTCTCCAAGCGGTCGTCCAGGAAGGCTTCGAGCGCACGCGTGACGTCGATGGTGTCGTCGAGCACCGCGAGATTGTCGCGGAAGAACGACTCGGGCGTCTCCGCGCTCCTTGCCCGGAAGCCGGCAAGCGTCGGCGAGGACTCGAGCTCGCGGAGGGTCTCGGCATCGTGAGGGCGACGAGCGCTCACCTTGTCGAGCCAGAGGGCCTTCTTCCAGTCGTTCCAGGTCGCGGTAAGGGTCGGCTCGTCCTCAGGAGCCACGATGTGGATCTCGCCCAGGGCGGCGGGTAGCTTCTCGTTCACCCATACGAAGGGCGCGACCCTGAAGTCCACACCCTCCGAAAGGGCGGGGTGCACGGACTCCCAGTAGCTCTCCGACATCTGGAGCAACAGATCCACCCCGCGCCGGAGCCCCCTCAGACCTTCGAGGTGGAGCCACGCCTCGGCCAGCCACGCGCAGATCTGCAGGTCCTTGGTCTCGCCGGTCAGGGCCCCCTCGCACAGGCGCCGGACGGTGTTCCAGTCCGCGACTTTGAGATCCTTGGACCAGATGTCCCTCGGCGCAGCAGGATCATCGGCCCTGCGCGCTTCCTTGATCCGGTCATAGATAGGGTCGTACCGGAGAGGCCGGCCCGACGGATCCGGACCCGACAGGGGGCGCAGGAGCGCCTCGAACGTGACCGCCTGACGGTCATCCATCGTGAGCGTGGACAGGAGGGTCCTCTCGGTCAATCTCGGATTCGTGGGTTTGGGCCTCTACGGCGCTCACCCCGCTTCGGGGGGAGGTGCATTATTCGACGGGGTCTCCCGGTGCGCAAGGAGAACACGACACAGCTGTTTGCCTCTGAACGTCACGGGTCCCCGACTGGCGAGCTGTCATGTCAGCGCGTCAACGCGTGGGAGAAGTCGGAGTTCGGACCGGGAAACGGGGATACGCAAGCGTGCCGCCCTGGGCCGAGGTGGTGAAGCGCAGATGGAGGAAGACGCTCGTCATCTCCCCCCTGGAATCCTTCACATCCGAGGCGTTCCGCGAGCGGGTCAACACACGCAGGTTGACGGTAGACCGGTCTTCGGCCGGGCCCCCAGAAAGATCGGCCGCCCTGGGGCGGTGCGCCGCGATCAGCCGGAGAAGCGACCACGGGCCGCCGTATTGCCACGTCGCCGTAGTGCTGTCGACGGTCATGGCGGCATCGGCCTGGTCGCTCACCGGACGCCACTTGGAGCCCGAGGCCCACACGAGGCTCATCGACACGGGATCGCCGAGATGCCACTGGCCGCCGGTGCCCCCGGCCGGATTCAGGTACGTGACGGAGTCGCTACCGACCCTCAGCCGCCAATCGACGATCTGGTCGGCACCCCGCTCCGCTCCGCGGTCGGTGCGCAACTCGACGCGGAAGGCCACCGCCCTGGCGACACCCTCCGAGTCGGGCAGGACGAGGGGCCCGAGGAACCGGCGCATCTCGCCGACTCGGCGCAGAAAGTCGGCCGGGGCACTACCACCGAGGAACTCGGCGACGCTCGCGACGTCGCCGTTCACGGAGGTCTGGACGTCGTCGTACATCTCGAGGAGCCGGCGTACGTCCGCCACGTCGGCGTCCGGAGCGTCGGGTGTCGTTGTCAAGTCGACGAACGGGAACCTTCCCGCCAGGCGGGTCGAGAACAGCCGCCGCATGTCCTCGTAGCCCTGGCGCAGTGTCAGCCGAGCGAGCTGGCCGCACCGGTCCCTCAGCATCCCCGCGAGATGCGTCCGCACGCTGTCGAAGTAGTCGCGGGCCGGGCCCTCGGCTTGCTGCGTCGCCGCCGGACACTTGGATAGCGATTCGATGGCCATGTCCTGACGAATGAACTGGTCCAGCGCCCCGAGGGAGTTGCCCGGCGTCTTCTTGTCGTAGTCGTCGAGCGTCTGCACGATCCCCCGCCACTTCCTCATCAGGGCTTCGGTATCCGGCACCAGTTCGCGGCCCTGGGAGCGAAGGAGGTCGGCAACGGGCGGGAGGGTAAGGTACCCGAGAATCTGAGAGGCGTATTGGCTCAGATCCCGCAGCGACTGGCGCTGCTCGGCAAGGTACTGCTCCAGACCGTCGGCGCTCGACACCCCGAAGCCCGCCCACGAGGCCGGCCGCTTGCCGTGCCAGATGGCGAGGCTTCCGTCGACCGGGGCGTAGAGGCCGTCCTGGCCCAGCAGGTCGTCGACCTGGTCCAGGAGATCGGAGCTCTCGAGGATGATCGTCTCCGCCACGGACGCCCCCGCGGGGGTACCGCCGAACTTGGCGTCCACGTCGAGCATGCCCACCAACCGTCGCGCCGCCTGGTCGAAGCTCTTCAACCGCGCCTGGAGGTCCTGCTCCATCCCTGCCCGCCCCTCCGGCTCCACACCCGACGTGTAGGTCATCGCCCGCGTCAGCGAAGCACTCACGTGCGCCTTGAGCGAGCGGTTGGCTACGCCCAGCACGAGCCCCTGGAGGCTGGACGGAACGTTGTCGAGCGCGCTGTCCCGGAAGGTCTGGTATTCCCGGAAATAGCCCAGAGCATCGTCCAGGGGACCGACGGTCCAGGTGGGACGCCCCGCGAACGTTGGCGGCGCCTGCCCCGGGGGAGCGGCGACCGGCGTCATGAAGCTCTGGTTGAGGAGGTCACCCAGGGCGGTGCGCAGCTTGGTGAGCCGCGAGCCGAGGGCGATGCGGGTCACGTTCGCTCTGCCGCCCGACGCCGAGTCGACCGCGCTGGACGTGCCCGACACGAACGCCTGCGACAGGGCGGCCAGCTCCCCGGAGAGGGTCGCGAGCCGTCGGCTCCTCACCTGATCGAAGCCGTTGATGAACGGCATGACGAACTTCTTCTTCGCAAACAGGGGAGAAGAGTCCGGAAGCGAGTCCAGCATGAGCTGGAGCGCCGGAGCCAGCGGTGCGTCCGAGCGCAGCCACGCCGTGTCCGAGGAGGTCAGCAGGTCCTCGACCTGTCCGACGTCCTCCCACAGGCGCCGGAGGTCGGAGGTCGTGAAGGAGGAAGGATCCACCGTCCCGTTGAAGTCCTGATCGAGCTCACCGACGGCATGATCGAGCCTCCCGTAGAACCGGTCGGTGAGAAACGTCGCGACGCGAGCCGACGCCGGTTCGAATCCGGGCCAGTCGGACGCCGCCACGGGGCTCTCCGACGCGCCCGCCAACGCCCTGCGGTAGAATTCGTCGTTCTTGAAGAATTCCGGAGGCAACTCCTGCTCGTAGTACCACACGAAGAGCTTCGAAAAGAGCTGCATCTCGTCGCTGCCGCGCTGCGCGATCTGGTTGAAGCGACCGGCGTTCGTGATGAACTGGCGCACTTCGCTCATGTAGCGGATGAGCACCCGGTACTCCTGCAGCTCCTGGATGGAGTGCACGGACTCGACCGAGTCCGGCGGGGGGATGCGTTGTCCGATGGTGGTCGCCCAATGCTCGTCGGAGAGCGTGTCCGCCCACTGGATGATGCCCATACGCATCGTCGGGAGGATCACGTCCTGGAAGCCTCCCGTGAGATTCTGCGTGATCTCTCCGTCCAGGCTACTGAACCAGGAGCTGGGCAACGCCAAAGACCAGAACGGTCCGGCATTGAGCCTGGCCATCTGCTGGAGCAGCTCGAACACGACGTTCTCGCGGCCCATCTGCGTGAGCTGCTGGCCGCCCGACTGGGCCGACATGTCCGCGGACATGAGGCTGAAGTTGTTGCCCACGGAGTCCAGGAGCTCTCCGAGCGGCCGTGCCTTGCGCTCGAGGCTCGCGTGGCCCAGCCACATCCCGGGGATCCCGAAGATCACCAGGGCGGCTGCCGCGATCTGGATCCAACGGATGAGCCGATTCCGGTCCAGGAGGCCCCGCGCGAACGCCCGGGCCAACCCGCGCTCCGGGAAGATCTTCTTCTGGAAGAGTCGACCGGCGAAGACGAGATCATCCCGCCCGTCCCCCCCACCGCTGCCGGCGTCCGATTCGACCGTCGTCTCCTCCGGCTGGAAGTGCGCTGCACGAGACTCCTCCACGCGGCCGGTGAAGTAGATGCCGCGCAAGAAGAAGCTCTCGTGGTATGCGCTCTGCTCGAAGATCTCGCTCAGGAGCGTCTTCGTGGCGGGCACAAGTCGGAGAGCGACGTCCGCGAACCGGAAGACCGCATCCGCACCCGGGAGGAGGCTACGCGACGCCAGCACCTCGGTCGCGCGATCCCTCAGCCAGTCCCCGACCTCCGACATGGCCTCGTCCACCCACTCACCCCGGAAGGCGGCATCGAGCGCGTAGGGGTTCGACCAGCCGAAGATGTCCTGATGGAACCTGCGCGGAACGGCCGCCGCGAAGCTCGAGAAGCCCGGCAACCGATCCGCCCCCGTCAGGATCACGTAAACCGGAAAACGGACCCCCAGCTCCGCCTGCGCGCGGCGCAGGCACTGGAAAAGCCCCGTGCCGATGGCTCGCACCTCGTCCGCCGGACGGCTCTCCCAACTCAGGAGATCGGCGGCCGACAAAGTCAGGATGACGCCGTCGACAGGCCGCTCGGAGCGGTAGCGCTTGAGCAGGCTCAGGAGCCGCCGCCACCCGACCTCGTCGGACGTGAGGTTCGCCTTCAGCGTCAGGGTGCCTGCCACGTCGAGGACGACGCCGTCGTCGAAGAAGTGCCAGCGGCAGGCACGCTCGGAGGAAGGCAGGGCGCTGTCGGCCTGGACGCGACGCGGAAGGGGAAGGGACTCCACGAGGGTGGTCTTCCCCGTCCCGACGGGTCCCAGCATCAGATACCAGGGGATGCGATACCGGTACTCCGAGCCCGTGGTGACGGACCGCAGCGTCTTCAGGGCCCGCCGGAACGACATCTCGAGGTCCGCTGCCTGGGTCACCATGGTGACGGCGGCCGAAGGTTCGGCTTCTGCGGAGGCCTCTTCGCCACTCTCCTGGCGCCGCGCACGCCAGAGGACGAGCCCGATGTAGCCGGCCACCAACAGGGCGAGCACCACGGCCAGGAGGACGACCACGAGCATGTGGCTCGACAGGAACGACAGCACTTCTCTCAAGGTGTCGACCCCCGCACGCTCGTCGTGGTTCTGGCCACCTGCTCGCTGACCTCACGCAGGCCGGAGGACACGTCGATCCAGACGACGTGGGCGACGACGAGGTAGACCGCCACGAGCACGGCGAGAATCGTCGCCCAGCGCCGCACGGGGGGCAGCCGCAGGTTCTCGTTCGAGACCAGCGTGTGCTCCACCGCTTCCGGGAAGAGCGGCTCGATGTCGTCGGCGAGCGTGGTGCGACCCCTCGTCACGAAAGTGAAGAGCCGCCGTCTGAGGCTCTTCAGCGAGCCGTCGTCCGACGTCCCACGGTACCTGCCGAGAAAGCCCAGAGAGATGGCGGAGAGGTAGATGTACGCCAGGTCCCAGTCCGTGTCGTCGGCTCCCTGGAGGAGCTCGTCGGCACGCTGGAAGACAAGCTCCCCGGAGACGTGGCTCCCGAACATGTGTGTCTCGAGCAATTCGTGGGCCCACACCTCCCGGCCCTCCCACTCGAGGTTGACGAGCACCTCGTCGGCGAGCGCGGCCATCACGTACTGGGCCTCGTCGAGCCGATCGCCCCCCTCGGGTCCGAGACGCCGCCCCAGCTCCGTCGCCTGCCGCTGGAGGAACGAGCGTAGCTGGTTCCGCACGCGCGTCACCGCCTGCTCGCGGGCCGCGGTCCGGTCCTGCACCTCCTCGCCGGCCAGCTTCGTGAAATGCCAGGGATCGGCCTCGATCTCGGCCCCCACGTCGGAGAGGCGCGCGTAGAAGTCCCGGAACGCGTTTGCCAGGACGCGGTGCGTCCACCCGTCGGTCATGTCGTGCCCTGCTCGGGGGCGAAGAGCACGATCTCCGCCGGACGCTCCCGCCCCTGCCGCTCGGCGGGGTGAGAGACGAGAAGCACGTCGTTCGGCGTCACGAACTCCGGATCCATCTGAATCCGGAAGAGGAGGACGCCACTGCTGGGCACGAGCCCGAGCTCATCGTCCGAGTCGATGC
Organism: uncultured Gemmatimonadaceae bacterium; assembly: GCA_964519125.1. GTDB lineage: Bacteria > Gemmatimonadota > Gemmatimonadetes > Longimicrobiales > Gaopeijiaceae > SZUA-318. Next base: position 42,871 of record CAZFIS010000001.1, on the reverse strand, counting down.
GCACGCGGGATGCGCCGCGGATGCGTCGCTCTTCGATCGAGCGCATCTTGTCGGTCGTCCCGATGCGGCTTTCCATGATCCACGACAGGACGCTGGTCTCGCTGGCGCCCGGAGCTCCGGCAGCTCCGATGACGGCGGTACCACCCTTCCACCCCGGCCGCAGCTTCAGGCGGAACGCATCGCGTTCGAACTGGAACGGGATGACCTCGTACGCCTGCTCGACGCTGTCGACCATCCGCTGGCAGAAGTCGAGGACCTCCCCAAAGGTCGACCTCAGGTCGTTGTGCTCGTACCGCCCGAAGCCGTGCGGCAGAAGGCCCGGTGTGAGGCCGGCCAGCCTGCCCGCCAACGAGCAGGCCGCGAGGTAGAGCGGAAACGGGTGGGTGCCGGGAGCCGCGAGAAGCGCCTCGAGCTCGGGCAGCCCCGCGAACAGCCTCTCCACCGTGGCCTGCAGCTCGTCGCCCTTTCCGCGCTTGGCCATGGCCGACGAAGCCCGGATCTTGTCCGAGAGGAACTTCGCCTTCTCCCGGATGGTGCGGACGAGATCGGAGGTCGCCGAGGCGGGGTATCCCACGGCATCCGCTGTCAGCACCGGCGGTACGAAGTCGGTCAGGGTGTAGTTCTCCTGCTGGACCCTCACCTTTGCCAGCGGGAAGCTGGTGTACTTGTCGGCCGGCGTGTCGGTGACGAGCAGAGTGGCCGCGGGTCGCAAGCGCGGGATGCGGAGGGAGCCTTCTCCGAGCTGCTCGTCCGCGACCGGGTAGCCCTCCACCGACTCGTACCTCGGCATGCTCCCCGCGATCGGCTCCGTCGGGCCGCGTCGTGCGGGCACCGCGAGATGGATCGTAAGGACACCGCGTCCGCCCATGCTCTGGGCGAACAGGTTGAGATCAACCTCGAGCGGCTCCGTCACCAGCGCGCCGTCGGGAAGGACCGCTTCGATCTGCGACACCTGGAAGATGCCGCTGGCCAGGGCCCGGCTGTCGACGTGCAGGAGTCGAACGCCCCAGTGGAAGGGCGAGGAGACGCTCACGTGATAGTGCAGCAGCCCCTCGCTGCGAAGGTCGGCCTGTTGGAAGTGCTGAGGCGCCAGAAGCATGCCTTCGTGCCACTGGATCGGGTCCGGCAGATCTCTTCCGTCCGTCATGCTCGGCGTCGTCCCGGAGGATGTGAAGGGAGGGCGGGACCGTCAGCTGATGGTCTCTGCCTGGAACCCATCGGCGTTCAGGATCAAGCGGAATTTCTTCATGGGGTCCACGCGCAGCCTGTGAACGCCCTCGGAGAGGTAGTCTGCGAAGACGAAGAGAGCCACCCCTTTACGATTGGCGAACGGCAGATGGCGCACGTCGACGACCTGGCCCGGCACGAACTGCCAACTCCTGTATTCGATCTGTCCCGGGTGGTCCCGGAGCAGTTGGGATCTCTCCTGAAACCACTGTTTGGCGGAAAGGTTCGCGACCATGGGCACCAGCGGCCCGGCCTTGATGAGGACCAGGTCCACCGGCACCGGGCTGTCCTTGTTGGCGTGGGGCGTCGCCACGACCTGAAAACTGCGGGTCGCGACCTTCGCCGCGCACCCCGAAAGCGTCGTGGCCAGAGCCACAGTGACCCATGGCAGCAGTCTACAGGCGCAATAGGCGCGGCTCACGCTCACCGCTCGGGCTCCCGGTAGACCACGACGACCGCCGGCAGCCCCTCCCGAGCCCGGAAGGAGGCGGCGGCGTCCTGCGCCTCGTCCTGCGTGGAATAGAGCGAGAGCGCCACGCGTCTCAGCCAGTGGCCCGAGCGGTTCCTCATGGCCGTGATCAGCGGATCGTACCCCCTGTTCCTCAGCCGGGCGGCGAGCCGGTCCGCGTTGCGTGAGACGCCGAACACGCCGACCTGCACGGCGTAGCTGGGGCCGGGCGGCGCCGTGGCCCGGGCCATCTCGCTCCCGGGTCGCGCCGGAGCCCGGGCCACCTCGTTCCGAGGTTGGGCCGGAGCCTGCGCCAACTCCTTGCCGGTCCGCTTCGAGACCACGACCCCGGGATCGGAGACCCGGGCGCCCGGATCGCGGACCGCGGACGTCCTTCCGGAGTGCGCCGCGCTGGCCATGCCCACCGCGCGCCCGGAGTCCGGGGCTGGACAAGGCTGCGCCGCGGACGCTTGGCGTACGGGCTGCGGTGCCGCCCGGGCGGAGGTGCCGGCCGCATCCCCGATCTCCGGGTGGAGGCCGAAGCCGATGACCGCCCCCGTCGTGAATCCGAGCCCCACCAGGACGATCACGCCCACCACCAGGCGGGCGAGTCCGGCCCGATCCAGGACCACTTCCTTCTTCGTGCTCACGGTTTACGGCACCTCTGTCGTCACTTGCCCGGGGTTCAGGATCTCGATGACCCCACCCCACGCGCACATGCATTTCGACGAGTTGTTGAGTGCGGGCATGGAGCCCACCAGGACCGTCGGAGAGCCCGGAACCCACGGAGTGGTGACCGGCACGCAGGGCATGGGCGTCAGCACGCCCAGCGCCGCCGCCGTGGCCGCCGCGACCGTCGGGTTGGCCAACGATTGGCACACGCCGAACGGAGGTATGTTCACCATGGGCTTGAAGTCCATGATGTTGGCCGTGGGGGTGCCCGTCATCGTGCGGCTCGTGGGCAGCACCACGAGGGTGCTGGGTGCCACACCGAAGCTGCACTTGAGCATCGCTCCCATACAGACGGCCTGACCCATGCTCAACCTCCCCTGAATCGGCCGAAGAAGCCTGAAAAAGCTGCCCTTTCCCGACCTTCGGCCTTCGCTGCGTCGGTTTCCGCCACCGCCTCCGGCTCGACCTCGCGTCCCGGAGCCGCAGGCGCCCCGGAGCCGCCCTCCGAGGCCGTCACGACCTCCCGCCGGATCACCTCCCCTTCGGGATCCCAGGTCACGACCTCTCCCTGGACGGCGCCGTCCACGTACGGCGTCCTCTGTCGCACGGCACCGTCAGGGTAGTACTCGAACGTCTCCCCGTGAAGGACGCCCTCGCGATAGAGCGAGCGCTTCACGACGCCGCCGTCGGGTCCGTACCAGGTCGACTCGCCCTCCCGACGTCCCGCCACGAACGCCTCCTCGCCGGTCAGTTCGCCGGACTCGCCGTACGTCCGCGTCGGTCCGTCCTGCTTCCCCGCGCGCGTCGCCATGCTCATCGTCAGACGCCCGTGCGTGAGGACACGGACCTCCCCCTCCATCCGGCCGTTCACGTAGTCGGCCGTCTGCGCCAGATCGCCCGACTCGTCGAACAACTCCGCCTTGCCGTGCAGCACGCCGTCCTCGAAACGAGATCGGCATTCGAGGGTCCCGTCCTCGCGGTGGAGCGTCACGAGCCCGTGGAGCTGACCGCCCCGGAAGTGCGACACCTCCTTCACCTGACCGGAATCGTAGTACTCGACAACCTCACCGACCCCCTCCCCCGCCCCAGTCTCACCCTCGGGTGCGGGAGCGGCGGCGGGCAACCGCGCGGAAGCGGGCTCGGAATCCATCAGTTCACCTTCACGAGGCCGCCCTTCACGGTCAGCATGCCACCGCCGTCCACCGTCTGGCTTGCGCTCCCCTTGTTCGTCAGAGAGATGCCGCCCTCGTTGCTGAGCGTCGTGCCTCCCTTGTTGGTCAGCGAGGTTCCCGCCTTGTTCGTCAACGAGGTCCCCGCCTGATTCGTGAGGGAGGTCCCGGCCTTGTTCGTCAGGGCCTCCCCGGCCTGGTTCTCGAGCGACGAGCCCGCCTTCACCGTCACACCGCCGTCGGCCTTGATCGTCACGTCCCCGCCGGCCTCGATCTTGATCGCGCCCGACACCTTCAGCGTGAAGTCTCCCTTCACCTCGTGCGTGAAGTTGGCCTCGCTGGTGTGCTTCTCGTCGCCTTTCACCGTCAGGGTGCGGGTGCCCTTGCTGACGTCGTGGGTCTCGTTGCCCTCGGACACCGTCACCGTGCGGTTGTTCTTCACGGTGGTCGTCGCGTCGTTGAGCACCTCGGTCGTCATGTCCTTCTGGGCGTGCACATAGAGTTCCTCCGAGTCCTTCTTGTCCTCGAAGCGTACCTCGTTGAACCCCTCCCCACCCTTGGACGAGTTGCTCATCACGGTGCTGCGGGTCTGGTTCGCCGGCAGCCCGTACGGGACCGTCTGCTCGGCGTTGTAGACCGACCCCGTGACGAGCGGCCGGTCCGGGTCTCCTTCCAGGAAGGAGACGACGACCTCCTGCCCGATGCGCGGCAGGAAGAACGCGCCCCACTGCTTGCCCGCCCACCCCTGCGCGACACGGATCCAGCAGGAGCTGTTCTCGTCGCCCTTTCCGAGGCGGTCCCAGTGGAAGAGCACCTTGATGCGCCCGTACTTGTCCGTCCAGATCTCCTCACCCGACTTGCCGACCACGCGAGCCGTCTGGGTTCCGGCGATGACCGGGTGCTCCGTGGTTGGATGCGGTCGGAACGTCACGTCCGACGGCAGCGCCGCGAAGCTGTTCCGGTAACGCGCCTGTGACAGGTGGTGCTCCACCGAGCGAAGGGCGTAGGCCCGATTGACGTCGGAGCGGGGGTGGTCCTGGAGCGTGAACGTGTATCCGGCGCAGAAGCTCGGGCAGAAGCTCTCCCCGGACAGCAGGTCGGCATCGGCGGCGTGCGCCCCGAGACGGATCTTGGCGACCTGCTCCCCGTCGGCTTTCTTCGCGTAGCCGCCGGGATAGTCGTAGCGTGCCAACTTCCCGCTCCCCGCCTTGGCCTCGAGGTCCGTGCTCGGAGTCTCGAACGAGTAGTCTTCGAGCGAGTACGCCGCCGTGGTGACGTTCTTCTCGATGTCGCAGCTCGAGACCACGTCCACGTCGTGGGCCCCGGTGGACGTCCCGCGGTAGCTGACCTCGCTCAGACCGGGGCAGTCGGAGTGGGCCGAGGCGTCGTCGGCCAGGACCAGCGTGTGCGCCGAATCGGTGTGCTCGAAGAAGTAGAAGATCCCCTCCTCTTCCATGAGCCGCGAGACGAAGTCGAACGCCGTCTCCCGATACTGGACGCAATACTCCCGCTTGGCGTAGGTCGCCTTCAGGCTGCTCTTGAAATCGCTGAAGCCCGCATCCTTGAAGACCTGTTCGAGGATGTCCGGGACCGACATGTCCTGGAAGATCTGGCATCCGGACGACCTCGTCAGGAGCCAAGTCCACGGCCGCAGCTCCAGGACGTAGCGGGTGACCCCCGGGTCCGTCGTGCCCTGGCGGATCCGCGTCACGATCCCGTGGAAGTAGCGCTTGCCGCCGCCCGGGAACGTCACCGTGACCACGCCGGGCTTGCCCACGACCTTCGAGAAGTCGACGGAGTCGTCGTCGGAATCCAGCTCCACGTCGAAACGGAAGAGCCCGGACAGGCGCTCCTCCCCCCACAGTTCCCGCAGCCGGAAGACATCCTTGCCGGCCCCGGTGGATACGGTGGCCCAGAGGTTCTCCTGGCTCAGGCTCATCGGCCCGTGGTCTCCCCGTTCCCGAGCTGGTAGGCGAAATGTCCGTCCTCGGCGAGGCCGACGCGAATGGAGCGCAGCGCCTGCCCCTCGGCCATGTACTCGAGGAGCCTGGTGGAGAGTTCCGGACGCAGGGTGTCGGAGCGGATGGAGTCGATATTGCGGGCCCCGGAATCCACCTCCGTGCAGCGGTCCGCCACCGCGCGGACCACGGCCGGGTCATGCGTGAGCTCCGTGAGGTGCTTCTCCCAGACGCGCTTCTGGATCTCCGTCAGCTTCATCTCGACGATCTCGGTGATCTCCTCGTCGCCGAGCGGGAAGAAGGGGACGGTGATCAGGCGTCCGAGCAGCGCGGCCGGGAAGTACGACCGCAACTCCGGGCGGATCGCATTCACGAGCTGCTCCGCGGTCGGTCGCTTCGGGGAGCTGCGCACGAGCTCGGAGATCGCGTCGCCTCCGACGTTCGAGGTCAGGATGATCAGCGTGTGCTTGAAGTCGATGAGCTGCCCCTCCCCGTCCTCCATCTGGCCCCGATCGAAGACCTGATAGAAGAGCTCCATGACGTCCGGGTGGGCCTTCTCGACCTCGTCGAGGAGGACGACCGAATAGGGGCGGCGGCGCACCGCTTCGGTCAGCACTCCTCCGGTGCCGAAGCCGACGTATCCAGGAGGGGCGCCCTTGAGGGACGAGACCGTGTGCGCTTCGTGGTACTCGGACATGTTGACGGTGACCATGTTGCGCTCACCGCCGTAGAGGAAGTCGGCGAGCGCCCGTGCGGTCTCCGTCTTGCCGACACCGCTGGGCCCGACGAACAGGAAGACGCCCGTCGGTTTGTTCGGGTCGTCGAGCCCGGCGCTCGACGTGCCGACGCGCCGGCAGAGGGCCTCGAGGGCTTCCGCTTGCCCGACGATCCGCTCTTCCATGCGTCGCCTGAGGGACAGCACCGTGCGGATCTCGTTCTTCACCATCTTCCCGACCGGAATCCCGGTCCATCCGGAGATGACGGAGGCCACCACGCTGCCGTCCACGCACACGGGCACCAGGGGATCATCGCCCTGCACCCCGTCGAGCTCGGCCGTGAGCTCGAGGAGCCGCTTCTGCAGCGCCTCGGGCTCGTCGTCCTCGGCGTCGGGCGCGGCGCGAACGGTCCCGTCCAGGATACTCTGGACCCGATCCATCTCGGCAATCAGTTCGGACTCCTTCTTCCAGCGGACCTCGATCTCCTGTCGCCGGAGCTTCGCCCGGGCCAACGTACGTGTCAGATGCTTGATGCGCTCTTGGTGCGCGGCACCGGCGCGCTGCTCGCGATCGAGGACGGCCAGCTCCACATCGCACTGGCTCGCCTCCCTGATCGCGTCATCGAGCTGGACCGGGGGGCTGCCCCTTCCGATGGCGACACGCGCACACGCGGTATCGAGCACGCTCACCGCCTTGTCCGGAAGCTTGCGGCCGGAGATGTGGCGATGCGACAACTCCACCGCGTCGCGAATGGCGTCTTCCAGGATACGGACACCGTGGTGACGCTCGAGGTGTCCCACCATGCCACGGAGCATCCGACGCGTCTCCTCCACGTCGGGCTCCTCGACCTTGATGACCTGGAAGCGGCGCGCGAGGGCCGGGTCCTTCTCCACGTAACGCTTGTACTCCGACCAGGTCGTCGCGGCAATCGTGCGCAACTCGCCTCGCGCGAGCGCGGGCTTCAGCAGGTTGGCCGCGTCCCCCTGCCCCTGCGGGGCGCCCGCGCCGATGATCGTATGCGCTTCGTCGATGAAGAGGATCACCGGGCTCACCGACGCCTTCACCTCTTCGATCACCGACTTGAGCCTGTGCTCGAACTCCCCCTTGATGCCGGCTCCGGCCTGGAGCAGCCCGAGGTCCAACGCACGGATCGTCGCATCCTGGAGCGCTTCGGGAACGTCGCGGGCTGCCACGCGCATGGCGAACCCCTCGACGATGGCCGTCTTCCCTACGCCCGGCTCGCCGGTGAGGATCGGATTGTTCTGTCGGCGCCTCATCAGGATGTCGACGATCTGCCGGATCTCTTCGTCGCGCCCCGTGATCGGGTCGATCCCACCCATCCGTGCCAGCGAGGTCAGATCGACGGTGAACCGGTCGAGCGCGCGCTCCTGTCCGGACGGACCCACGGCCGGCCCGACCTCTCCCTCCGAGCCGCCCCAGCCCCTGTTCTGGGATCCGGGCGCCAACGGTTCGCCCCCTTCCGGAGAGTGAGAGAGCAACTCACCGAGCGCCTCTTCCAGGGATTCCCGGTTGATCGCCGCGAGCGACGGCGCCGTCTCCTGCAGGTTGCCCCGCAACGTCGGCGTGGTGAGAGCCGCCATGAGAAAGGCCCCCGACCGGACCTTGCTCGAACCGAGATGCAGGGAGGAGATGCTCCAGGCGGCCTCCAGCAGACGGACGACGTCGGGGGAGAAGGCCGGAGTCCGGGCGTTTCCACGCTTGAACCGGTCGATGCCGGCGGTCAACTCACTCCGCACGCGCGCCTCGTCGACCTTGAAGTGGCGCAGGATCACATGGAGGTCGGACTCCCGCAGGTCGAGGAGCGCCTTGAACAGGTGCTCCACCTCGACGTTGTAGTTGGTCTGGCTGACACACAGCTCGGCGGCCCTCTCCAGCGCCCTTCGACAGAGGGGGTTCAACTTCTCGATCAGTGCCTTCAGCTCGATTCTCATGGGAAGGGCGACCACAGGCTAGGGGATCGTCGCGACCGCAGGGCGGTCTGTCGCGCCCCCCCTCCGACCGCGAAGCGTTTTTCTTGCTTTCCTTGCGTGAGGACGCGGAGTGAATATTTATCTATAACCCAGTCGCCGCAAGGAAAACGCGCCATCGGCGAAGCTGCCAAGGGAGGCAACATACGTATGTTTACGAACCTCACCCCGGTGCTCGCCGGACGCATCCACGGCCCCCCGCATCCCGCGACATGAGCCCTCCCCTCGCCATTCTCCCCCGCCATTCGGCCACGATCCTGTTGCGACGGCGCCAGGTCACCGCGCCGACGGACACCGAAGAACGCGGCCCATCGCTGAGGTTCTCGACCGTCGAGGACGCGGACGCCTATCTCTCCTTCTGGCTGGGCGACGGCGGGGCGATGAGTCGACTGCGGCACGTCCTGCGCGAGCTCGGCCGGGCGGGGGCCGTCTCTCGCAACTCGGACCGTGAGGTCGTCCACGCCCTGGCCGTCGACGCCGCGGATGGAGCCTTGGAGCTTGTGGAGCACGACTCGCCGCACTCCTACCTGGACGTGCGCACCGCGTTCCGACGGGCGGCAGCGCGTGAAGCCGCCGCTCGCGCGGCGCGCAGCGCAACCCGGGCGGCCGTCGGATGGCCCGCGTCCGCGGTGGCCGCTCCGCCCAGCGCTCCCCCCGGCCTCCTGCCCCTCCTCGAGGAGGCCCGGATCGAAGGCGCGCAGGTCATGCCCGAGATTCTGCAAACCCTCGAGCAGATCGACGCCAGCCTGGGCAGCCTCCAACTGGCTTCGGTCTCCCTCGAGCCCACACCGACCGGCGTGCCGGCCATCAGCGACGCCATGACGAAGGCGTCCGACACGGTCACCACCACCATCGACGAGATGTGAAGTTCCCGTCCCACGCTCAGGCCGTCCTCACCGACGGCACGGCCCAGGTCACCCAGGCCGTGTCCGACGCCTCGGCTACCCTGAAGACGAAGCTCTCCGAGGCGGTCACGGAAGCCTCGACGACGATCACGTCCGTCATGGGGCAGTTGCAGGATGTCGTCGACCAGTTGGGTACCCTGCCCGACCAGATCGATCCGGGAGCCGCGCTCGGGCAACTCTCCGCCGCCCTGGTCGCGCTTCAGGCGGATCTGACGGGCGTGGTATCTTCGCTCGGCGACGTGGGCCCTGGCATCGCGGGGGCCACACGGGAGCTCGCGGGACTGACCGGTGAGGTCCAGACGGCGGTCACGGTGGCAGCCGGCGTTCCGGGTCGGCTCGCCGCGATCCGGCCCGACTTCTCTGGCTTCCCGGCGCGGATCGAGCAGGCCCTCCAGACCATGCAGGATCTCGCCCGAGGCTCTGTGGCCCTCAGCGATCACGTCCGGCAGGCACAAGAGGCCGCCCAATTCGGAACGAGCCCTGCCGCCGCCACGAAACTGATCGAGAGCGTCCGCGGAGAGATCGCCGGGCTCCGCGAGCGTCTTCGGACGGGCGCCGATCAGGTCAAGGCCGAGGTGGAGGCGACCCTCGGCGAGATCGAGGGGGTCGTGCAGGGAGTGCGCGACCGGGTCGACAGCATCCTCGGCGAGCTCACGTCCCTGGTGGACGCCGCACTGGACCGGGCGGAGGCCGCGCTGGGGGCGGTCGCCAAGGCGCTCCAGCCTCTGACACAGCAGATGGACACCCTCGAAGCCCGGGCCCACGAGATCGCGGCGGCCATCGCGCTCCCGGTGCTTCAGGCTCAGGCGACCTTCGAGCGCATCGCCGGGAAGATCGAGGCGGTCGGGCAGGCCATCGACACCACCCTCGCCGGAGTCGACGCGGAGATCGGAAAGCTCGAGGAGATCTTCGCCGCGATGACCCAGTGCCTGGAGGAATCCGCCGCCACCGTCGATGCCGCGATCGACGGTCTCAAGGGACTTCTCGCCCAGCTCACGGGAGAGATCGACGACCTGGAAGCGAAGCTCGGCGTGCTCCCCGAACGCTTCACTCCCGTGTCGGAGAAGATCGACGCAGCCCTCGGCGTCATCCGGGACGTGCAGGCCCGCATCCCCCAGTTCGTGACGCAGGCCGAGGACGCCCTGGACCAGGCGGACATCGAGTTGAGCCAGGCCGACCAGCAGTGCGACAACGCCATCGCCGTCTGCACGAAGTACATGGGGCGCGCGCCGGCGTTGATGGCGGCGCGCGCCCTGTTCATGGGCGTGAAGGCCAGCATCCCGGGCATCAAGGTCTCCGTGGCCACGGCCCGGGCCGGGGTCGAGACGGCGGGCTCGACCTCCACTGAGCTGCTCGAGCAGGCCGCGTTGGGCGTGGAGGCGCTCCGGCCCGTGCTCGCCCGGGTTGTGGAAGCGGTCCGCACGGCGATCGCAGCGGTCGTCCAGGCGCTGGAGAAGGTCCGGCAGGCGCTGGAGCAGGCCGACGCTCGCATGGGCGAGGTGTCGACGCAGATGCACGGAGCGGTGGACACGGTCAAGGCCCAGCCGGACCGACTTCTGACCGGCGTGCGATCGGCGCGAGACGATTTCGTGGCGTCCGTGCAGCCGCGCGAGAAGGTGGATCAGGTCCGCGACGAGGTCCTGACGCTCAAGGACCGCGCCCTGACGCCGATTCAGGCGGCGATCGCTGGCCACGAGGCCACCGTCGTCCAGTGGATCTCGGACGCGAGGACCCAGGTGCAACAGTGCAGCGACAAGCTCACGGGCTCGGTCGGCGTCGTTCGCAACCAGATCACCGACCTGCGGACCCAGGCCGGCCGCCCCGCGAATGCCCTGTTCGCCCTCGTCGACGCGGCCAAGCAGCAGCTCACGAGCTACGTGGAGCGCGGTCAGGCCCTGGTCGACGAGCAGCTCGCGTCGGCGGACGACGCCCTCTCCGGGTACGGAGCCGACCTCGACGGCATCGTGCCGGGCGCGGCGGCTCGCGCCGGTGAACCCGAGCTGGCGGCGATGATGCGGCTCGCCGATCAGTCGAGCCGCGCCCAGGCGATCGCGGAGGAAGCCTCCGCCGCGACCGAGGGAATCGGCGCGCAGGTGACGCAGTGGCAGACGGAAGCACGGAGCGCGCGCCAGGAGCTGGAGTCGCAGGGCAGCGTCGCTTCCCGGAACACAGCCGGACTGCGCGACGACTTCCAACCCGCCGTGGATGCCACCGCTCCGATCGGCGCGGGCTCCCTGGCGAGAGCTTCAGTGGCCGCCGGCATCGACGCGGCGACCACGGACCTGCAGGGTGTGCGCCAGCACGCACAGACGCTCGCCGAGGAAGGCGAGCGGGCCTCGAAGCGGCCTCAGGCGCACCTGAGCGACTCCCGGAACGGCATGGACACTCTGGTGGCGGACGCACTCGCTTCCATCGCCCGTCCGCGCCCCGAGGCTGATGCGGCCGGAAGAGACGCGTCGGCTCCCGTGGCCGCGGCTCGCGCGCAGGCCGACGCGCTCCAGCAGTCGGTCTCGAAAGCCTCCGGGGAGGTCCGAGCGAAGACCGAAGAGGCCGAACGGAACGCGACCGCCAAGCGCGACCAGGGAACGAAGATGATCCAGGAAGCCCGCTCGCTCGTCGACGTGGCCAACGCCCAGACCGAGGCGGCCCGAGCGGACGTGGCGAGCGCGGAGTCCATCGTGGAAGCGGAAGTCGCGAAGCACGGCGGCAAGCCGTCCGCCCGAGAGAAGGCGAAGCCGGCAGGCAAGAAGGGCGCGAAGGAGGCCGCCGCCACGGGAGCCGGGCCAGCGGGAGCGAGCCCGGGTGGGGAAGCCTCGAAGGACGACGCCTCCGCCGGAGGACCGGCCCAGGGCGGCGGCGCCGGCGCGGCAGGAGCGGGACAGGCCGCCGCACCCGCTGCAGCGGGTGCCGGGCCCGCGGCAGGAACGGCCGCCCGGGCCGGCGGACAGGCAGGCACCGGGACAGCGGCAGGGGCCGGCGGGCAGCCCACGGCACCCGTCACCGAACCCGCCGGTGCAGGCGGGACGGAGAAGCCCGCCGCCGGGCGGAAGGAATCGGGAGCCGCCCCCGTGGAGAGAAGAGGTGCCACCACGGGAAGAGCCTCCGGCATGGCTCCGAAGGAAGCCCCCACGCCGCCCGCCCCAACCGCCCCAACCGCCGGTACCGGCGCGGTCGGTCGGGACGCCGGTAGCCCCCGGCCTCCGGACCAGGCCGGGGGCCTCGCCGCGGCGGGCGCTGCGGCAGCGGCGGCAGGAGCCGGCTCCGCCGGGCGGTCGGTGCCCGATCCGGGCCTCCCGTCGGACGAGGTTCCTTCCGGGGACGGAGGCGTGGCGCCGCGGGAAGAGACCCTCCCGAAGAAGGGCACGGCTTCGGGCGAGGGGGCCCCACCCGGCGTGAAGGTCCCGCGAAATCGGGGAGCCCCTGCCGACGAGCCCGCCGCACCCCCGAAGGAGCCTGAGCTCCCGCGCCCCCCCGCCCGGGAAGCCACCCCCGACGCCCCGGAAGCGCGACCGCCGTCGCCGAAGCCGGAAGAGCCCGGGCCGCCTGCAGAGGCACTCCCTGCCCCGGGGCCGAAGCTGCCCGAACCTCCAGTGACGGCATCGCCTCCCCCGGAGCTCCGAGAGCCCGAGATCTCCGAGGAGGACGCGTCGCGTCAGACGACCGACGCCCCTCTGCCACACGTCGGAGCCGAGCCACGCGGCGCGTCGGAGGAGGGTGGAGGCGACAAGAAACCGTCTCTGCTGGAGAAGATCGAGGACACCGGAAGCAGTGGTGATCCCCCGGCCTGACGAGCGACTTGCGGGGTGATCGCTTGCCGGCTTCCCGCCCTCGGCCTACTGTCGCACCGTATGTCCTAACGAATTTCGACCAGCGGAGTGCATGGTCGGAGGGCATTCACGTCAGGAGCCCCTCATGGATCTCTCACGCAAGGCCCAGCGTGCGCGGAAGCACATCTCCCGGTTCATCAGCAAGCCGTTCACGGGAGCGAACAAGGGGAACCTCAGGGCCCTGGATCCGATCGTCCAGAAGCTCGTCCTCGGGCAGAAGGTCTCCACGCTTCCGATCACCACCTTGAGGTTCGGCCAGTTCGACTTCACCTGGCTCCAGATGCTGGACGACGACGAGATCGTCGAGCTCTGCGGTGAGTGGGCCGCCTGCTTCCAGACGTCGGAACGCTCGAGGCTCGGCTCCAGGTTCGCACAGACGGTGGACCTGGGGACCCGCCGCAAGCTGCTCGGCACCGGGGACAAGAACTTCTGGAACGCGCTGCAGGACGTGAAGAAGCGCTACAAGGCGATCGCCGAAGAGCGCACCTCGAGCTTCTTCAAGAAGATGAAGACATGGTTCCGGACCAAGAAAGCCAAGGTCGGGGACTGGTCCACGCAGAATCGCTATTTCGGCCCGTATCTCACCGGCTACCAGACGCTCAACGCCGTCTTCGACGACGCGACCCAGCGGGGGGCCCAGACGGACGTGGACCGGAAGATCCTCGCGGCCGGCGGGTTGTGGCGGGTCGTGAAGACAGGACTGTCCACGGGGAAATCCATCGTCAAGATGGTCCTCGCTCCGAACCCGAAGACGCTCGTCAGCGTTGTGAAGGGCGGTGTGAAGATCCTCAATCAGTTGGGCGGTCTGCTTGCGGGCCTCACCGATCTCGTGCGGAACAAGGAGGCGGACTTCCGCCGCCTCTCGGCGCAGCTCGGCTTCGATCAGGAGATCACGCACCTGAGGAAGAAGTACCTGGGAGCGGGCGTGATCGAGGACGGCGACACGCTACGGCTCCAGATGAAGGAGGGACCACAGCGGCTGGAAAAGGCCGCCACCATCACGCTCGTCGACCTGAATAAGCTCCGAGAGGACTTCAGGCGGGCAAAGTGGTGGTGTGAGGTATGGCGCAAGGACATCGAGGAGATCCAGAAGGACATCGACGAGAGCGACGTGGTGAAGCACCTCAACCAGATCTTCGGGCAGATCGCCTCCGAGGACGCGCTGGTGAAGCCTTCCCATGTCGCGGAGTTGCGCGGCTACATCGAGCCGGACCGCAAGGCGATGGGGGAGAAGGTCAAGGCCCTGGAAGCCAAGGTGAAGACCTTCGAGAGTATGATCGCGCCCCGGCTGAAACTCCTCGATGAGCTCCTGGCGGCCTACGACACGCGCCGCTCCCTGTCGGGACAGCAGAAGCGGTCCGCCGGCATCGGGCTGGCCTACGACGTGAAGCACAAGCTCGCATACGAGGTCGTGGGGTTCGACCGCTCGACGCTACGGTCACACACACTCCCGCGGAAGGGACAGCGAGAACAGGTAAAGGAAGGCTCCGACAGTCTCATGGAGAACCTCAGGACTGCGCTCGCGCGCCGCCGGGCGTATCTGGCCCCCGACGACGACGAGGACGAGGATGACGAAGACTGGATGTGAGCCGGCCGCGCGCGACGTCGTCTCCGACGGCCGGTGAGCCTCAGCGATACCCGCTGAACCGATCGAGCGCCTCGGCCATCTCCTCGGGTCGGAGCAGCACGGGCTCGCCGACCTGAAGCGCGCGCCAGTAGAGTTCCGCGAGCGTCTCCACCTCTCCGGCCAAGTCGATGGCCTCCCGCAGCGACGCCCCGAGTGCCACCATCCCGTGGTTGGCCAGAAGGCAGGCACGCCGACCGTTCAGGGCCGCCACCGCCCCCATCGCGAGTTCCCGGCTCCCGAACGGGGCGTACGGCGCGCAGCGGATCGAGGCTCCTCCCGCCACGGCGACCATGTAGTGGAACGGCGGGATCTCGCGACGCAGCGTTGCCAGCGTCGTACAGAACGTGGCGTGGGTGTGCACGACGGCACCCGTCTCCAGCCGCGCCCGGTACACGGCGGCGTGCATCGGCCATTCCGTGCTCGGCTGCCGATCGCCTTTGAGAACCTGCCCTTCCAGGTCCATGAGGACGATGTCGGCTTCCTGCATCTCGGCGTACGGAACGGCGGACGGGGTCACGATCATCCCCTCCGAAACCCGCGCGCTGACGTTGCCCGAGGTGCCGCGGCTGAGCCCGAGGGCGCTCATCTCGCGCGCGGCGAGGACGACGGCCGAGCGTGACGCCTCCGCCCTCACCGCGTCACCGCCCGGCTTCCTGCGTCACCGTCGGTCCCCCGCTCGGGAAAGAGAGCGAGAAGACCATCTCGGCTGGCCCGGGCAACGCCTCGCTCCGTGACGATGCCGGTGACGAGCCTCGCCGGCGTCACGTCGAAGGCGGGATTGAACACGGGGGATCCGGGCGGCACCAGCGCGACCGACGTGACGACGCCGTCCTCCGTCCGGCCGGTGATCCAGCTCACCTCCCCGCCGTCCCGCTCCTCGATCGGGATCTCGTCCCCGTCGTCGAGCGTCCAATCGATCGACGGCGACGGTGCCGCGACGTAGAACGGGACCCCGTTGTCCCTCGCGGCCAGCGCCTTGAGGTACGTCCCGATCTTGTTGGCGACGTCGCCGTTCGCCGTGGTGCGATCCGTGCCCACGAGGCACACGTCCACGCGGCCGCTGCGCATGAGGTAGCCACCCGCGTTGTCGACGATGACCGTGTGGGGCACGCCGTGCTGGCCGAGCTCCCAGGCGGTCAGGCTCGCCCCCTGGTTGCGCGGACGGGTCTCGTCGACCCAAACGTGCACGGCGATGCCC
The DNA here is from genome assembly GCA_964519125.1 of uncultured Gemmatimonadaceae bacterium. GTDB lineage: Bacteria > Gemmatimonadota > Gemmatimonadetes > Longimicrobiales > Gaopeijiaceae > SZUA-318. The sequence goes on along the minus strand of CAZFIS010000001.1, from coordinate 27,136 downwards.
GCGTCGTGGGCGAGATAGACCGGTGCGGTAGCCGTTCCCAGGTCGACGGTGGCGAGCCATCCCGCGTTGCAGTGCGTGAGAATCTCGACCGGGTGGCCGGGCCGACCCGCCGCGATCTCCCGGATCAGCTCCAGGCCGTGCTCGCCGATGCTCCGGTTGCACTCGACGTCCTCCTCCGAGATCCGGCCGGCCACGCGGTATGCCGCCCGGGCGCGCTCCTTCTCCGGGAGCGGCTCGACGACCTCGCTCACGCGCTCGAGCGCCCACCGGAGGTTCACCGCCGTCGGGCGCGTGCTCGACAGGAGATCGCGCGCGCGCCGCAAGCCGCCGTCGGACGCATCAACCCTCAGACCGAGGGCGAGCCCGTAGGCCGCGGTGGCCCCGATGAGCGGCGCTCCCCGCACCCACATCTCCGCGATGGCACGGGCCGCCGCTTCCACATCCGCGAGTCGAGCGACGCGGAAGTCGTGGGGAAGCGCGGTCTGGTCAACGATTCGGACCGACCAACCGTCCTCGTCCAGGAAGATGCTGCGATAAGGGGTTCCGTGTACTTTCACGCTCTACGCTCGTCGCTCGACCGGGCCCATCGCCCGGAAGGGACGACAGCCGTCAGGAACACGATGGATGAGCGCGGGGCCGTGGGACAAGGCCACACGCGCAACCTTGTCGTCGCATACCGCGTCCTATGTTGCTGGACCCGAGTCACTGGAGCGAAAAGCCGATGAACCGTTTGCTGCCAACCCTCACCCTCCTCACCCTCCTCGCGATCCCGTCGGTGGCCCACGCGCAGACCCAAGGCGCCGTCGGCCACTACACCCCGCCGCGCACGTGGCCGCAAGGCGCGCACAACTTCGATCTCGTGCACCAGAAGATCGCCGTGCAGTTCGACATGGCGAAGCGGCTCGTGACGGGCAAGGTGACCACCACGGTGATTCCGCGTGTGCGCACCAACACGATCCGGCTCGAAGCCGAGGACATGACGATCGACCGCGCGACCGACGCACGGGGCCGTCGCCTGCATTTCTCCTTCGACACCGCGCACGTCACGGTGAGACTCCGCGAGCGCGCCTCCCCCGGCGACACGGTCGTCTTCACGCTGGCCTACCACACCCACCCCGAGCGCGGGCTCTACTTCGTGCCGAGGCGCCACGTGATCTGGTCTCAGGGCGAGGCGGACGAGACGCGCGCCTGGATCCCCACGTACGACTACTCGAACGACAAGACGACGTGGGAATTCCTCGTCACGGCGGACTCGGCCTACAAGGTGCTCTCGAACGGGAAGCTCCTCTCGGTCACGCCGGTGGACGGAGGAAAGGAGAACGTCTGGCACTGGTCGCAGGAGGAAAAGGCGTCGACGTACCTGTACTCGGTGGTCGTGGGCCCGTTCACGATCCTGCACGACCACTGGCGCGGCAAGCCGGTCGACTACTGGGTCTATCCGGACACGGTCGATGCCGGGTGGCGCGCCTTCGGCGAGACCCCGTCGATGATCGAGCTGTACTCGCGTCTCCTGGATGTGCCGTTCCCATGGGACAAGTACGACCAGTCCGCCATCCCCGACTTCACGTACGGAGGCATGGAGAACGTATCGGCGACGACCCAGACCGACTTCGCGCTCCAGGGACCCGGCACGGACCCGATGCAGGGCGGACGCAGCCTCGTGGCCCACGAGCTCGCGCACCAGTGGTTCGGCGACTACGAGACCACGGCGAACTGGGCCAACATCTGGCTCAACGAAGGGTTCGCCACGTACATGGAGTCCGTCCAGAACGAGAAGACCCGCGGGTGGGACGCGGCCCAACTCGAGTGGTATCAGCAACAGCAGCAGGGTATGGCCGCGGATCGTCGACAGGCGCGCCCGATCGTGTGGGGCGTGAACGAGCTGACCAACCCGATGGGGCTCTTCTTCAGCGGCCACGTCTACCAGAAGGGCGCGCAGGTCCTGCATCAGCTCCGGCGCCTCCTGGGTGACAAGGTCTTCTGGGCCGGGATGCATCGGTTCCTGGTCGACAACGCCCACAAGGCCACGACGACGAAGGACCTCGTCGACGCGTTCGAGAAGACGTGCGGCTGCCACCTCGGCTGGTTCTTCAACCAGTGGGTGTACGGGATCGGCTATCCGCAACTCGACGTGACGCGGAGATGGGATCCAGCCTCGAAGATCCTGCACGTGACCGTGAAGCAGGTCCAGCCCACGGATTCGACCCGTCCGCTCTTCAAGTTCCCGACGACGATCCGGGTCATCACCGCCGACTCGGTGGTGCGGGACAGCGTGATGGTCCAGGCGGCGAAGAGCCAGACGTTCGACATGTCCCTGCCGAGCGAGCCCCAGTCGTTCCGCTTCGACGAGGGCGGTTGGCTCCTCGGGACCGTGCACACGGACCAGACGCCGAAGGAACTCGCCGACATGGCGCGCCACGATCTCGACACGTCCGCGCGCAACTGGGCGCTGCACGCGCTCGCCGAGTCGCAGGACTCGGCGGCCATCGACGCGCGCCGCTTCATCGTGCTCAACGAGCACGAGCCGCCGATCCGCGTCGAGGCACTCCGCCAGATGACGCGCGACTCGACCGAGGTCGGGATCGGCATCGTGCGCTCCGCGCTGCGCGATCCCGCGCCGGCGGTCCGCAGCCAGGCGCTGCAGACGCTGGCGGGCCTGGACTCGCAGGGGATCGTGGCGACGGCGCTGGACATGTACGAGAACGATCCTTCGTCAGACGTGCGTGCGACCGCGCTCGGCGTCTACGCGCACGCTGCGGGTGGTGAAGCGCTGGACACGCTGGTGACAGCCAGCACCCCGAGCCGCCCCGTCGCGATCCGCGCGATGGCGGAGCGGAGCCTCTCGCAGTTGCACTCGCCGGCGGCGGTGGACGCGCTCGTGAAGTTCACCGATCCGTCCGAGGTCCGCCGGCTCCGCCAGGGCGCACTCCAGGGCCTCATGATGAGCGGTGACACGGTGCGCACGATCGAAGTCGCCGCGAAGGCGCTCGGCGACTACGACCCGCTCTACGCGGAGACGGCCGCGCGCGTGCTCGGCTACATCGGAACGCCGGAGGCCAAGGCGAAGCTCGAGGCCGCGGCGAAGACGGAAACGCGCGTCCAGGTGAAGAACGTGATCGAGCAGGCGCTCAAGGGGCAGCCCAGGATGCGGCGGCGGATGCGTTGACGCTTCGCTGAAGGGCAGGCTGTGCGGGGTGGAGCGTCCGGCGGCAACGCCGGACGCTCACTCCCCGCCTTCCGGCGTGAGCGTCCGCCCCACGATGAGCGTCACGTTGTCGGTACCGCCGTTGTCGAGCGCGTCCTGAAGGAGTTGCTCGACGACCTGGCGCGCGCTCGTCATCGACGCGAGCCGCTCGGCGATGAGCTCGTCGGACACGTGCTTGGTGAGCCCGTCGCTGCACAGGAGCACGACCGTGCCCCAATCCCTCACGACACGCGTGACCACCGGCGCTGCCTGTTCCCCCCCGATCGCGCTCGACAGCACGTGTGCCCACCGGGTCTTCCCGGCGGCGGTCCTCGTCAAGACCCCGCCGTCGACGAGATCCTGCGCCATCGTCTGATCCCGGGTGATCTGCGTCAGCACACCGTCGCGGTAGATGTAGCACCGTGAGTCTCCGACCTGGAGCAGGTAGGCGTGTGGCCAGAGTCCGAGGAAGAGGGTCAGCGTGGTCGCGAAGTGGCGCCCTCCGCCCTCCCGCCCTGCCTCCTCCAGCAGGCTCTCGTGCACCGCGAGCGCCGCGTCGTGGAGAAGGTGGGTGAAAGCCTCAGGGTCCTGCGACTCGGCGCACCAGGCGTCGTGGAAGGACTTCGACACGGACGCGAGGAGATCCTCGACGGCACGGCGGGCCGCCTGCTCCCCACCCGCCGAGCCGCCCACGCCGTCGGCCACGATGGCGAGCGAGGCCATCCGCTGAGCGTGGATTACGCTCCTCCCCTCACCCTCGGTGCTCGAGCAGTCCACCGTCACGCCCCGGGCCAACGCGCCCAGGAAGAAGTGATCCTGGTTCTCGCGCCGCACGCTGCCGCGGTGGGTGACGCCCCAGGCGTCGATGTTCGAGAACTGGGGAGGGATTGGCTCGTTCATCGCCTGGTCTCGGGTTGGGTACCGGCCGCAACATGAAGGTGCGAGGCCTCCAGCGCCATGATCGCGTTCGGAGGGCAGAGCACGGCTCGTCGTCCTCGCCCAGGAACGACGCCTCGCGGGCGCGTGTACCCCAGGGGTGAAGGCCGTCCCCTCCGCCGATCGCGCGCCCATGCTTCGAGGCCTGGTTTCTCTCGCCTGCATCCTTACGGCCACGCCGGCCGCGTGGGCGCCGGGCACCTGTGCTCCCGGACGTCGCCCCGCCGTGGATCCGGGCTGCACCGTGCTCGCCGCCCCGCCTTTTGTGCAAACCGATCCGGGCTCGCTCCCGTTCTTCTACGATCTCTACACGTTCCGCGGCGATGCCGGGAAGACCTCGATCGTGGCGGCGTTCGCGGTTCCGGCGGGAAAGCTCCGCAAGCAGAGCTCGGGCAACCAGGTGAGCTACCGCTTCGACGTGACCCTCGTGCTGGCCGACACGGCGCTCAAGTCGGTGTCCCGCACCGACGACACCGTGTTCGTCGCCGCACGCCGATCGCTCGACGACAAGCACCTGCTGCACACGTACATCGAGGTGCAGGCTCCGCCCTCGACCACCACCCTGGAGCGCGTCATCATGAACGACGCGACCAGGCCCGGGATTGGACAGATGTACGGCGCGCCGTTCCCGATCCCCGACTACCGCGGCAAGCAGCTCATGCTCAGCGACGTCGTGTTGGGGCTCCCGGACTCGAGCGCCGGGTGGAAGCGTGGCGACGTCACCCTGGAGCTCCTCCCGACGAGCCAGTTCCCGAAGAGCGCGTTCGACGTCTACTACGAGATCTACAACCTTCCCGCCGGCCACCCTTATGAGACGGAGGTGTCGGTCGAGCGCGTCGCCGACGAGAAGGGAAAGGAGTCGAAGAACAGCAACGTGGTCCGCGCCCGCTTCACGGGCCGGGCGACCCCACTGCCCGACGGCTCCGTGCACGAGCTCCGCCACCTGGGCTCGTCGCTCGACAAGGGCCGCTACCGGCTCTCGGTCACCGTCACGGACCAGGAGAGCGGCCAGACCGCACACCGGTCCAGGGTCTTCGACGTGCGCGGCTGGGGGAGCGGAGCCACGCTGGTGCCCGCCCTTCCGTGGCGGACGAAGACGGATTCCGCCGGGTAGCCCGCCGGCACGCGCTACGACCTGCGGACCGTCGTCACCGACCACCCCCTGCGCGCCACCGCCCCGAACGAAGTCGGAGACCGCGTCAGTGCGGTGCCCTCCCACGCCCGAGCGCGACCCGTGCCTCGAGTACCTTCGCCACCGAGGGCAGCTCCTGCAGCGCGCCGGTCGCGAGCGCTCCGACCTCCCGGTGGCGTCCGAGCGGGGCTCCGACGGAAGCGCACAGCAGCGTCGACGCGACGTCTCCGTGCGTGCACAGGACGACCGTGCCGACGTCGGGCTTTTCGGCCAGATCCTCCACCACGCCCCCCGCGCGCCGGAGCACGTCGGCCACGCTCTCCACACCCAGGTTCCGGTGCGTCGGGTCACGCAGGTCCGCCTCCCAGACTTCGGCGTAGGCCCGGTCCGGGCCGAGCTCCAGGTCCCCGAAGCCGCGCTCGATCAACCGCGCGTCCACGGACGGGCTCACACCCAGCACCTCTCCCGCGACCTGCGCGGATTCCCGAGCGCGCAGGAGCGGCGACGAGACCAGCAGCACCGGAGGCGCCAGCGAACCGGCGTCGACGGCACCCTGTACGCTGCCATGGACCTGTTCGCACCCGAGTGGGGTCAGACCGTACGCGTCGCCGGCGTTCTCGATCCGGCTGGCGATCCGACCTTCCTCGTTCGCGAGGCTACGACCGTGGCGGAGCACGAAGATGTGCGGCATCATGGGCGTAGGTTCGCGCGGACCTGGAGATTGCGCCAGCGGCACGGGCGCGATGTGATCCCCCGAGAGGAGCATTCTTTGAGCCGGAACGGTTCGTTGCGTCAGAGCCTGCGCAAGACCCGCGCGAGCTTCCTGAACCTATTCGGGAAGAACGACAAGCGACGTTGGGATCGGAGCTACGCCGAGGGCCACTGGACGTTCCTCGACTCGGCGGAGCAGCGTCCCCGTCACCACGTGATCGGGGGCATGCTGCGTACACTCAGCGCCGAAGGTGCGTCGGTCCTCGATGTCGGATGCGGAACCGGAGCGCTCGTCCCGCACCTCCCCGACAACGTGGCGCGCTACGTGGGTATCGACCTCTCCAGCGAGGCGATCCGGATCTGCCGGGAGAAGGAGGACTCGTCCGGAAGCCGCACGTTCATGGCGACGTCCTTCGACGACTACGTACCTTCCGAGCGCTTCGACGCCGTCGTCTTCAACGAGATGCTCTACTACTACCCCGTACGGCGCGTCCCCGAGGTGCTCGCGCGGGCGCGGGCCCTCCTGAGGACCGGATCGGGCACGATCATCGTCTCCATCCACAACAAGAGCCTCAAGCGCTACCACGTGTGGAACCGGATGCGGAGGTGGATGACCTCGGCGGAGACCGTGGAGGCGATGGACCCGCTCACGGGCAACTCGTGGCGCATCAAGCGGTACGCGGTGAGGGCCGGGCCGCGCAATCCCGCCCAGGCCTGACGTGGACGTGAGCCGGCCCCTCCCTCCCTCCTACCGCTCGTCCAGCACTCTGCCCGCGTTCAGGTTGTCCCAATTCATGAGCGTGTTGAACACGAGCGCGTAGCTCCCGATCGTCTCCCCGCGGTACACCGGGTTGTTGGCGAACAGCACCACGTGCCCCTTCCCCACCGGGTCGTCCACCACGACCGGGCGCTGGGCGATGCCGCTCCCGCCGTCGAGCAGCCCCGAGACCAGCAGGTCGCGCTGATCGCTGTAGCGCAGCACGACGCGCGGGCGCTGGTCGGGCGGAATGATGTCGAGCGGGTTGCGGAGCTGCTCGTCCGTGATCGGCTGCGCCTGCCACGGCTCGACACGCGGACGGATCGGCTCCTCGAACCGAGGCGTCAGCGCGGGCCGGCCCTGCACCACGTCGTGGTCGGTGGCTGTGCCGCGCCCGGTGGCGCGCGTCGCGCCACCACCGCCGAAGCGTCCCCCGCGCCCGCCCTCCGTGTTGCTCACGCCGAACGTCTCGCCCTGCTCGCTGTAGACGGCCAGGCTGTCGGAGATCCCGTACACGATCGGGCTCGCGGCGTCCACGATGCGCGTGCGCAGCAGGCTTCCCACGACCTCCTGATCGCGCGGCGTGCGGGCGCTCACCCCGTTGGTGAGTCCATAGTCGATCGCGAAGTTGGACGTGTTCACCGACGTGATGAGCACCCCGCCGGCGTTCACGAAGTCGCGCAGGTGCTCGAGCCCGCCCCATCCGAGGCCCGGCCGTATGTCGTCGGTGCTCGCGACGCGCCCCAGATTCGGCGTCTCGGCCGTCTTCTTCCAGGGAATCGGGTTCCGCCACATCGGCATCCCCTCGATGATCGCCCGTGCGCTCGCCCCCACCGGCGGGAAGACGATGACGTCGTACTTCGCGTTGAGGTTGCCGTCCTTCGCCACGTCCTGCGTGCTGATGTAGTCGTAGGGTACGTGCTCCCCGTCGAAGCCGATCCGCCACCACCCCTCGGTCTGTGTGCCCTGCCAGGTGTGGAGGATCGCCACGCGCGGGGCCCGCGCGGGATGCATCTTCACGCTCGGCATCGACGGCAGCGCGTACACCTCGACGCCGAGCGCCTTGGCGGCCGCAGCCAGCGTATCCCGCGACACGCCGCTCACGACGAGCGAGCCGCGGTCGAAGTGACGCTCGCCGATGTCGAACGGCTCCTCGACGGCCCGGAAGTCGGCGCTCGCGAGCCGGTAGCGAAGCGTGATGAGCGAGCCCTCACCCTCATTCGCGATCGCGTACATGGATCCGCTTCCGTGCACGCCTCCCGGGGCGACGATGTCGCCGGTGACTCTCCGCATGGACGCGTGGAGCACCGTCGTGTCGACGACCCGCACGCACTCCACGCCGAACCCCTCGGGGAAGGTCCAGCCCGTGTCGTCGTACGGGTGCTTCTGCGGGTCGTCCGGCGACCAGTACTGGTAGTCCAGCAGCGCGTCAGCGATGCGCGAATAGGGCTGATCCATGCGGATGACCCAACTGCCGGCCGGGAACGTGCGCGCCTCGGTCGCGGGTGGCGTGGGCTGCACGGCGGTATCGGCGGCCGAGACGGGCATCGCGGCTTCGGCACCCCGTCCGTTCCGGCCGTTCCCGTGGGCCGAGCGCTTCACCGGCACCTGCACGGTGAACGGGGCCGTGGCCCTCGAGATCTCGACATGCTGACGCCGCAGGACCTCGAGCAGATCGGCCTGCGACCCGGGTCGTGGATCCTCGGCGGGCAGCACGTAGGCCGCCGGCCCCTCGGTCGTCGCCTTCTCCACGGATCGCTTCGCCTTCGTGTAGAAGTTCTCGAGGAAGAGCTGCCGGTTGTTCGCGAAATACTCGAGCGAGACCAGGAGGCCGGTCTCCTCGTAGTTGTTGTTGTCGCGCAGCGACCACAGCACGTGCGGGAGCGGCGGATCCTGCCGGTACCACGTCTTCTCGGTCGCGCTCCGCGGGATCGTGCGCTCCAGCGTCTCGGCGGTGCCACCGTTGCCGAACGTCTCGTAGAGCCTGCTGATGCCGTTGTGCAGCGCGCCGATGAACATTAGGTAGCCCGGCGACCAGGTGTCGAAATTCCCGTGCGCGAACACGCCGGGCATCCCGAAGCGGGTCATCTCCTGGACGTTGTTCCATCCGATCATCTGCCACTCGTTGGCGAGTAGCGGATCGATCCAGGCGTTGTACGGCCCGTCGCCCACCGTGTTGTCGTAGAGGAACGGGACGGATTCGTGCAGGTCGTGCAGCACCTGAGCGTTCCAGCCCACGTACGTGTCGATCACGTTCCGCGTCAGATCGAGGCTCGCACCCATCGCGTCTCGGTTGTTGTCGTGGGCCACGTAGTGCCCCCAGTACACGAGCGGAATCGGCGTGTCCTTCGGGTGCGCCAGGTGCCAGCGCTGGATGTCCACCTCGCGGTCGCGGCCGTCGACCTCGACGATGGGGGTGATCAGCGTGATCAGGTGGTCGCGGATGTTGGCGATATAGGGGCTCTCGTCCACGGCCAGCCGGTAGGCCATCTCCATGAGCGCGGTCGGCGCGCCGGTCTCCGGGGAGTGGATCGTCCCGGTGATGTAGTAGACGGGCACGGTCTCCGGGATGAGCTTCTCCGCGACGGCGTCGCTCATGCCGATCGTGCGCGGGTCGGCGAGCTTGGCGAGGTTCTCCTTGTTGCGGTCGAGGTTGCTCCAGACCTTCTCGGAGGCGACCCCCACGGCGATCATCTCGCGTCCCTCCTCGGTGTGGCCGATCGTCCAGACGCGCACGCGCGGGCTCGCCTTGGCGAGCATTCGCATGTACGCGTAGACCTGCGACGAGTAGGGGAGGTTGTTGCGCGCGCCGGCGATGTCGCCGAGCACGGCCATGGGTGTCGGGACCGTCTTGGAGGCGGGCAGGTAGTCCACGAGCGGCGAGCTGAAGAACGGCTCGGTCGTGTACTCGCGGATCCTGGCCGTGTACGCCGAGTCGATCGGCTGGCTCGGATCTCGTCCTGGCTTGAAGCCGTGCAGCTCGCCCTGGGCGGAAGAGGGACAGGCGGCGAAGGAAAGCGCGACCAGCGTGAGCGCCGGAGCGACGAGCCACGAGCGGACGCACCTCATGACGAGCCTCCGAGAGGGCGGTGGAGTGGACGGAAACGGGCCGCGCCAAAGGTGGACCGAGGGGTTCGGACGCGCCAGTAGGGGTCGGCCCACCCACCTCGCTCCGAACGGCGATCACGGGTTGCCACCCAACGGCCTCCGCTCTAGCGTCGTCTCCATGGACGACGAACAGAAGAGGTCAACCACCGATGAGGAAGTGAGAGGCCCGGGCCCCTCCAGAATCCGATGATCGAGCGACGACGCTTTCTCCAGTGGGCCGCGGCCGCGGCCATGCTTCCCCGCCGGGTCCTCGAGATCTCGGGCCCGACCCCGTCCACACGGGGGGCCGGACCTTCCGAGCTCGCACCCCCCGCGCACCGGACACGAGGATCCGGCTACGCGCCGGGGCGCATCCCCAACGACTATTCGCTCCTGCTTCCCGGCGAGGCCGAGGCGCTGGCGCGCGCGCCGGCGGTGAGCGCCTTCCGCTCGGACTCGGTGCTCGCCACGCCGCCCGCAGGAGCCGCGCGTAGGCTGAGCGTAGGCGAGGAGATCGACGGCTGGCGGCTCGTCGCGCTGCTGAGCAGCCTCGACGGCATGCCGACGGCGGTCCTGGAGCGGCACGTCTCCCACCGCGGCGCCATCGTCTACGTCACGGAAGAGGGAGAGGTCACACGCATCCCCAAGGGGATCGGCGCTCTCTCCCACATCCGGCCCCGCCCGATCAACGCGACTCCGGATGCGCGCTTGGAGCGGCCCGCCGCGTTCCCGGCGCAGCCGGACAAGCCGGGCCTGTACATCCTCGGCTCGGACGAGGACCCCTGCTACGAGAACGTCGCCGCTCTGGGCGACGAGCTGATCGGGTGGACGCTCGTCGCGAACGAGGAAGCGGGCCCCGAGCGCTCCCTCTGGCTCGAGGCCGACGGCACGTCCCGCGAGCTCGCGCGGGACCCTCAGGCGCTGTGGGCACCCGACACCCACGGGCGGCTGTTCGATCCCCGGCGGTTCCTTCCCTCGGAGTACCTCTACGAGTACGTGCACGGCTACAGCAAACGCACTCTGCTCGGCGGCTACCTGCCCGTGGCCGACATCGGCGTGTGGAATCCGACGTTCGAGGTCGGCTACGAGGTCATGGTGCTGCTCCCTCCGGGCGCCGACGCGAAGCCGATCGGCCGGGTCCGCGCCCTGCTTCCGAAAGGCCGCGAAGATCTCATCCCTCCGGGTGACACCAACGCCGACCAGGCGCTACCCGGCGCGGACTGGATCGATCGGTACTGGAACGGAACCGCCGAGGGGTTCTTCACCGAGCTCTTCGGCATCTGGAATCGGTGGCGCCACTTCTTCGAGGATCGCATGCGGGTGGAGATCCCCGATCCGTGGCTGCTCGACGCGGCGCGTGCCGGCATCGTGCTCTCGCGCTGCAGCTATCGCGGGCTGGAGCCCACGTACCAGATCGGCGAGGGCGCGTACACGAAGATCCCCGAGCGCAGCCACGCCCTCTTTCCGGTGGCGCACTACGAGTTCGTGTGGGCGCAGCAGCTCTGGAACCTCTCGGCCGAGGTCGACCCCTACTTCGAGCACTACCTCGCGACGTACATCGAGCCCGACGGCAATTTCACCTACAACACCCAGGACCAGGTGGAGGCGCCGCTCAACGCAGGCATCTTCCTGGAGAACTCGGCCCGCGCCTACGACTACGGGCGCGATCTCGACGCGCTGGCGCGCCGACTGCCCGTACTGCGGCGCATGATCGGCTTCGTGGTGGGGCGCTACCGGTATTCGCTGCGCACGTTTCCGCAGAGCGACCCGCGCCATGGGCTCGTCTGGGGCTCGCCGGAGGCGGACCTCGGCGATCCGAAGCACGACACCCCCGATGCACACCCCTTCTACTACCAGAACGCCGTCTGGACGTGGCGCGGGCTCTACGAGCACGGGCGTGTGCTCGGGATCGCGGAGCGTGAGGCGCGCCGGCACGGCAAGGGGCAGCTCGCGCGCGAGCTGAAGCGCGACGGAGCCGAGGCCCGCGGGCTCGCCGAGGAGATGCGCGCCAAGATCGAGCGCTCGCTCAGGGCGACGCTCGCCGCGCGCGACGACGCGATGAAGAAGGCGGGAATCACCCCCTTCCATCCGTTCGACACGAAGCGCCGGCCCGAAGATCTGTCGAGCTACGAGAACCATCGGTTCATGATGGACTGGTGGACCGCCGACTGGGGCAACGCCGAGCTGGACGCGGGACATTTCACGCACCGCACCCGGGCCGGCGAGCAGCTCCTGGGCATGAACACCGACGGTCACTACCCGCGCACCTCGAACTTCATGGAGCACGGCACCCTCGCCGGTCGGATCCGCGAGGAGGACTACCGCCCGTTCCTGCTCGCGCTGTACGGCAACCTCTGCTACGCGATGGACTCCGGGAGTCGGTATGCGCCCGAAGACGCGCTGCTGCCCGGCAATTTCCCCGGAGAAGGGAGCAAATACGCCTGGTCGGCGGTGGTCAACAGCGAGCTCCAGCCGGCCATGGCACTGCGGTGGCTGCTCTGCTGGGAGGAGCACGACCGCCCCGGCGCCGTGCCCGCGGTGCACCTCCAGAAGGCAGCGCCCAGGCACTGGTTCGCGACCGGACAGCGGATCGCCGTCGAGCGCTGCCCGACCCGCTTCGGAGAGCTCGGGTGGGTGACGGAACCGACCGCGAGCGGGTGGCGCATCACGATCGAGCTACCCGAGCGCTTCGCGGCGAACCTCGTGGTGCACGTGCATCCCCCTGACGGTCGCGCGCTGCGTCGGTCCACGGTCGGCACCGTGCGCGCAGGCTCCGTGCTGATCCCCGCGTCTACGCTGTCCCGCGAGCGGAGGCTGGTGGTCGAGGTAGCCTGAGCGGAGGACGGCAGGGCTCATCTGCCCCCAGCCCCGAGGTACTCGGCGCTGAGCTGGTCGTAGACCTGCATCCGCTTCGTCACGTTCCCGTCCCGATCGAACAGTCCGCTCTGGGGGCCGAGAGGTTCCCAGATGGCCGTGCCCTTGCCCATGCTGTCGGGGAGACTGAAGACGATGTCGTTTACCGCCTTCTTGAAGCTCGAGTATTCGACCACGATGACCGGCTTGTGGTAGCGGGCGACGAGGTCGTGGAGGTTGCGGTCGAGGTCTTCGAGCGTGCCGTGCCAACGCGGATAGTAGGAGAGCCCGATGACGTCGAACTTCACGCCCCGGGCGAGCATGTTGTCCAGCCAGAACCTCGCCTCGGAGTTCTGCCCGCCGAGGGCGAGGTGCATCATGATCGGCATGTCGGGATCGACCGCTTCCGCGCCCTCGACCCCCGCCTTCAGGAGCCCGGCCAACTGGTCCAGGTGGTCGATGTGCCCGTCCGGCCACAGGAGCCCGTGGTTGATCTCGTTGCCGATCTGCACCATGTCGGGTGAAGTGCCCTGCCGCTTCATCGCCTCGAGCACGGATGTCGTGTAGCTCCGCATGGAGTCTTCCAGCGTCGCGAAGTCGAGGTTCGCCCACGACAGAGGCTTGTTCTGCTGCTGGGGATCCGCCCAGTAGTCGCTGTAATGGAAGTCCAGGAGGAGCTTCATGCCGGCGGCCTTGACCCTCCTGGCCATGCTCAGCGTGGAGTCCAGACCGCAGAACCCCTGCCCGGGGGAGTAGCCCCTCGGGTTCTCCGGATGCACGAAGATCCTCAGACGGATCGTGTTGAAGCCGTGCTCCTCGAGGAGCTCGATGGCATCGATCGGCTGTCCGTTCTCGAAGAACTTTCCCCCGCTCCGCCGGAACCTGTCCGCGTGGTTCTCGATCTGGGGCAGAAAGGAGATGTCCGCCCCGATCATCCGGCCGATGTGCTTGGTCGTGCGAGGAAGCTGATCCGCCGAGGGCGTCATGAGGTGGACGTCGGCGGGGATGGTGTGGATCTCGTGCGATGCCGGAAAGAGGCCGCCCGAGCGGGCTTCGACCTTCACACGCTCCGGTGAGGTTCCGGCGTGGAAGGCGAGCGTGTCGACTCCGTCCACCAATCGTGTGGGCGTGTATCTCGCGCCGGAGCTGTCGGTCGCGAGCGTGAGGTTGTCGCCGTCGAGGGCGGTGATCGTCGCGTGGCCGCTCACGTAGACGCGGATCGAGTCGGTGGCGGACGTGATCTCCCGCCCGGCGCTGTCCGTCACGGCGATCCGAAGCGGAGTCCGGTCTTTCCCGTCGGCCAGGAGCGTGGTGCTGTAGGCCGTGAGCATGACCGAGACGGCCCGGCCTGAGTCGACGCGGCTCACCGAGGAGAAGTCCGGAGCGGCCTGCTCCGGCCGGCGCGATTCCCCTGCGCACGCGCTCGCCAGCACAGCGGCCCATGCGATCCACGCGATCGACGAGGTCTTCATGGCACCGCAGCTCTCCGTCGACGGAGCGGGAGGTCGGGCATCGTCTCACAACATAGGCGGGTCCGTGACGCCGGGCGACGATCTCCGTCGACGTGACGCGGATTTCCGAACCGATCGAGCGTGATACTTGCCGGAGACGGCGAGTGTGCCCACGATCAGCCCGCCTCTCCGACCGGAGCCGAGCACACGGCCAACTGCCGCAAGGAGCCCGTGATGATTCGCCGTCCTCAAACCCTCTTCTCCTTCGCTATCCTCCTCGCGCCCCTTCTGATCAGCGGCGCCGCGAAGCGGCCCTCCGCGCCGATGATGTCCGGTGGGTCGATGGCCGACAGCGTCGACGAGCCGGGCTACTACCGGTATCCGGCGTTGTACGACACGACGATCGTGTTCACCGCCGAGGGGGACCTGTGGGCGGTGGGCATCCACGGCGGCGAGGCCCGACGGCTCACGACGGGCCTGCGGGAGGAGCGCGACGCCGCCTTCTCGCCGGACGGACGGACCCTCGCGTTCACGGCCTCGTACGAGGGGCCGAACGAGGTGTACACGATGCCCGTCACGGGCGGTGTGCCGGTGCGGCGGAGCTGGGATGGAGGCGGCGCGACCGTCGTCGGATGGACACCGGGCGGGGACATCCTCTACACGACGCGGCGGTACTCCACGTTGCCCAACGCACAGCTCGTGGCCCTCGACACCGTGACCCACGAGCGTACGGTGCTGCCCCTCGCTCAGGCCTCCGATGGCGTCTACGACCCTTCGGGCAAGGTCCTCTACTTCACGCGCCTCCCGTTCCAGGGGAGTCACACGGACCGCTACGAGGGGGGTAGCGTGCAGCAGTTGTGGAAGTACGTGACCGGCACCGCGGAGGCCACGCCGCTCACGGCCGACTATGCGGGCACCAGCAAGGACCCGATGCTGTGGCAAGGTCGAGTCGTGTTCGCGTCGGACCGGGACGGGGTCATGAACCTCTGGTCCATAGACGAATCGGGTGGAGACGCGAAGGAGCTCACCCATCACAAGGTCTACAACCTGGAGTCGCCGTCGTCGTCGGACGGTCGCGTCGTCTACCAATACGGCGCCGACCTCAGGCTTCTGGACCTGTCGACCGGAGAGGACAGCGTCGTCCCGATTCGCCTCGCTTCCGACTTCGGACAGCTCAGGCAGCACTGGGCCCACGACCCCATGGACTACCTGACGGACATGCACCTGTCTCCCTCGGGCGATCGGGTGGTCCTCACGGCCCGCGGCCAACTCTTCGTCGCACCGACCGGACAGGGGCGCTTCGTGGAGGCCACGCGCACGAACAGCGTGCGCTACCGTCGCGCCCGCTTCACTCCGGGTGGGGACTCGCTGGTGGCGCTGTCCGATTCCACCGGCGAGGTCGAGATCTGGAAGCTCCCGGCCAACGGGGTCGGGCGGCCCAGGCAGCTCACCGACGACGGCACGATCATGCGCTGGGACGCGATCCCCTCGCCGGACGGACGTTGGATCGCACACTACGACAAGGACCACCGTTTGTGGATCCTGGACACGTCTTCGGGTCACTCCAAGGAGGTGGCCCACTCGGACTACGGGGACTTCTCGGACCTCGCCTGGTCACCCGACTCACGATGGCTCGCCTACGTGGAGCCGCTCCAGAACGGATTCGAGCGGATCGTGCTCTACGGCGTGGACTCGGGCTCGACGACGCCCGTGACCACGGATCGCTATGCGAGCTACTCTCCGGCCTGGAGCAGGGACGGAACGTGGCTCTACCTGCTGTCCGATCGGCACTTCGTCTCCTCGGTCGGATCGCCCTGGGGGGCGCGACAGCCGGAGCCGTATTTCACGCGGACCACGAAGGTCTACGCGCTCGCCCTGGAGCCTGGTGCGCGCTTTCCCTTCCGGCCCGACGACGAACTGGAGCCCACGTCGAAGAGGGCGCGCAACCACGACACGGGGTCGAGCGCGAGGGCCGGCCGCAAGGAGCAGAACGGAGCCGATTCGACCTCGGCGCCGCCCCGGGTCCCCATCCAGCTCGAGGGCATCCAGGGTCGACTGGAGGAGGTCCCGGTTCCTCCCGGGAACTACCGTGACCTTTCGGCCGGAGACGGAACGTTGTACTGGCTCTCACGCCACGACGGCTCCCAGCGGTCCATATCCCTCGAGGCTCTCGAGATCACGAACCACGAGCCCAAACCCGCGACCGTGGTGGAGGGCGTTGAGGCTTACGAGCTCTCCGCGGACGCGCACAAGCTGCTCGTCCGGAAGGGCCACGACCTGTACGTATTCGACGCAGGCGCCAAGCCACCCGCGAAGCTGGCCGAGCACGAGGTCGACCTGGGCGGTTGGATGCTGCAGATCGACCCGCGGCAGGAGTACATGGAGATGTTCCGGGAGGCGTGGCGGCTGCATCGGGACTACTTCTACGACCCGGGAATGCAGGGTGTCGACTGGCCGGCCATGGAGCGGAAGTACCTGCCGCTGGCGCGTCGCGTCACCGATCGGGAGGAGCTGTCCGACGTGATCGGACAGATGGTCGCGGAGCTTTCCGCGCTCCATACCTTCGTGCGGGGTGGTGACCATCGACCGGGACAGGACACGATTCAGGTGGCCGCGCTCGGAGCCCGGCTCCAGCGGGATCCGAAGGCCGGCGGGTACCGGGTTGCGCACGTCTACCGCGCCGATCCGGACATCCCCGGCCAGATCTCGCCCCTCGCCCGCCCTGGCGTCGACGTGCACAACGGAGACGTGATTCTCGCCGTCGATGGCGTGCCCACGCTCTCGGTGCCGGACTATCGCTCGCTCCTTCGGCGCAAGACCGGCAAGCAGACGCTACTGACCATCCGGCCCGCCGGCGGCGGCACCGAGCGCGAGGCCATCGTGTCGCCGATCAGCGAGAGCCAGGCCGCCGACCTGCGCTACGACGAATGGGAGTACACGCGGCGGCTCGAGGTCGACAGCCTGAGCCATGACTCGATCGGCTACGTACACCTGCGTGCCATGGGGTCCTCCGACATCGCCGCGTGGGAGCGACAGTTCTACCCCGTGTTCGACCGGCACGCCCTCATCGTCGACGTGCGCAACAACCGGGGAGGAAACATCGACAGCTGGATTCTCGAGAAGCTCATGCGCCGTGCCTGGATGTACTTCAAGGCCCGCAAAGAGGCGCCGAGATGGAACATGCAGGAGGCCATGCGGGGTCCGATGATCGCGCTCATCAACGAGCACACCGCGTCGGACGGAGAGGCCTTCAGCGCCGGATTCCGACGCCTCGGCCTGGGGAAGCTGCTCGGGACCCGCACCTGGGGTGGAGAGATCTGGCTCAGCTTCGACAACGTGTTGGTCGACGGCGGGATCGCGTCCGCGGCGGAGATGGGCGTGTACGGCCCCGAGGGGCAGTGGCTCATCGAGGGTCACGGCGTGGACCCCGACATCCGGGTGGATAACGCCCCCCATCAGACCTTCGCGGGGCACGATGCCCAACTCCTGGCCGCCATCGAGGAGCTCCGGGAGGAGATGCGGGCGCACCCCAATCCCGTCCCCCCTGCCCCGGCCTATCCGGACAAGAGCGCGGCCGGCAACGGGAAGAAGGGGGGGGGTTGAGGCCCCGACGCGCGATGCTCTCGCAGACCGCGGACCGACTGGGCTTCCGTCATTTGACACCCCTGCTCCCCGGATCGAAGTTGCAGGCGGCCCTCCCGAACGAGCGCGACGCGATCCGGCCGTCAGCCGGCGCGTCGGCGCGCAGTGAGTCCACTTCCCCCGGGCGGCCATGGAGTTCCTGAACTTCGTCATCATCCTCTGGGCCGCGTGGCTCGTCTGGCGGCGGCCCGAGCGTGAGCGCCTCGCCTTCACGCTGCTCATCGTCAGCTGTGTGCTCATGGCGTTGCTGTTCCTCATCGGCACGCATGGATCGCTGGTCCCGGGGGTGAACCTCTGATGCCGCTTTCCGAGGATCGGCTGCGGGCCATCCTGGCCTGGATCGTGATCGTACTCGTGGGCGGCCCCGTCACGGCCGCCGTCCTGCTGGGGGTGGTGCACGGCGACTCACCGTGCATCCTCTGCTGGGCCGAGCGGACGTCCATGGTTCTGATCGCGCTCACGGGGCTCTTCGTGATCCGCTATGGGGCGCGCCCACGCTATCTCGGGATGGCGGTTCTGCTGGGCACCTGGGGCACGTTCATGGCGATACGCCATTCTGCGCTCCACCTGGCTCGGGACGTCGGACAGGGGTTCAGCACTGCCATCTTCGGCATCCACACCTACGTCTGGGCGTGGGTCATCCACGTCACGGTGCTGGCCGTGATCGGGGTGCTGCTCCTGTTCCTGCGCCAGCTCGCTCCCGCCGGCGGCATCCGCCCGCCCAGCCGCGTGAGCCGCTTCGCGATGGGGCTGTTCATGGTCGTGGTCGCCGCCAACGCTCTCCAGGCGTTCGTGTCGACGGGCCCTCCTCCGTTCATCGGCCAGGGCGATCCCGTCCGGCTCTCGCTGAACCCTCGGCACTGGGTGTGGTCGTTCGAGGAGTTGCAGCCGCCCTACGTGTCGTTGCGCGGAGCCTGGTCGGTTCCGGTTCCCGACCCGGCCGCGGCCGATCCGGATCCCGCGCACGGGCCGCTCGCGGAGCTGCCGTCGCTCCCGGTGATCCGATGGGAGCGCATCGGAGTGCCGCTCGTGGGAAACCTGAGCGGACTCGCCCACGACGCTGCGACGGGCGGCTTCCTCGCGGTCACCGATCGGTACGGCGTATACCTGCTGGACAGCACGCTCACGCGCACGGTGCACCGGGTGGTGCTGGACCCCGGGTTCAGCGTCGACCTCACCCCCCTGGCCGGAGCGGCATTCCTCGGGGGCGATACCCTGGCCGTCCTGTCCACGAACAAGAGTTACGCGCTCCTCGTTCCAGATCCTCGTGCCGACGAGCGCGCCGAATGGCGTCACTTCCTCGCCACCGACGGCGAGATGAGGGAGTTGGCACTCGGTCGCTTCCAGACGGTGCGCGCCCACCAGATGTATGTGCTGTCGCTCGCCTTCGATCCGGCGGCTCGCGAGTTGATCACGGTCGGCATTCCCAACCCGAGACATCCACAGCTCGTCGTGTCACGATTCGCTCGCGAAGACCTGCTGCTTTCGTCCGAGTTCGAGCCACGGCTCGCGTCGGGGATGGCGCTCTCGGGTCCGGATCGGTCCCTGGCGGAGTATGTGGTGACGGGCGCAGCGGTCACGGACGGACGTCTCTACGCCGTGAGCGCCGCGTACTCCACGCTTCTGGTCGTCGACCTCCAGGAGAAGACCGTGAACGCAGCCTACGTGCTGCCGCACGTCTCGCATCCCGTCGGCCTCGCCGTACGCGGCTCGGAGCTCCTCGTCGCCCAGGAGGACGGCCGCATCGCCGTCATCGATCGGCCGGCGAGCTAGCAGATCGCTGGACTGCGTCGCGGCCTTTCCCCAGCTTTCCGTGTAAGATGCGACGACTCGCGTCGTACAATCTGGTAGTAGCGTACGAGCCGAACTTCGCGCCCTCGCGGCGCGATTCGAAAGCCGAGACCCTTCCGGGAGACCACGATCATGGTCGGAAAGCTCGAGCTCATGCTCTCTGCGGTCGCCGCAATCACGCTCGCGATGACGGGCGTCGCCCCCCTCCGAGCCCAGGACGTCAGCACGAACGTCGGCAGGCGGTATCACGTGCTCATCCCTCCCTTCCAACCGATGCAGGGCGCGGACGATCGTTTCGGGAGGGACGCCGCCGAGAAACTCCGTGATCTCGTCAACACGCTCGCCACGAACGCGCCGGTCGAGGAGAAGGATCTCAAGAACGCCCTCAAGCGCTTCCATCTGAAGATGAGGGACCTCGACTGCGTCCGGACACGGCAGCTCGCCGCGAGGATGCACGCGGAGGTAGCGCTGTGCTCGGACTACCGCGACGAGGGAGGGAATACGGAACTGGTCCAGGCTACCTTCTACGACGTCGCCAGCGGCGAGGCGTTCAAGGTCGAGCCCAAGAGATTCGGTGAGAAGGACGCGAACGCTGCGGCGCGGTATGTCTTCGACGCCTTCCACACCTACGTCGACCAGATCCGCGCAGCCCAGTTCTGCGGCTCCTATGCTCAGAGCAGGGACTGGGCGAACGCCATGGAGAACTGCGACCGGGCGATCAGGCTCAACCCGGACGCGATCGGCGCACGCTACACGCGCGCCGACGTGCTCTTCCGGCAGGACAAGTACGACGATGCCATGGCCGAGCTCGAGCGAATCCTGGCCCGGGAGCCGAACCACGGGAACGCCCTCTCGCTGGCCGGCTACATCTCCGTGAAGCTGGGTAGGGACGAGCAGGCGCGCCAATACTACCAGAGATACCTCGACCTGAACCCCGGGGACGCCACCGTCCGGATGAAGATCGCGTACGACCTCGCCAAGGCCGGCGACCCGGAGGGTGCGATGCAGATCATCGAGGTGGGGCTCAAGGTCGATTCGACCAACGTCGATTTGCTCGAGCAGTACGCGGGCTTCGCGTTCAACGCTGCCCTGAAGTCGGAGCAGGCGGCCAACGGCGCAGACAGCAGCGCCGCGGCGACGGACAGCGCGAAGGCCACGACACACTACCGCGAAGCCGTCGGCGCCGCGGAGAAGGTCTTCGCGGCCAGAGGCGACTCGACCTCGGCCTCGCTCCTCAGCAACGCGATCATCGCGTACGACAAGCTGGGCGAGTCCGCCAAGGCCGTGTCGCTCGGAGCGCGAGCCGTCCGAGCCCACTCCGGCGAGGCGCAGATCTGGTCGGTGTACGCCGACGCGCTGCACGAGAACGGGCGGCTCGAGCAGGCGATCGCCGTGCTGGATACGGTCCGGAAGCTGGACTCGTTGGACACGAACTCCACGCTCAAGCAGGGGAGCTGGCTCGTCCAGGCCGGCCGCCTCCACGACGCGGTGAACGTGCTCCAGCCGTTGGCGGCCGCACACCCGGAGAGCGCCGATCAAGCGGCGAACGTGATCTTCGCGGACGCCTACAACAACCACGTCAGGAAGAACCAGTACGACGCCGCCATGCCGGGGATCGTGGCCGCCGCGAGCCTGCCCAACCTGAGCGCGGACATGCAGCGCCAGCTCGCCTTCTGGCAGGCGTACGCCATCTATCAGAGTGCGATCGCCGAGCAGCGGCCGCAGACGCTCGCGACGGCCAAAGCGACGCTCCCGAAGTTCGAGCGGGCCCGGGCACTCCTCCGCCATGTCGGCGATTATCCCCGCAAGGTGAACGTCGACCCGAACCAGATGGCCAACGCCTGCGACCAGTACATCGAGATCCAGCAGGCGATCATCAAGCGAGGGGGACGGTAGCGCGAGCTCCCCCCGGGTCAGACCTCCCGGCCCGGGAGACCCGCCGCCCGCCAAAACCTTCGGGGCCCTTCTTCCGTAGTGTTTCGATGAGCCCCGGTCGATCCGACGGCGGGTCCATGGAAGACGGGAACGGGAGGAGCGCCATGTACGACGAATACGAGCGTGCCCTGACTGGAAAGACCGGGCCCAGAGGTCTGTCGCCCCTGGGGTGGCTTGGCGTGAGCGTCGGCATGCTGATGCTCGTGGGAGCGGTGGGGGTCGGGTATGGGATGATCCGCGTCGCATCCCGCGTCAGGCACGTGGCCCACGAGCTGAGGGCCTCGTCGGGCGCCGACATCGCCCGGATGGTGTCCCGCCTCGACCGGAGCGCACGCCTGGTCGCGCTCGATCCGGACGCCGGACTGGCGTTCCTGCAGGGACTCGCGCCCGGCGATCCGTCGCAGGCGCTCGTGCAGAACGTGGTGGGCCGACAACTGGATCTGCCGGACGCGATTCAGGCCGTGTCGGGCGCCGCGCACCACGACGAGGCGAGCTCGACGACCATCCACTCCGGCGACGGGGACGTGCGCGTCGACCTCACCCGGGGAAAGAACGGCGGCTCGCTCGTCGTGAACTCGAAGGACGGGCACGTCCGCTTCGACCTGGTGAAGAGCTCGACGGGTGGCACGCTCACGATCGACTCCGACGACGGACGCACCCGGATCGACCTCATCCGGGGAGCCGGCGGTGGACAGCTCGTCATCCACGGCGACGACGGAACGGTCGAGCTCGGTGTCGGCTCGAGCAGCCGGGGAGCACCCGGGTGGGTCCTGCGCCCGGAAGGCATGCCCGACTCCGGTCGTCCCCTCTTCTCGGTGACCACGCCGGACGCGGCGCTGGGTGCGGTCGCGTGGGAGGACGACGCCACGCCCGGCGAGCGGGTCGCCTCCTTCCGTAAAGCCCTGGAGGACGCCGGTTACGAGGTCGAGGCGGAGCACAGCCGAAGCGGACCCGATGGGGAGGAAGCGTCGCTGTGGGCACGACGCGACAAGGACGGGCGCACCGTCTTCCTCCTCTCCCGCAGGCTGGACGGGCAGACACACGAAGTGCTCGGGTACGGGAAGGGAGACGCGACCGGTCGCTGAGCGAGGGTGGGTCGTCTCCGGGGAGCCCGCGTTCTACGCTCCCGCGCCCCCTCCGGAGTGCTCCTTGGTCCGCCGCTCACCGATCTCCACCAGGCCCGGCATCCTTCCACCCCATGCGAGCGTCTGCAGGGTGATGGAGGCGTAGGTGCTCCGGACCTGCTCCTGCACCTCGTCGAAGACCCTCCGGATCCGACAGGTCCCGGGCGTCGGGCAAGCGAGATCCTCCAGCTCCTGGAGGAGGCACGCTCCCACCGTGGGGGTGGGCTCGAACACCTGGATGATGTCCAGCATGGTGAGCTGGGACGGGTCCTGAGCGAGCTGGTAGCCCCCTCCCGAGCCCCGCGTACCCAGGGCGATCCCCGCTCGGACGAGCTGCTGGAACACCTTGGCCAGAACGGTGGAGGGAATCCGGTAGCGATCGGCCACCTCGGAGGCGGTCACGAAGGTGTCCGAGGGCGCTGATGCCATCTCGACCGCGGCGTACAGGGCATACCGCGTGCTCTTGTTGTGGATCACGAGAGCTCTTCGGCCTCCTCCAGCCGCTGCCTCGGGTCCAGCTCGAGGCAGAGACGATCGGACAGGGTGAACCCCTCTCTGCGGAAGAACCCCAGGAGGGCGGCGTCGGCCCAACTCACTTCGGTCTGCACGCGGCTCACGCCGACCCCGGCGAGGTTGGTCCGTAACTGGGCCAACAAGGCCGCACCCACGCCGCGGCCGTGGAACTCCGGGTGGACGGCGATGGTGTCGAGCACCGCCGCCGGCTCCATCCTGCCGAACTCCCCGTAGTACACCCTGGCGAGGAGAAACCCGCACAGGACCCCGTCCACCTCCGCCGCCAGGGACATCCGGATTCCCGTCTCCGACAGGTTCTCACGGAACTTGAGCTTGAGGTACTCGTCCCGCCGGCGTCCCGTGTTCTTCTCGTCTATGGCGACGACCGCGCCCAGGTCCGCGGGAGCGAGGCTCCGCACCCGCACCTCCAGATCCTCTTCCCTCGTGCGCTCCATCTCGAATCTCCTTCCTGGAATGCCGACATCGCCGGCAGGGCGGTGCCGACGGGAACGTCTCCCTAGAACGCCACCCCGCTGGCGGCGAGCTTACGGGCCCGGAACGCGCCCCAGAGGGCGGCTCCCAGGGCTCCGGCGAGTACCGAATCCGGGTGCGTGCGGATCTCCACGTCCAGTCCCGACTCCTCGGCCCCTTCCCTCAGGGCCGTGAGGAGCCCCGGGTCCCCCGAAAGTCCACCGGTCACGAGGACGACCCCCCGCGCTCCGACCGAGGAGACGAGCTTCAGGTACCGCCCCGCCATGGACTGGTGGATCCCCTTGATGATGTTGGCCGTGGAGATCCCCCTCGACACCATGTTGATGACGTCGGTCTCCGCCAGCACGGCGCAGATGGACGAGCACGGCTCGGGTTTGTCCGCCTGGAGGGAGAGGGGACCGATCTCCTCGATCGTGATCCCCAGGTACCGGCAGATGTTCTCCAGGAATTGTCCGGAGCCCGAGGCGCACTGGCTCGTCATGCGGTTACCCAGGACTTTGGCACGGTCGTCCATGAGGATCGCCCGGGCGTGCAGCGCTCCGATGTCCAGGACGGCGCGGGCCTCCGGGTCCAGGAAGAGCCCTCCTCGCGCGTGGGTGGTCATCCCGTAGAAGTGCCCGGTGCGGAACGGTGCCATCTCCCCCTCGCCGCTGGTGGCGATGTAGTCGAAGGCCTCCCGCTCCAGCCCGGCCTCGGCCAGGCAGGCATCGAAGAACAGGGAGACGACCTGCTGGGGGTCCCGCCGCCGGATTCGCTCCCGCTGCTTGAGCAGGATCCGGGCCCCGGCCTCTCCCTCGTCCTCCGCGAAGACCACTTTGATGGCCGACGTGCCCACGTCGATTCCGGCCACGAGGAGCCGGTCGGATGCTATCTGGCTCATGCGGCATTCGCCTCCTTGTCCGCGGACCTGCCCTCCTCACGCCGGGCGAAGAGGGCGGCCCCCAGGGCACCGGTGTAGATGCTGTCCGGAGAGATGTTGATGGTGAGCTCCCCGTAGTTCTCGGTGACGAGCTGCGTCAACGCCTCCACAGCCGCGAGATTCTTTGCCACGCCCCCGGTGAAGGTGAACTCGTCTTCCACCCCTCCCGACCGAGCCAACAGCGAGAGGGCCCGAAGGATGATGGCCCGGTGCAGCCCGAGCAGGATGTCCTCCCGCCGCTCCCCGAGGGAAAGCCGCTCCCGAAGCTCGGCTCCTGCGAAGACTGTGCAGGTCGAGTTGATGCGCACGGTGCGGCTCCCGGTCTTGGCCAGCGGTCCGAGCTCATGGACGCCCACGTTCATCTCGTCGGCGATGTAGCCGAGGTACCGCCCGCACCCGGCGGCGCAACGGTCGTTCATCTGGAAGGAAGTGACGATCCCCTCCGCATCCACCTGGATGGCCTTGGTGTCCTGTCCGCCGATGTCCAGGACGGTTCGGGTGCCGGGAAACATGTGGTGGGCGCCGAGCCCGTGGCACAGGATCTCGGAGCGGATCATCTCCTTGGGGAACGGGAGGGTCTGGCGGCCGTACCCCGTCCCCACGCTGGAGGCCTCCTCCATCTCCACCCGCGTCGCCGCCTCGAAGGCCGCGGCCAGCGAGGGCGGAGGATCGGGCAGCCCCGCGAGCGCGGACTCCATGTGCTCCCGGAACGCTCCCGGGACGGGTGGCAGGTTCTCCACCACCAGGATGGCCTTGTCGAAGAGCCCGACCATCCGGTCGAAATCCACGCCGTCCCGTGCGGTCCGCTCCTCGGCCAGGGCGAGGTATCGTCCGCCGGACAGGTCACGGAAGAAGTCGCTCTTGCGCTCGCTGTCGTCGCGGTACAGCTCCGAGACCTCCTCGATCATCGTCCCGAGGATGTCGTCCACCGCCTCGGCCACGTCGGATCCGGTCGCCCCGTCGCCCTTGTCGACGAGGCCGTGGATCGTCTCCTCCAACTGGGCGAGGTGGTGGCGGTACTGCTCCTTGCGGAGCCCCCGCTCGAGGCCGGTGAGGGCTTGCCGCTTCTCGTCGTCCGCCACGCCGGCCCGATCCATCTCTCCCGAGATGAGCCCGAAGCGGGCATCGATGAGCGCTTCGCTCAGCGCCACGTCGCAGGCCACCTTGTAGCTGCTCCGGCTGTTGGTGATGCCCCGTCCGAGGATCTCGCCGTCCTCGCCGAGGATGATGGCCTTGGTGGTGGTGGAGCCCAGGTCGATGCCGACGGAGTACCTCATGCTGCCCCTCCTACCCGCTTCTGCTCGAGCATCTGGAAGTACGATTCCAGGCGGGTCTTGATGTTGGCGTGCGAGAAGTAGCGGGGATCGACCAGGTCGCTTTCGATGAAACCTCCCGGACGCCCGGTCCGCTTCTCGACCTCCCTCAGGATCATGAGCTGCCCCGCGCTGAAGGAGTTGCAGCTCTTGATCGAGTTGATGAGGAATCCGTCCGCCTGGTAGTCCTGGATGTGCCTGGAGAGCATGGACACCCGGCTGGGGAGGTTGTGGTTCGTGTAGCAGCCGAGGCAGTAATCGGCCAGCGTCTCCAGGGGATGGTCGGGGTCGTGGCGGAAGCCGAAGTCGTAGACGCCGCCGACCTTCACGTAGGTCGACGCCACCACCACCGCGCCCTCGTCGCTGAACATCTTCCAGAAGTCGCGGAAGCTCGTCCAGTTGGGCGGGCCTTCCACAACCACCCGGTAGCGCTCCTCCTCCAGCGTGCCTCCCGGGGTGACGGGACCCAGCCCCTCGTCGATCCTCGCCTGCACCTCCTCACGCAGGAGGTGGTAGTAGTCCACCGCGTCCTGGGTGCCACGGAAGGCGCTGAAGATCGGTCCGATGTAGTAGACGCCGCCGAAGTAGGCGTCGATCGGTGAGGGGCGGTTCTTCGCCGACTCGAAGACCCACACCAGGTCGTCTTCGGCCTGGGCGGAGCGGGTCAGGAGCTCCTTCAGCCGGTCCTCGTCGTAGGCCTTGCCCGACACTCTCTCCAGGGTGGGGATGACGGTGTCGCGCAGCTGGGTCACCACGTAGTCCCGCATCTCCGGGGTGACCACCCCGTCGCTCTGATAGGGCACGTGCAGCATGACCACCGGGCTGTCGTACTCCTGCCGGAGGATCTCGAACCACTTCATGAACGTGAAGCAGCCGGTGTAGGAGAGGAGGAGGACGGAGGGGTCCGGGAGCCGCTGCCCGGTCGGCCCGATGTTGCCGGACTTCATCATTCCCACGTCGCACTTCACGTAGGTGCAGACGTCCTCGGAGTGTCCCAGCTTCTCCGCCACCTGGATGTACTCCCGGGACTTGCCCCGCATCGCGGACTGCAGCGCATTGATCTCGGGGAGGACCGGGAGGAGGTCGAAGCTCAGGAGGAGCTCGGTGAGGTTGCCCGGCACGAAGGTATAGGCGCTCTTCTCCCCGGTCTCGGGCGCGTGGGCCAGGCGATCGAAGTGGTGGGCGAGCATCTGCTTCTGCCGGAGTTGGCTGTCGTCCTTCTTCGCTGCGGCGGGGGGCTGGACGGTGGGTAGCTTCCGGGTCATGGTCTCACTCCCCGCTCCAGAGTTTGATGGA